>NZ_JAFKHD010000471.1 GCF_017307565.1 Devosia sp.
TGGTGGCGGCCGATGGGGACGATCATGGGGGTGTCCGAGATCGGGTCGACAACGATGCGGGAGGTCATGCCGAAGACTTCGTGGACGACGCCTTCGGTGATGACGTCGACGGGGCGGCCTTCGGAAATGATCTTGCCCGATTTCATTGCGACGATGTGGTCGGCATAGCGGCAGGCCAGGTTGAGGTCGTGGAGGACCACGACGACGGTGCGCCCGCGCTCTTTCACCAGATCGGTAAGCAGATCAAGGACTTCGACCTGATGGTTGATGTCGAGGAAAGTCGTGGGCTCGTCGAGGAGCAGGAGATCGGTCTCCTGCGCCAGCGCCATGGCAATCCAGACGCGCTGGCGCTGGCCGCCGGAGAGTTCATCGACGGGGCGATCGGCGAGGCCGGCCATGTCGGTGGCGGCGAGGGCTTCGGCGACGGCGGCGTCGTCTTCGGGGGTCCAGCGGCGGAACCAGCCCTGATGCGGATAGCGGCCGCGACCGACGAGGTCGGCGACGGTGATGGCATCGGGGGCGATGGGGGATTGCGGGAGGACGCCAAGCAGGGTCGCGACTTCGCGCGTCGGCATCTGGTGGATGGGTTTGCCATCGAGATAGGCGGCGCCCCGCGTGGGCGTGAGGAGGCGAGCCAAGCCCCGCAACAGGGTGGACTTGCCGCAGGCATTGGCGCCGACGATGACAGTCAGCTTACCGGCAGGCACGTTGAGATTGAGATCGGTGACGATTTCGCGGTCGGCATAGCCGAGGTGCAGACCGGCGGCCATGAGCTGGTGGTTTTGCGTCATGTTCGTCTCCTTCAATTCACCCGGCCCGAACGGCCGGATACGATGAGCAGCCAGAGCAGGAAGGCCGCGCCGAAACCACCCGTCACCACACCGGTGGGCAATTGCATGTTTGGCAAAGCGTGCTGCGCCAAAAGGTCCGACACCAGCATGACCAGGGCGCCGACAAGGCCGGCCTGGGGAATGCCCCGCCCTGCCCCACCCATGAGGCGGCGGGCGATAGGGCCGGAGACGAAGGCGACAAAGCCCACCGGACCAACCGCGGCCGTGGCGAAGGCGGCGAGCGCGACACCGGTGACCATGAGGCCGAGGCGGGTTTGTTCGACCCGCGTGCCGAGGGCGTGGGCGGTGTCGTCGCCCAGCTCGAGACCATCGAGGCCGCGCGCGAGGACGATCAGCAGCGGCACGGTGACGACCAGCATGGCGGCGAGCACGAAGGAATCGCCGGGGCGTGCGGCATTGAGGCTGCCAACGAGCCAGGCCATGGCCTGCTGCACTTCAAAAAGGCGAGCGCGCGTGAAGAGGTACGAAATGACGGCGCTGAGCATGGCGGCGGTACCGATGCCGATGAGGACGACGCGGTAGGCGGTGACGCCATTGCGCCAGGCGAGGAGGTAGATGGCGAAAGCGGTCAGCAAGGCGCCGGCAAAACCACCTAGGGAGACGGCAAGGCCAGTCCAGCCCAGGACGATGATGCAGAAGACGGCGGCGGCGCTGGCGCCGTGCGCGATGCCGATAATATCAGGGCTCGCCAAGGGGTTACGCAGAAGCGTTTGGAAAATGATTCCGGAGAGGCCGAAGGCGGTGCCCGAGAGAAGCGCCAGGAAAAGGCGCGGCAGGCGGACCTGCAGGATGATGAAATCGACGCCCTTGTTGGCAAGGCCGGTGAACGGAGAAAAGAGCGAGCGGACGATCTCTTCGGGCGGGACAGGATAATCGCCGAGCGTGAGGGCGGCGGCGCTGGCAACGAGGAGAGCGAGCACGAGGCCGATAGTCACGCGGCGGGCCTTGGCCTCACGCTGGTGGCGAACGGTAACAATGGAGCCGGTGTCGATGGCGGTCATCAGAGCGCTGCCAATTTGCGGCGCCGGACGAGCGCGATGAAGAAGGGCGCGCCGACAAAGGC
>NZ_JAFKHD010000472.1 GCF_017307565.1 Devosia sp.
AGCCTTGATGCGTCGCCGCGAAAGCTCGAGCCGCAAACGGCGCGGACCTTTCCCGTGCGTAAGAAGGCCGGATGGTACAAGGGCGATCTCCACTGCCACACCTTCCACTCCGACGCGCGCGGCGCGCCGGAACTGCTGCATGCGGCGGCCAGGCAGGCGGGGCTCGACTTCCTTGCCATCGCCGACCACAACACCATCACTCAGCGCCGCTACTTTCATCCGCAGTCTTCATCCGACCTAGTCTTCGTGCGCGGCATGGAGGTCACGACGGCCGAGGGCCATGCCAATGTCTACGGGGTCGATGACTGGATCGATTTCCGCATGACCAAACCGTCGGATGCGCATGTGCTGGAAAAGCTGGTGCATGAAAAGGGCGGGCTGCTCTCGATCAACCACGACAAGCCCCCGATCGCCTGGGAGTATGAAATGCCCAGCGCCGACTGCCAGGAAGTCTGGCAATCGACCTGGCTCGCCTGGAACTGGATTGCCCTGGATCGCTATCAGCAGCGTCTGGCTTCAGGCATGAAGATCTCTGCGATTGGCGGCTCGGATTTCCACCAGCCCGACCGGCTAATGCCCGAGGGGCCCTTGGTGCTGGCGCGGCCGACCACAGTGTTCTGGTTGCCTGAGCTCAGCGAAGACGCGTTGCTGGCGGCGATGAAGTCGGGCCATGGCTATGTGACCGAGGGCCCGAGCGGTCCCCATCTCGAAATTCGCGCCGGCGATGTGCCCATGGGGGGCACAGTGACGGAGCTGACTTCGCTTGATGTTGTCGTTCGCGGTGCGGCCGGAGATCGGCTCGTGCTGATCGACGCCACCGGCGAAGTGGCCGCTGTTGAAATTGCCGGTGACGATTTTTCGGCCACAGTCGTCGTCGAGAGCGCCCAAAAATTCGTTCGAGCCGAGGTCGTGGCAGCGGCGAGCCGCGAACGTCTTCTGACCGAGTATGCAGGCCTGCTGGAAGGGCGCGAACTACCCTGGCAGCTCAAGAATGTCGACGTCGCCGGCCAGCCAATCCGCCGCGCGCTGAGTAATCCTATCTATATCGGTTCCTGATCCATGCTTATCGGCAACGCGCCCTGTTCCTGGGGCATCGCCTATCCCACCGGCAATCACTATTCCTGGTCGCAATATCTCGATGAGGTGGCCGAAGCCGGCTATCGCGGCACAGAGCTCGGGCCGCTCGGCTTCCTGCCCAAGGATGCCGAACTGCTGCGGGGCGAACTGGCCAGGCGCAATCTGACGCTGATCGGAGCGACCCGCGTCCACACTTTCGGCGACGCCGCTTCGGCTCCCATTTTGATGGCGACCCTACGCGAGCTGTCAACTCTGTTGAAAACGCTCGGGGCAAAGCATCTCGTTATCATGGACGAGAGCAACTGGTATCCCGCGGGCCAGGAAGGCGTGCTCGACGAGGCTGGCTGGCAGGGGCTCGTCGGCATGGTGCGCGACGCGCAAAAGCTGGTCGAGGGCGAGTATGGTCTCAAACTCAGTTTCCATCCGCATATCGGCACGGCGGTGGAGAAGGAAACGCAGATCGACCGGCTGCTGGCCGATACGGAAATCGATCTCTGCTTCGATACCGGGCACCATGCTTTCTGGGACCAAGACCCCGTCGCCTATATGGAAAAGGTCTTTTCCCGCATTGCCTATATGCACCTCAAGAATGTCGATCCCAAGGTTCGGGCGCGTGTGCTTGCCGGCGAATTGTCGGTGGCCAAATCCTATGGCGCGGGCGTGATGTGCCCGTTGCCCGATGGGGCGGTGGATATTCAGGCGGTGATGCGTCTCCTGGCGGAGCGGGGCTTTGATGGCCCCATCGTCGTCGAGCAGGACGTGGCGGAAAATGCCAAGGAAACGCCGCTGCAACTGGCGGCGCGAAACCTCGTCTACATGGAAGGGATCGCAGA
>NZ_JAFKHD010000473.1 GCF_017307565.1 Devosia sp.
GTGGTGCAGCACAAGGCTCGTATGGGTGTGGCGGCCTTCGCCGATTTCGGCGGAAAGCAGCGAACCCGTGAGCGGCTCTTCGCCGGCATCAGCCATGGCCAGGAGCGGCACATAGGCTTCGTCCCATTCGGAAGCGAAGTAGAGCCCGCGCTCCTTGTCCCAATTGTCCCAGTCTTCCTGGGTAATGGTATTGGGATAGGTCAGGAGCGGGTGGTCGGGCTCGAGCACGTCCACCGCCGACTTGGCATCGGTCACGCGATAGCGGATCGAGGGCGAGCCGATCTTGAGGAAGGCCAGTGGCGTGGTCTCGGGGTTCCACCCGTCCGAGGGACGGTGGTAGAGCGTCACGAGGTGTCCGCCCTTCTTGACCCATTCATGCACGCCCGGCAGGGCGGCCACGAGATCGGCGCGGCGGCCGAACGAGAAGATACCAACGACCAGGGTATCAAGATCGCGATAGGCGCCCGCTTCCATGTCGGCCGGGCTCAGTTCCTTGAGATTGACGCCGAGGCGCTTGAGCCAGATGGCGACATTGTCGTTGCCACCACCGATATAGCCGATCTTGCCTTCCGGAATGACGGCGCCAACCGACTGCACCGGCACAGCCACTTCCGTCGGAACCACCGAACGCCCGATATGGGGATAGGTGAAGACGTTGATGGCATAGGCTTCCTTGCCGAGGAGCTTGGGCGCGATCGTAATGCGTTCCGTGCCCAGCTCGGCCGGCGGCGTCAGCTCGAACGTGCCGGCTTCAAGGCCGGTTTCACCCTTGGCCGCCATCAGCCAGCCCTCGGGCAGGTTAAAGTCGAGATCGGCAGTGGTGCCGCCCGAAACGACGGCCGTGAAAGCCACCGGGGAGATTTCGCTCTCGGTGTTGAACACGACAGCGTCGGGCTTGAGTTCAAGCGAAGCTTCCGGCAGCACGCGCAGCGCGTCTTCGAGGTCGATGTCGAGCACCGCCTTGTGGCCGGCAATCGTCGCGGTCAGGCGCACGAACGCATCGCCATTGCCGCCGAGCGGGTCGAACTGCTCGGTCAGCGGGTTGGTCAGCGCCGCGTCGCCCGCAATGCTCACCTTGACGCCATCTTCAGTGGTTGCCCCGCTGATACCCTTGCGGGCAACGACTTCAACGGCATCGACGGTCACTGCGTCGGGTGCGTCCACCATGGTCTTGACCACGATGTCTTCGCCCGGATGGAGATCGGCGCCATCGGTATAGGCACGGATCTGCATGCCGGAGGCCGTTGCCAGCGCCAGGTCGATTTCGCGCGCCTTGCGATCGAGGCGGTGTGCCACCTGGTCTTCGAGCTCAGCCGGCAGGGTTGCACGGGCCTCCGCCACGGCCTTGCCGATTTCGGCCAGCTTCTTCACCACGGCAACCGGATCGCCATAGTCGGCGACGGCTTCTTCGATCAGGCCCTGCGCATTGCGCAGTGCGTCGGCAGCAGCGGAGGGCATGCCATCGAGTTCGGCAATGTGGCCGACGGTCGCGATAAGACCTTCACGAATGTCGGTCTCTTCCTTGCCTGCTTCGCCGTTGCCGGCCCAGGAGAGGTTGATCGGCCATTCGGTCTGCGGCTTGGGCTGCCAGCGCCCCATGCCCTGCGTCAGGTGGCAGGAACGGGACCATTCACCCATCTGCGGGAAGGTAGCGCCGGAGATCGGGTCGCGCACGGGCGCACGCACCACGAGCGTCGTCGGCGGGGGCGGAGTTTCGTCGTCATAGACGCCGCCGCCGCCACCCCATGCCGGCTGGTAGATCTTCGGCACGGTCCAGGCCTTGAGGCCGGCTGCGATCTGGTCGGGGAATTCCTCGGCATTGCCGGAAAGGCCGGCGACAACGAAGGTCGCGACGTTGGCCGCACGGTGGTGACCATGCTGACCGCCCACGTCGAGGAAGCAGTTCATG
>NZ_JAFKHD010000340.1 GCF_017307565.1 Devosia sp.
TCGGACCTGCCCGCCTGGATTCGCCTTTCCCATGATTGATCCCGTCTTTGTCGCTGTCGCCGTCTTCGCGGTGCTCATTGTCGGCCTGTCAAAAGCCGGCTTCCTTGGGGGACTTGGCGTCGTCGGCGTGCCGCTCCTCGCCCTCGTCATGCCCGCCCGCGATGCGGCCGGCATGATGCTGCCGGTGCTGCTTTGCATGGATGCGGTCGCGGTCTGGATGTATCGCAAGGAATTCGACCGCAACATTCTGAAAATCATGCTGCCCGGCGCCGCCATCGGCACGCTACTCGGCTGGGCCCTCTGGTCCTTTGTCAGCGACGCCGTCGTCCTCCTCATGGTCGGCATCGTGACGCTGCTTTTCGTCCTCGACGCCATGCTGCCATTGCGGAAAAAACTCGAAGGCCTGCCGCCCTCAAAGCCGTGGGGCGCATTCTGGGGTGGGATTGCCGGGTTTACGAGCTTCATTTCCCACACCGGCGGCCCCCCGTTCCAGATCTACGTGCTGCCCAAAAAGCTCCCGCCCGCCGTCTATGCCGGCACAACCTCGGTGTTCTTCGCCATCGTCAACACGGCAAAGCTCGTTCCCTATTTCTTCCTGGGCCAGCTCTCGGTGAGCAATCTCAGCCACTCCGCCATGCTGGCCCCCGTCGGCATCATCGGCGTGCTGCTCGGCGTCTGGCTAGTGCGCCGCATCTCGGTAAAACTCTTCTACCAGATCGCCTATTGGCTGGTTCTGGTGCTGGCGCTCTACCTCGTGTGGCGCGGCGTCACGGACGTCTTTCTGACCTAGCTTCGCGGAAAGCACCTCGCTAAGGTCCACCGCAACAAAGAGTATTCGGGAGTTCATCCATGAGCGCTGTCGCACAAAAGGGCCACAACCAGTTCGGCAACCTGCCAACCTGGGACCTCAATGATCACTAACCCGGCAAGCACAGCGCCGAGTCCAAGGCAGCCCTCGAGGAAGCCAAGGCGCTCGCTGCAAAGTTCGAGAGCGACTACAAGGGCAAGCTCGCCGACCTCACCAAGTCCGGTGGCCTGATCAAGGCCATCAAGGACAGCGAAGTGCTCGGTGACATCACCGGCCGCATCGGCTCCTTTGCCTTCCTCCAATATGCCCAGCGCTCGACCGATCCCGATCGCGCCAAGTTCATGGGCGACACCAATGAAGCGCTGACCAACCTGTCGACGCGCGTCCTCTTCTTCGAACTCGAACTCAACCGCGTCGACGACGCCGAACTCGACGCCGCCATCGCCAGGGCTTCCGAGCTTGGCCGCTACAAGACCTGGTTCGCCGAACTCAGGAAAGCCAAGCCCTACCAGCTCGACGACAAGCTCGAAGAGCTGTTCCACGACAAGTCGGTTACCGCCTTCTCCGCCTGGAACCGCCTTTTCGACGAGACCATGTCCGCATTGGAATTCGAAGTCGATGGCGAAACGCTGAACCTTGAATCGACCCTGCACCTGCTGTCGGAAAAGGACGAAAAGAAGCGCGAAAGCGCCTTCAACGCTCTCGCCAAGACTTTCAAGGCCAATGGCCGGCTCTTCACCCACATCACCAATGTCCTCGCCAAGGACAAGGAAATCTCCGACCGCTGGCGCGGCTACGAAGACATCGCCGACAGCCGCCACATGGCGAATTCCGTCGAGCGCGAAGTCGTCGATGCGCTGCAGTCTGCCGTGGAAGCCGCCTATCCGCGCCTCTCGCACCGCTACTACAAGATGAAGGCAAAATGGTTCGGCAAGGACAAGCTGAACGCCTGGGATCGCAACGCCCCGTTGCCCACGAGCGACGAACGCATCTGGGATTGGGACACGGCTGTCTCCACCGTTCTCGACGCCTATGGCCGCTTCTCGCCCGAATTGGCTGACGTCGCAAAACCCTTCTTCAATTCAGGCTGGATCGACGCCCCGACCGGCGAGGGCAAGCTGTCGGGCGCCTTCGCGCACCCGACCGTGCCGAGCGCCCATCCTTACCTGATGCTCAACTATCTCGGCCGCACGCGCGATATCATGACACTCGCGCATGAGCTCGGCCATGGCGTGCACCAGCGCCTTGCCGCCGCGCAGGGCCCGATCCTTGCCAATACACCGCTGACCCTGGCCGAAACCGCCTCGGTCTTTGGCGAAATGCTGACCTTCCGGGCGCTGCTCGACAAGACCACCGATCCCAAGCAGCGCTTCGCGCTTCTGTCTTCCAAGGTGGAAGACATGCTCAACACGGTGGTTCGTCAGATCGCCTTCTATAGCTTCGAGCGCCGGGTCCATACCGCGCGCCGTCAGGGCGAATTGCGTACCGAGGAAATCAACCAGATCTGGCTCGATGTTCAGTCAGAGTCGCTCGGCGACGCGATCATCCAGAACGAAGGCTACGACATCTTCTGGACCTATATTCCGCACTTCATCCACTCGCCCTTCTACGTCTATGCCTATGCCTTCGGTGACTGCCTTGTGAACTCGCTCTACGCACAGTATGAGAAGTCTAGGGAAGGCTTTGCAGAGCGCTATTTTGGGCTGCTGAAGGCCGGGGGCAGCAAGCATCATTCCGAGCTTTTGGCACCCTTTGGGCTCGACGCCAAAGACCCCAATTTCTGGTCGCTCGGCCTCTCGATGATCGAGGGGCTGATCGATGAGCTTGAGGCGACATCGCCTTAAGTTTGATAGACCTTTGGACCACTATACTTTCGAGGACGACATGGCCACAAAGCACCCCGCACACCACTCCCAGCCGGTACTGGAATCCGCAATGGACTATGCCGAACACGAAAAGACCTACACGGGCTTCATCACTGGGGTGAAGTGGTCGGTCTATGGATTGGCCGCGCTATTGGTCATCCTGTATTTTGTGATCAATCCGTAATCGACACAAGCAGGCCAGGAGCTGCCTGCCCGCCGGCAGGCGGGTAGGAGAGTTCTCATGAAAATTGCGGTTCTGCGGGAAACCGTGGCCGGCGAACATCGCGTCGCCGCCACGCCCGAAACCGTCGCCAAGCTGATCGGGCTTGGCGCCACCATCAGCGTCGAAAAAGGCGCAGGCCTGGGCTCCCGCATCAGCGATGCCCAGTTTGCCGAAGCTGGCGCCAGCCTCGCGGCGTCCGCCAGCGAAGCGGTCAAGGCAGCCGATATCGTGCTCGCCGTGCGCCGCCCCGCCGCGACAGCGCTGGCCGGCGTCAATGCCGGTGCTCTCCTCATCGCCGCGCTCGATCCCTACGGCAATGAGGCCGATATCGCTGCCCTTGCCAAGGCCGGCGTCACCGCCATCGCCATGGAGTTCATGCCGCGCATCACCCGCGCGCAGGTGATGGACATCCTGTCCTCCCAGGCCAATCTCGCCGGCTACCAGGCCGTCATCGAAGCCGCCGCCCATTTCGGCCGCGCCCTCCCCATGATGATGACCGCCGCCGGCACCGTGCGTCCGGCCAAAACCTTCGTCATGGGTGCCGGCGTCGCCGGTTTGCAAGCCATCGCCACCGCCCGACGCCTCGGCGCCGTGGTCTCGGCCACCGACGTGCGTGCCGCGGCCGGCGAGCAGGTTGAATCGCTCGGCGCCAAATTCATCATGACCGACGCCCTCAAGGACGCCTCGGGCACTGGCGGCTATGCCCGCGAACTGACCCTGGTGGAACAGCAGGCCCAGGCCGAACTGGTCTCTGGCCATATCGCCAAGCAGGACATCGTCGTCACCACCGCCCTCATCCCCGGCCGCCCGGCGCCAAAGCTCGTCACCAGGACCATGGTGGAAAGCATGGGTCCCGGCTCCGTCATCGTCGACCTCGCGGCCGAGCGCGGCGGCAATGTCGAACTGACCCGCCCTGACGAAGTTGTCGAGCACAACGGCGTCACCATCATCGGCTTCACCAACCTTGCAAGCCGCATTCCCACCACCGCCAGCCAGCTCTATGCGAAAAACCTGCTCTCCTTCCTCGAAACCCTGATCGACAAGAAGGAAAAGCAACTGGCCATCAATTGGGATGACGAGCTGGTCAAGGCGACCGTTCTCACCCGCGATGGCGCCGTGGTGCACCCCAATTTTGCCAAGGCCGAGCCGGTCGCCGCCAAGGCCGAAGCGCCCGTCGCCGTGGCCAAGCCCGCCCCGAAGACGCCAAGCCGCAAGGTCGAGCCAAAATCCGCTCCGGTCAAAACTGGCGCCGCCGAAAAGGTCCCGGCGGCCAAGCCGGCCGCCAAAGCCCCGGCCCGCAAACCTGCCGCCAAACCGGCCGAACCCACAGCGGTTATAGCGCCTCTTGCCAAGGCAGAACCGGCAAAGAAGCCTGCCACCAAGAAGGCAGCTGTCCCCGCCGCCGCAAAACCTGAAACCACAAAACCGCGCGCGGCCAAGAAACCCGCAGCCAGAGCCGAGACCGCACCGGCGGTAAAGACCCCGGCAGCAAAGAAGCCGGCGGCCAAAAAGCCGGTGGCCAAGAAACCGGCTGCATCGGAGGGGGGCAAGTAAGATGGAAGCAACTGCAAACAGCGTGGCCGATGCGGCGACGGCCCTGGCCCACGGTGCCATTGGTGGCGCCATCGACCCCTTCACCTTCCGTCTCGCCATTTTCGTCCTGGCGATCTTCGTCGGCTATTTCGTGGTCTGGAGCGTCACCCCGGCGCTGCACACGCCACTGATGAGCGTCACCAATGCCATTTCCTCGGTGATCGTGGTGGGGGCCCTCCTCGCCGTCGGCGTGCATCTTGCCAATGATGCCAGCTGGGTCAGCAAGGCTTTCGGCTTCGTCGCCCTGGTCTTTGCATCCGTAAACATCTTCGGCGGCTTCCTTGTAACCCAGCGCATGCTGGCCATGTACAAGAAGAAGGGCTAGCCCATGGAGAGGGTGAACCTTCCCGGCACGGGCCTGCCCAGGCCGCCGATCCCCTATAGCCACGGCGTCCTGTCAAAAAATCCCGAGGCCGTTCTCAACACCTCCGGCCAGATCGCGCTGCGAGCAGACGGCACCGTGCCCGAGGGCATCGAGGCCCAGCTCGAGCAGATCTTTCAGAACCTCGAGGCCGTGCTGGCCGATGGCGGTTTTGCCATGCAGGACGTCGTCCATATCCGCACCTTCCTGACCGATGTCGACCAGGTGCCGGCCAATCGCGCCGCCTTCAACAAATGGCTCGGCTCGGTCAATCCCGCCAGCACGCTCGTAATCGTCAAAAGCCTGATCTCGCCGGCCTTTCTGGCCGAAGTCGAAGTCATGGCGGTTCGCTGAGGAACCACAATCATGATCGACGCCAATATCGCCGCCCTGTTCTACCTCATCGCGGGCGTGCTCTTCATCCTGGCGCTGCGCGGGCTCTCGAGCCCCTCTTCCGCCCGCCAGGGCAATCTCTACGGCATGGTGGGCATGGGCATTGCCGTGGTCACCACTCTGCTCGTCGCGGCCCCCAGTGACTGGGTCAGCTGGCTGCTGATCATCGGCGGTCTCGGCCTTGGTGGCAGCATCGGCGCCTATATCGCCCGCGAAGTGAAGATGACCGACATGCCCCAGCTTGTCGCCGCCTTCCACTCTCTGGTTGGCCTTGCCGCCGTCTTCGTCGCCGCCGCAGCCCTCTACGCCCCCGAAGCTTTCGGCATCGGCGCGCCCGGCGCCATCCATGCCCAGGCGCTCGTCGAAATGTCGATTGGCGTCGCCATCGGCGCCTTCACCTTCACCGGCTCGGTCATCGCCTTCGCCAAGCTCAACGGCAATATGTCCGGCAAGCCGATCATCCTGCCGGCCCGCCACGCCATCCACATCATCCTCGGCATCGTGCTGATCGCCCTCGTCTGGGCCTTCACCGTCACCGCCGAACCCTGGCTCTTCTGGCTGATCACCATCCTCGCCCTCGTCCTCGGCGGCTTGATGATCATCCCCATCGGCGGCGCCGATATGCCCGTCGTCGTCTCCATGCTCAATTCCTATTCGGGCTGGGCCGCCGCCGGCATCGGTTTCACGCTTGGCAACACCGCTTTGATCATCACCGGCGCCCTCGTCGGCTCCTCGGGCGCGATCCTCTCCTACATCATGTGCCGCGCGATGAACCGCAGCTTCATCTCGGTCATCCTCGGTGGCTTTGGCGGCGACACCTCATCGGCCGCCGGTGGCGTCGAGGAAGACCGCCCGGTCAAACAGGGCGCCGCCGAAGACGCTGCGTTCCTGATGAAAAACGCCGGCAAGGTCATCATCGTCCCCGGCTACGGCATGGCCGTCGCCCAAGCCCAGCACGCGCTGCGGGAAATGGCCGACCTCCTCAAGGCCGCAGGCGTCGAGGTCAAGTACGCCATCCACCCCGTTGCCGGCCGCATGCCCGGCCACATGAACGTGCTGCTGGCCGAAGCCAACGTGCCCTATGACGAAGTATTCGAACTGGAAGACATCAATTCCGAATTCGCCCAGTCCGACGTCGCCTTCGTCATCGGCGCCAATGACGTGACCAACCCCGCCGCCAAGACCGACAAGACCTCGCCGATCTACGGCATGCCGGTCCTCAACGTCGAAGACGCCGGCACCGTGCTCTTCATCAAGCGCGGCATGGCCGCCGGTTACGCCGGCGTCCAGAACGAGCTCTTCTTCCGCGATAACACCATGATGCTTTTCGGCGATGCCAAGAAGGTCACGGAAGATATCGTGAAGAGCCTCGGCCACTAAAAGATTGGGGCGCCCAAGGCGCCCCATTTCATCCACGGTGTCATCCCCGCGAAAGCGGGGATCTTTGTTTGGGCTGTAGCCTCACATCACCTTGCTGACTTCCATCAGCCCCGGCCGCTGATCATTGGCAGCCTTGATAGCCGTCTCGCCACCCAGCACTACCACATGGCCCTTTTCGGCCAGCACTTCGAGCGCATCCGCGAGCGCTGCAAAATCCTTCTGGCTCGCACCAAGAATTTCATCGCGCCGCTGCTGGCGGATCGCATCCGTCGTCCCCGTCAGAATCCGCCACATGGCCGAATAGCCCTTGGCATCGACGAATTCCGGCCGATCGGCGTCACCGATAACGCCGATGATCGAGCGCGTCAGATCAGTCTCGCCAATCCCCGCCCGCAGCGCCTTGGCCGCTCCGTCATAGACATCGAGCGTCTTAAGGAGGTTCGGATCGCGATAGGAGAGGAACGAGAAATTGCCCGAGGACAAATCAAACCGGCTCGACCCGCCATAGGCCCCGCCCTGCACGCGTACCTTGTCCCAGAGATAAGTGGTATTGAGGAAGCGCAGTACCACGGCCGACGCTGCCGAAGCCTCATAGCCCAGCGCCTTTAAATTCGCGCCCTTGCCGACGTAATTGACCTGCGCCGGAATGACCAAGCCTTCAGACTTCGGCTCCGCCGCAAAACCCCAGTCATGCGTCTGAGCATCGCCCTGCGGCAGCCCCTCAACAAAGCTAGAAAGAGCACCACGTGTCTCGGCGAAGAGGCTGGCATCGGCGGTCAGATTGACCACCATCCCCTTGCGGTTGAACAGCACATCGCGAATGCGCCGGAACGTCGCTTCCACCCCAGCCCAGTCACTGTCGATGCGCTTCACCAGGTCACGCAGGAAATTGAGATAGCTGACGCCACCCAACTGCTCGGCCACCCAGCTCGCCTCGGTCAGACCCGCCTTGAGCCGCGTATCGACGATGGAATTACCCGCCGGGATCATGCGCGCCTCAAAGCCCGCCTTTTCCTCCAGCGCCATCTGCCGAATGCGCTCCTTGTTGTCGAGCCGCGCATCGAGCAGCACATCGCTGATGATGTCGAGCATGTCGCCGAACTTGGCCGGCACCGATTTCCCCGACACGAAGAACCACGCCGCCGTCTCATCATTGTCGAGGCGCGTCGCAAGGCTGCGATGCTGGGCAATACCGCCCGTGGTGCGCCCGATGCGCTGCGTCAGGCTAACAAAGTCTTCCTTGCTCGTGCCGGTCTGCAACAGAGCCCGACCGAACAGCGGCAGATAGGGCAACAGCGCCGGCTCCAGCACCTTCAGGTCAAAGCCGAGATCGAGATACAAAATCCCGAGCGTTGGCAGGTCATGATGCATCAGCCGCGCACCGAAGAGATCACTCTCATCGGTCGGCAGAGTGCGGATCGAGCGGTCGAGATCGCCCAGCGTCAGCGTCGGGATCTTTGCCAGATCTTCCGGCTTGTCCACGGATTCCTGCAGCGCCTTCAGCTTCTCGGTCTGGGCGATGGTTGCCTTGAGCGCATCTTCATCCATGCCCGCGCGCACGGCAGCAAGCTTGTCGTCTTCGACCTTGGCCTGCTTCGCGCCCAGCTCCGGATCAGCCTCGATCTTCGACGTGATGCGGTGCGTGTTATCAAGGAACAGCCGGCGGATTTCCTTCTCGAAATGTCCCTGCCCGGCCTTCTCCTTGAGCGCTGCCAAAGCGATCTCAAAGGTCAGCGGCTCCAGCGGATCGCCGCCATGCAGCCACGAGCCGAGCGCGGAGAACATGTAGCTCATGCCCCGCGGCTGGCCACCCGTATTCTGCTCACGCAGATGGAATTCAAACGTATTGAGCGCCGCCTCGCGCTGCTCCTCGGAAAAGCCGGTTTCGGCCAGTTCCGCCAGCGTATCGAGCACCAGTTTTTCGACCTTTTCGGCATCCGCCGGGTCAATCCCCTTCAAGCCAAACCCAGCCATAGGCTGACGCAGCCAAGTGGAAATGCCACCGCCCAGCATACTCTCGCCAAGGCCGCTCTCGGTCAGCTTCTTGCGCAGCGGCGCCGCCGAATTGCCGGCCAGCAAATAACTAAGAAGGCCATGGCTCAGCGTTTCTTCGCGGCCAGTCGGCGGATCGATCATCCAGTTGACGCTCGCCATGCCGTCGCGGCGCTTTTCTGCGTCCACCGTTCCGGCATAAGCCCCGCTCACCTGCCGCGGCGCATTCCAGCGCGGCTGCAGCGCAATATCGGCATCCACCGGCGCCGCATCGAACTGACTGAAAACCTCGTCCAAAATAGCGAGCCGCTTCTCCGGCGCATCATCGCCCGAAAATACCACGCGGGCATTGGACGGATGATAGAACTTGGTGTGAAAGCGCTTGAACTGCTCATAGGTCAGCGCCGGAATATCCTTGGGGTCGCCACCCGAGGAGAGACCATAGGTTGTATCGGGATAAAGCGCCCGCTGCGTCTGGTCGTGCATCACCGAGTCGGGCGACGAGAACACGCCCTTCATCTCGTTGAAGACGACGCCCTTATAGACCAGCGGCGCATCGAGGTTTTCGAGCTCATAGTGCCAACCCTCCTGCGCAAACGTGTCTTCGGTCAGCAGCGGGAAAAACACCGCGTCGAGATACACATCCACAAGGTTGTAAAAATCCTTGAGATTGGCGCTGGCCACCGGATAGGCCGTCTTGTCCGGAAAGGTCATGGCATTGAGGAAGGTGTGCATGGAGCCCTTCAGCAGCTCCACGAACGGCTTCTTCACCGGATACTTTTTCGATCCGCAGAGCACCGAGTGCTCCAAAATATGCGCGATCCCCGTCGAGTCATCCGGCGGCGTCTTTAGCGTCACGCCAAAAACCTTGTTCTCGTCGTCATTGATGAGGCTCAGCACCTCCGCCCCGGTCTTCTTGTGCCGAAAGAGCTGCGCCTGTGAATTGATCTCGGCAATGGTCTCGTCGCGCACAAGCTCGAAAGCGGGATGGATGGACATGGAACTGGCTCGTCTTGTTGTTTTGTCTCGATAACCTAGGTGCGGCAGTCTGGTTCCGCTAGGGCCCGCGGTTGCGGGTCAGACCCCGCCGCGGATCTCGGGCTTCACTTCTTGCTGATACCATTCGCCCAGCTGCGTCATCAGCGCCGGGAACAGGCTCTTGCGCTCGCTCGCCGCGACATTGTCGACGATCTGCTCGGGTTTTGAAACGCCGGCAATGATGGTCGACACCTGCGGATGGTCGAGAATCCAGCGCAGCGCAAACTGGCTCAGCGGCACGCCTTCCGGCGCTAGACCTTTGAGTTCCTGCACCAGTTCGACCCCACGCTCGAACTTGATCCCCGAAAAGGTCTCACCCACCGAAAAGGCCTGGCCATCGCGGTTGTAGTTGCGATGGTCGGTGTCATCGAAGGTGGAATTCTTGTCGTACTTGCCGCTTAGCAGCCCACTGGCGAGCGGCAGGCGCACGATGATGCCGACATTCTTCTCCGCCGCCCGAGGCAGCAGTTTTTCGGCCGCGTCTTGGCGCAAAAGATTGAAAATGATCTGCAGCGTGGCGCAGCCGGCCTGTTCCAGACAGATCAGGCCTTCCTCGATGGTTTCGACGCTGGCGCCCCAGTGCCGCACCAAACCCTCGGCCTGAAACTCGTTCATCCATCCAAAGATTTCCCCGTCGCGCAGCACCGGCGTCGGCACGCAATGGAGCTGGGCGAGGTCAAGCGTCGAAACGCCCAGGCGCTGCGCCGAACCCATCAGGCTCTCGCGCACTCGCTCCTTGGTGTATTTGTTGGGAAAGAGCGCCGCCGAACGCCCGAGCTTGGTCGCAACCTTTACGCCCGGGCCCTTGGCATGGGCGCCGATGCGCCGCTCCGAAAGCCCGCCACCGTAGACGTCGGCCGTGTCCCAGAAATTGATCCCGGCGCTATTGGCAGCATCGAGAATAGCCGCCGCCGCTTCGTCCTCGACCGGCCCGAAATCGCCACCCAGCTGCCAGCAGCCGAGGCCGATTTCGCTGACTTCATACCCAGTCTTGCCCAAAAGCCGCGTCTTCATCGTGCTGCTCCACCAAATCAGATTGGGGGCCAAACTAGGGACGCAAAGCGGCGCCGTCCACCACATCATTCCGCCGTCTCAAAACGGCGGAATGATCCGCGAACCCTGTTTCACAACCCTTTGGAACCAGAAACGCCGGCGACTTTTCCTGAGAGCGCTCTATTCGAAGAAATCGGGGAAGTCGGAAATCGTCTGGTTGAGCAGCAGTTCGGCCCGTGCCAGATGCGCCCGCATCGCCGTTTCGGCCGCCGCCGGATCGGCCTTGGCCACCGCCTCGACAATCTGCTTGTGCTCGGCAATGGCGCGCTGCGTCGAGGACACGCCCAGCGTCAGGTAGCGCACGCGGTCGAGCTGCATCTTGTGATCATCGATCAGCTGCCAGGCATATTCAACGCCGGCCAACCGCGCGAGCGTGCGGTGAAAGAGCTCGTCGAGCGTATGAAAGCGCCTGCTGTCATTGGCAGCCGAGGCTGCCTCCTGGTCGGCAATCAAGGTCTGCAGCACGTCGGCCGCGTCATCGCTCGGCTGCCCGGCGACGCGGCGGATGATTTCGACCTCGATGCTTTCGCGAATGAAGCGCGATTGGCGCACCCCGGTCGGCGAAATCTTCTTCACCACCGTCGCCCGCTTGGGGCGGATCAGCAGCAGGCCCTGCTGGGCGAGACGAATGAACGCCTCGCGCACCGGCTGGCGCGACACGCCATAGCGCCCGGCAATATCGCTCTCGGAAATCACATCGCCGGGCTTCAATGCCATGGTGATGATATCATCACGCAACGCATCGACGACGCGCATGGCGATGGTTTCCTTGCTGTGCTCCAGCGCTGCGGCCATGGCTCACCTGTTCTTTCTTGGTCGACCATGGGCCCCAAACCGGCTCATGGCTTTATTCGTCGGCCGGCGTCCACAGGTTTCTCGCCCCTGCAGCCCCCGGCAGCCTTCCATACAAGACGGATAATTCGCCGAATTTGTCAATTCGGACTGCCGTTCTGTCGTGGCGCCAATCCCTCGGCTAGGAGATCGAAAACCACGCGAATCCGCCGCGCCGTGCGCAATTCGCGATGGGTAGCAAGCCAGGTGGGCACTGGCACGCCGGCAAAAGCCGGCCACGCCTCCTCCACTTCCGGCGTCCGCTCTGCCACAGCCTGCATCATCAGCCCCAGCAACATGCCGCGCCGCACCCAGTCCCAGGCCACGAGACCGCTATTGGTCATCAGCGGAAAATTGGCCGCGCTCAAACTCAGGCCGTTGCGCTGCAGTTCCGCCAGGACAATGTCGACACTTTCCGAATAGCCGACAAAGTCGGCCCGGCCTAGCGCCCGCTCATCAACCGGCCTGCCGATCCGATCAATCAGTTCCGGCGTGCCGTAAATCTTGGCCACCGTATCCGGCAGTCTCCGCGCGATCAGCTCCGCCTCCTGCGGCGGCACATGGCGAATGGCAATGTCGGCCTTGCGACGAATGAGGTCTTCCACCTCGTTGGACGCCACCACGTCAACGGTGATCCCTGGCGCCACCGCCCGCAATTTCAGCAAGATCGGCGGCAGCAGATATTGCGCATAGACATCGCTCGCCGTAATCCGCACCAGTCCTTCCACCGCCTGCGACTGGCGCGAGGCCACCATGGCAACCGTGTCCGACGCCTCGCCCATGGCCCGTAGCGGCGCGATCAGTTCGCGCCCCGCCGAAGTCAGCACCAGCCCGCGCCCCGCCCGCTCGAAGAGAATAACCCCCAGGCTCCGCTCCAGCGCCGCCACCTGCCGTCCCAACGTTGGCTGCGTCAGCCCCAGCTTTCGCGCCGCGCCCGAAAGCGACCCGGCCTCGACCGTCGCGAGGAGCGCGCGCATCTGGTTCCAGTCGAGGTCTTTTCGGTCATCCATGCATTCTTGTATATGATCTCTGCTTCTTTCTGCAATTTTGTTTGACCAACCAAACACCTATTCTCCCCGCAGTTGAGGTCGGGAGAACCAAAATGGGTGCAGAGACTTTCTGGAATCGCATGGCAAACCGCTATGCCGCCGCGCCCATCGCCGATGAGAATGCCTATCAGACCAAGCTCGCCGCCACCCGGCGCCTGCTGCGTCCCGATATGGAGCTCTTCGAATTCGGCTGCGGCACCGGCTCCACCGCCCTCATCCATGCCGCCGGCGTCAGGCATATCCGCGCCATCGATTTTTCCGAGCGCATGATCGAGATCGCCCGCAGCAAAGCCGAAAAGGCCGGCGTAACCAATATCGGCTTCGAAGTCGGCGCCATTGAAAGCGTCGATCTCGCTCCCGAAAGTCTCGATATGGTGCTGGGCATGTCCATCCTGCACCTCCTCAAGGACAAGCAAGCCGCCATCGCCAGGGTGTTTGCCGCCCTCAAACCCGGCGGCTATTTCGTCACCAGCACCGCTTGCCTGACCGAAATGATGCCCGCCATCCGCTACATCGCCCCTTTGGGCAGTTTCCTCGGCCTCCTGCCCCATCTCGACGTCATGTCGCAAAGCCAGCTGCGCGGCGCCATGGAAGCGGCCGGCTTCGTCGTGGAGCACGAATGGCTGCCCCAAAAGAAGGCCGCCCTCTTCATGATCGCGCGCAAGCCGCAGGCGTAAAACTGCAGTCACCTGTGAATTGATGTGCCGCTTTGCCGAATCGGCCGCGCGGCGTGCTAAGGCTCTCCTCGCGCGTATGCGGGAGTTGTAATGCAGGTTGCAATCGACATGGGCGAGAGCCGGGGTACCGGCCCCGCCCACATGGACCTAGAGGAATTGCTGGCCACCCGTCTCCTGGTCCAGGGCAATTCCGGTTCCGGCAAATCCCATCTTTTGAGACGCCTGCTCGAGCAATCCGCCCCCTGGGTGCAGCAATGCGTCATCGATCCCGAGGGTGACTTCGTCACGCTCGCCGACAAGTTCGGCCATCTCGTCGTCGACGCCACCCGCAGCGAAGCCGAACTGACGCGCATCGCCACCCGCGTGCGCCAGCACCGCGTCTCCGTCGTCGTCAATCTCGAAGGGCTCGATGCCGAGCAGCAGATGCGCGCCGCCGCCGCCTTCCTCGGCGGCATGTTCGATGCCGATCGCGACTTCTGGTATCCGGTCCTCGTCGTCGTCGACGAAGCCCAGCTCTTTGCCCCTGCCGCTGCCGGCGAAGTGTCCGACGAAGCCCGAAAGGTCTCGCTCGGCGCCATGACCAACCTCATGTGCCGTGGCCGCAAGCGCGGACTCGCCGGGGTCATCGCCACCCAGCGTCTCGCAAAGCTCGCGAAAAACGTCGCAGCGGAAGCCTCCAACTTCTTGATGGGCCGCACCTTCCTCGACATCGACATGGCCCGCGCCGCTGACCTTCTGGGCATGGACCGCCGCCAGGCCGAACAGTTTCGCGACCTCGCCCGCGGCCACTTCGTCGCCCTCGGCCCCGCCGTTTCGCGTCGCCCCCTGCCCATCGTCATCGGCCCCGTCGAAACTTCGGCCCGTTCGACGAGCCCCAAGCTGACCCCGCTCCCCGAAGCCCCGGTCGATGCAGCCGACCTGATCTTCACCATGGATCCCGAGGAAATGGCCCGGCCCATCGTGCGCCGACCCGCGCCGCCACCGCCGCCCTCGACCAATGAACTCCTCGCCCAGGTCGCTCGCGCCCGCGCCGAGCGTGAACCCGAGCCGACCTCGCTCTTCCCCGAGATCGACGAAGCCGAGCGTGAAGAGACCATCAAGACCGTCATGGTCGAGCTGATGAGCGATCCCGATGCGGGCTTCCGCAACACGGCCCAGCTCTATCAGGACTTTCTGGTGCGCTGCCGCATTCGCCGCGTTCCCGGCGAGCCGCCGGCTTTGCCCGCCTTCAAGCGCCTCCTCGCCGTCGCCCGCGTCGCCCCCGACGAGGAAACCGCCTCGTCTGACGGCTGGCAGCAGGCCCTCGCCCTTTCGGAAACGCTCACCGACGACGTGCAGGGCGTCTTCCTCGTCTTGGCGCAAGCCGCCCTCGTCGGCGGCCCCTGCCCGCCCGACGCGACCATTGCGCGCCTTTACGGCACGCACTCGACGAGCCGCGCCCGGCGCCTCCTCACCTGGTTCGAAGAACGCGGCCTGATCGTCATCCGCACCGATTTCCGCAACCAGCGCATCGCCGCCTTCCCCGACCTCGGCGTCGAAACGACCCCCGGCGACCCCAATGGCCCGGATATGGTGGCGGAGGAACGAGGGGCGGCGGAATAGCACCGGGCCCACCCTCGCCCCTTGCGGGAGAGGGACAGACTTTTCGCGTTCAGCGAAAAGTCAGGGTGAGGGGTTCTATCCTCCGCAGAGAAGCTTGCTGTTGGATCGAATACCCCTCATCCGACACTTCGCGCCACCTTCTCCCGCAAGGGGAGAAGGGAGGTCAGTGGCTGAGCGAGACTTACCCCACCAACTCCGCCCTGAAACTATACTTCGCCACCGCCCCCGGCCCCAGAAGCGCCGTGTACGGCCGCTGATCCAGCGCGTCCGAACCACCAACTTCCGCCGCAGTGCCCTGCCATGGCTCGAGGCAGATGAACCCCGCCCCCGCCTTGGTCCAGAGCGCAAAGTTGGGCAGGTTCTCCCAGGAGAAACGAACGCTCGGCCCGTTTTCTGCCCCATAGGTTAGCCCCGCCCCCGCACCCTCGGGGAAAATCATCGCGTCTTTTTCGAAATCCGCATGGTTGAGCACCAGCTGCCCGCCCACGAATGGCGAAGCCAGCGGCTCGGGATTGACCAGCCCGCCCGAAAGCCGGAACAGCGACGGCTCCCCGCCATTATCGAGCGTGACGCTATGGCTCTGACGTTCGCCGCCCGGCAGCGGCCAGGCAAAGGCCGGGTGAAACCCCACACCATAGGGCATGACCTTGCTGTCGCGATTGGTCACCGTCGCCGTGACGATCACCGCACGGCCTTCCAGCCGATGTTCCACATCGAGCTGGAAATCGAACGGAAACATGGCCCGCGTCGCTTCCGAGGCTTCGAGGCGATAGACGCAGTGCTCGCGCCACTCTTCGACCAGGGTGAAGGCGCTGCGCCGGGCAAAGCCGTGCTGGCTCATCTGGTAGCGGTCGCCACCGACGCTGATCACGTCCATCGGCGCGCGGCCGACCATAGGAAACAGAATAGGCGAGCGGCCGGTCCAATAGGTGGCATCGCCCGTCCACAGCCAGTTCCGACCATCCCGGGTCGAAAGCGCCTGCATCTCGGCGCCCAGCGCCGCAACGTCCACAGTCAGGTCGCTATTGCTGATACGGGTGAGTTGCACGTGCGTCCTCCAGGCAGCTCTTTTCAGGCAAAGGCAGCGGACCCTAGCCTTGTTGGTTCATGATGAAAACCACCTGAGCGCTCCCTTCCCAGTGGCGCACCCATATCGACCGGCGAGTTCCGGCCGCGGCAATCGCTTGAGTGATTAGCAGGGCGCGGGTAAGCAGCGGGTAAAGGAAGCCCTGCTTATGAACCTGCCGCCGCTGCCCATCGACGCCGCCCTGCCGGCCCTGGCCGATGCCCTCGCTCAGGGTTTTAGCGCCGTGCTCGTGGCCCAGCCCGGCGCCGGCAAGACGACGCGGGTTCCCCTCGCTTTGCTCGCCGCCCCCTGGCGCAATGACGGCCGCATCATCGTCCTCGAACCCCGCCGCCTCGCCGCCCGCGCCGCCGCCCGTCAAATGGCAAAGCTCCTCGGCGAAGACGTAGGCCAGACCGTCGGTTTTCGCGTCCGCATGGAGTCGAAAGTTTCCGCCAGAACACGCATCGAAGTCGTCACCGAAGGCGTCTTTACCCGCATGCTGCAGGACGATCCCGAACTCTCGGGCGTTGCCGCCGTGCTCTTCGACGAATTCCACGAACGCAGCCTCGACGCCGATCTTGGCCTTGCCCTTGCGCTCGACGCCCGCGCCCTGCGGCCAGACCTGAAACTTCTCGTGATGTCGGCCACCATCGACGGCGCCCGCGTCTCAAAACTCCTCGACGATGCCCCGGTCATCGACAGCCCCGGCCGCACCTACCCGGTCGACACGATCTATGCCGAACCCGACTCGCTGGAGCGCCTCGAAGATCAGGTGACGAAAGCCGTTCTGAAAGCCATGCGCGAACACGAAGGCTCCGCCCTCGTCTTCCTCCCCGGCCAGGGCGAAATCACCCGCACCGCCGAGCGTCTATCGTCTCGCCTGCCCCCCAACACCGATCTCGCCCCGCTTTACGGCCAGCTCACCCCCGCCGAGCAGGACGCCGCCATAAAACCCTCCCCGGACGGTCGCCGGAAGATCGTGCTCGCGACCTCCATCGCCGAAACCTCCCTCACCATCGAAGGCATCCGGATCGTCGTCGACTCCGGCTTCCGCCGCGTCCCCGTCTACGAACCTTCAACAGGCCTCACGACCCTCGCCACCGTCCGCGTCTCCCGCGCCGGCGCCGATCAGCGCCGCGGCCGCGCCGGCCGCACGTCGCCCGGCGTCGCCATCCGCCTCTGGAACGAAGGCCAGACCGCCGCCCTCGAAGCTTTTGAAACGCCCGAAATCCTCTCCGCCGACCTTTCAGGCCTTGTCCTCGACCTTGCCGCCTGGGGCGTCAGCGACCCAAAAACCCTCGCCTTCCTCGATCCCCCGCCCGCCCCCGCTTGGTCCGAGGCCAAGGCGCTTCTCACCCGCCTCGACGCCATCGACGAAGGCGGCCATCTCACCCCGGCCGGCAAGGCCCTCGCAAAACTCCCGCTTCACCCGCGTCTCGCCCACATGGTCGTCGCCGGAGCCGAAGATGGCGACGCCGAAACCGCAGCCGAACTCGCCGTCCTTATCGGCGAACGCGGCCTTGGCGGCGAAGACACCGACCTCGCCCGCCGCCTCGACCGTTTTCGGACAGACCGCTCCCCCCGTGCCCAGGACGCCCGCGCCATGGCAAGACGCTGGAGCAAACTCGCCGGCGGAACGAACGACGATCCCCGCGACCCCGGCCACCACCTCGCCCGCGCCTTCCCCGATCGCGTCGCCCAACCCGCCGGCCCGCGCGGCCGTTTCCGCCTCGCCAATGGCCGCCAGGCGCAGGTCGATGAAACCCATTCCCTCGCTGGCGCAAGTTTCCTCGTCGTCGCCGACATCACCGGCAGCGCCACCCAGGGCCGCATCCGCTCCGCCGCCGCCCTCGACCCCGCTGATCTCGAAACCCTTTTCGGCAATCACATCGTCAGCGAAACGAGGCTCACCTTCGACGCCGCCTCCGGCTCGGTCCGCGCCCGCCGCCAGCGCCGCCTCGACGCCCTGCGCCTCGCCGACGAACCCGCTCCCGTCACCGATCTCGAACACGCCGCCGAACTCCTCGCCGAAGCCGCGCTGAAGCGACCGGAAACCCTCCCGTGGAGCAAGGACCAAAAAGCCCTCCGCGCCCGCGCCACCTTCCTCCGCCAGACCCTTGGCGAAGATTGGCCCGACCTCTCCGACGCCGCCCTCGCCGCCGACCCAGCTTGGCTTGTGCCGCACATAACCGGCGAAACCCGCCTCTCCAGCATCAGCGCCGATCACCTCGGCCAAGCCCTCGACACCCTTCTCCCCTGGGCCAAAAAACAGGACATCGACCGCCTGCTCCCGAGCCACTTCTCCGCGCCCTCAGGCAGCCACTTGCCCATCGACTACGCTGCCGAAAACGGCCCGGCCCTCGAAATCCGCGTTCAGGAACTCTTCGGCCTCGACCGCCACCCCAGCATCGCCAATGGCCGCATCCCGTTGCTGCTAGTGCTGCTCTCCCCCGCCCATCGCCCCATCCAGACCACACGCGACCTCCCCGGCTTCTGGCGCGGCAGCTGGAAAGACGTCGCCAAGGATCTGAAGGGCCGTTACCCTCGCCACCCATGGCCAGAAGATCCCATCGCCGCGCCTGCGACGAGCAGAGCCAAGCCCCGCGGCACGTGACGCAACAAAAAACCCGCGGTTCGCACCGCGGGTTCTGTTCATTCAAGCCGGCGTAAAATTCAGCGCCACACCATTGATGCAATAGCGCAGCCCCGTCGGCGGCGGACCATCGGGGAACACATGCCCCAGATGGCTGCCACAGGTGGCACAATGCACTTCCTCGCGCACCATGCCATGGCTGCGATCGATCGTGCTTTCCACCGCCCCCGGCAGCGGGTCATTGAAACTCGGCCAGCCGGTACCGCTCTCAAACTTCAGCGTCGAACCGAACAGCGGCGTATCGCAGCCGGCGCAGGCAAATGTGCCCTGGCGCGTTTCGTGCAGCAGCGCGCAGCTGCCCGGCCGTTCGGTGCCGTGCTGGCGCATGATGTAGTATTGCTCAGGCGTCAAACGCTCCCGCCAC
>NZ_JAFKHD010000341.1 GCF_017307565.1 Devosia sp.
GGTTCTGGGCTGGGATGACGTGGTAAAGCTCTGGCCCGACCTTGAGGATATTCCCGAAGCTGTTCGGGAGCAGCTGGGCATCGATGCGCAATATGCCGTCTACCTCGACCGGCAGCAGTCGGACATTGAAAGCATGCGGCGCGATGAGCAGCGACAGATTCCGGATGACCTCGACTACCAAGCCATTCCCGGACTTTCGATGGAACTGCGGCAGAAGTTGAGCCAGTTCCGACCGCAGACTATTGCGCAGGCCCAGGCTATGGATGGCATGACACCAGCCGCCGTTACGCTTTTGCTGGCGGTGATACGTCGTGGCGATATTCGGAAGGCCGGTTGATGGCGGACTACAAAGCGATTGCGCCATACGCGGCGCATTTTGGTCGCTCGTTGGAAGCGGTCGGCCGAGATCTGGAATCCTATGCTGCATTGCTGAAGAAGTGGCAGGCAGTTCAGAATCTTGTTTCACGTGAAACGTTGGGAGCAATCTGGGAACGGCATTTTGCGGACAGCTTGCAGGTTTTGTCGCTGCTTTCGCCTGAAGATCGGGAATTTCTTGATCTCGGGAGCGGGGGCGGATTTCCGGCTTTGCCTCTAGCAATCGCCAGCAAGGGGCTTGATCGCCATTTTGTTCTGGTGGAGCCCACGGCCCGAAAGGTCAGTTTCCTGCGGACCGTGGCGCGGGAGCTTGATCTCAATGTGACGGTCATCGGCCGGCGCAGCGACGAGATTGATTCACGTGAAACACCGGAACCGGACGTGATCACCTCCCGCGCCCTGGCGGCTTTGCCGCTTCTCTGCGATTGGGTGGCACCGTTTTTCGCTGTAAAAACAAGGGCCGTCCTGCATAAGGGGCGGGAACATGTTGATGAACTCACGGAATCGGGTGCGCTTTGGCACTATGACGTGGTAGTAAACAAGAGTGACACTGATCCGGGCGGCGTGATCTTGACGATCACAAATCTCAAAAGAAAATCAGCGTCTTAGCGGCACAACTGGAGGCCTTCTCTTTGGCACCCCGTATCCTGACCCTGGCAAATCAAAAAGGTGGCGTCGGCAAGACGACCACTGCGATCAATCTGGCGACGGCGCTTGCGGCCATTGGCGAGCGCGTGCTGATTGTCGATCTCGACCCGCAAGGCAATGCCTCGACGGGTCTTGGCATTTCTCGCGACGATCGCGAAGTCTCGTCTTATGACGTGCTGGTTGGCGAAGCCAGTGTCGCCGAAGCCGCCATCATGACGAGCGTGCCGAACGTCGCCATTATCCCGTCCACGATGGATCTTCTTGGCGTCGAGCTGACCATTGCGGGTCAAGCCGACCGCGCGTTCAAGCTTCGCGACGCTTTTAAGCAGCTGTCTGACCTGCGGATCAACGATCAGGCGGTGAGCTATATCCTCATCGATTGCCCGCCGTCGCTGAATCTGCTCACCGTCAATTCACTGGTTGCAGCCGATGCCGTATTGGTGCCGCTGCAGTGCGAATTCTTTGCACTCGAAGGTCTTAGCCAGTTGCTGCAGACCATTGAGCAGATCCGGTCTACGCTCAATCCGCGCCTCTCTATCCAGGGCGTGGTGATGACCATGTTCGACAAGCGCAATAATCTCAGCGAGCAGGTGCTTGCCGACGTGCGCAGTGAAATGGGCGACCTGGTCTATGACACGGTCATCCCGCGCAATGTACGGCTTTCCGAAGCGCCCTCCTATGGCAAGCCGGCTTTGCTTTACGATCTGAAATGCGCGGGTAGCCAGGCCTATTTGCGCCTTGCCACCGAAGTCATCCGCCGCGAGCGGCGGCTGGTTGCAGCCTAGGAGTTCTAGAATGAACGACAAACCCACACGTCTTGGCCGGGGTCTGGCTGCACTGATTGGCGATATGGCGTCTCTGGAAGCCGCCCGCGTCACCGATACGGGTTCGGCCGGCAAACGCTTGCCCGTTGATTTCATCATTGCCAACCGCGCCAATCCGCGACGCACATTCGATCCGGATCAGCTCGAAGAGCTGACCAATTCGATTCGCGAAAAGGGCGTTATGTCGCCGCTGCTGGTGCGGCCGACGGATGACCCGAATATTTTCGAGCTAATCGCCGGTGAACGCCGCTGGCGTGCCTCGCAGAAGGCAGGCCTTCACGACGTTCCGGTCATCATCCGCGAGGTTGATGACAAGGAAGCGCTCGAGCTCGCGATCATCGAGAACGTGCAGCGTGCCGACCTTAATCCGCTCGAAGAGGCCATGGGTTATGGCCAGCTCATCGAACAGTTCGAATATACCCAGCAGGATCTGGCGCAGGTGATCGGCAAGAGCCGTTCGCATGTGGCCAATACGCTACGCTTGTTGAAACTGCCCGAAGATGTGCGTGGGATGGTCTCGAGCGGTACGCTGACGGCCGGTCATGCGCGTACGCTCATCACGGTTGAAGACCCGTCGGGCCTGGCGCGGCAGATCGTCGATAAGGGGCTTTCGGTGCGTGAGGCAGAGGCGCTGAGCCAGCAGCGTGACGTGCCGGCGCGGAAAGTGCCGGTTGCCGAGCCGGCTCGCGATGCCGATACGGTGGCGCTGGAGCGCCGTCTGTCCGATGTCCTGGGACTGTCGGTGTCGCTGAACCATTCCGAGCGGGGTGGAAGGGTGGAAATCCGCTACAAGACGCTCGAGCAGCTTGATGCTCTGTGTCTCAAGCTCACTGGGCAGCATAATTAGGCTGCTCAGGATAGCGAAATGAAGAAGGCCCCGACGCGAGTAGGGGCCTTTATTTTTGCCGTTTTATGCAATGATCCACGTGAAACACGTTTGAGATCAATGCGTTGCGGCCATCATGCAGAGGGCGAGGGTAGTTCGGTGTAGAATCGCGGTCGCCAAAGCCGGCTTGCGGCGGCTGTCGCTGGTGGCTTGCAGCAGGCGGTCCGAAGCCTGGGCGAGGGCGGGATCGGTCCAGAGGCGGAGCTGCTGCTCTAGCTGGCCGATGCGCGAAAAGTGGGGTTTGGGTTTGACGTTGTCGAGCACCGTGCGAGCGCTCTTGCCGCCGTCCACTTCCACGCGCCAGCGACGGAGGTTGGCAAAGTGATTGGTGAGCATCGCCAGGAGCTGTTGGGGGTTCACTGACGAGGATAGAGCCCGGTTGAGGGCCATTTCGAGCTTTTCCGCATGACCGCCGCCAGTGGCGTCGAGAATGGCGTCAATGGCCAAGGCGCCGTTATCGGCGCAAAGGGTGAGGACGTCTTCGCGGGTCAGGGATTTGGTGCTGGCGGCGAAAAGCGTCAGCTTTTCGAGCTCGCGGCGAGTAATTTCGCGGTCATTGCCGAGAATTTCGCGCAGGGTTGGAACGACGTCGGAATCCACGCGAATGCCGGCCTGATTGAAGGTTTCCCGCATCAGATTGGTCAGCGTTTCGTCGGTGTCGGGATAGCAGGGCAGGGCGCGGCCGAGTTTTGCCGCCTCCACCAGGGCGCGGAGGGCATCGCGTGGCGCCAGATTGCCGGCTTCGAGCACGATGGCGGTGCCGCCGGGATCGTCGCGCAGCTCGGTGAGCGGCATGACGAGGCTTTTGCTGGCGTTTCGCACGCGAATGATCCGCTTGCCGCCGAACAGCGAGATGCTGCGGGCTTCCGTTATCAGGCGCCCGGGTTCGGTATCGAGTTCGGGGCCATCGAAGATGAAAACGTCTGCAGAAGCAGGGTCTTCGCCGCTCAGATAGCGAATCAGGCGCTGTGCGGTTTCTCGCACGAGACCACCATCCGGACCATAGGCCAGAAAAATGCCTTCGGTGAGGTCCGGACGCGCCAGAAAGCGCTGGACCTCATGTGCCTTGAGTGCGGTCATCCCTTGGCGAGGGCCGCCAGAACGGCGAGGCGAAGCGATTCAGCAACGGAGCGCGCTGCCCGCTCCTGGGCCTCGATCATCGCGGCTTCGTCGGCCAGGACCTGCCCGCTACGCGTGTGCTGTGCCTTTGCCGTGCGGGTAATGGTGATCGGCTTGGTATCAACGCCGTCGCGCGGGGTAATGGTGAGGGTTGCCGTTACCGTCATTTCGCGCGGCTTGTTGGGATTGGCCGTGGCGCTGAGATAGGGCTCGGCGGCGCTGGTCGACACTTTTGCGGTGATCAGCGGGGCGGTCGGCGAGGTGGTCTTGCCGAGGCGGAAGGACAGTTCCTGATAGACGATCTGCTCCAGCCGCGTCGTTGGCTCGGCGTAGGCGAGCTGCAGCTGCGGGTTTTCCGCCAGCCGGCCTGAATAGACCGGCTGGAAGGAACAGGCCCCCAGCCCGGCCGAAACCAGGGCAAGGGGAACGATCAGGGCAAGGCGCTTCAGCCTAGATGACAACATTGACGATCCTATCCTGGACCACGACGATTTTCTTGGGTGCCTTGCCGTCCAGAATGCGGACAACTTCGTCGAGTGACAAGACGCGTTCTTCAACTTCTGCGGCAGGAAGGCCCTTGGGCACCGTGATTTCGCTGCGGCGCTTGCCATTGATCTGAATGGGCAGGGTCACTTCGTCATCGACCAGCAGTGCCGGATCGACCGCAGGCCAGCTGGCATCAGCCACCAGGCCGGACTTTCCGAGCAGTTCCCAGCAGGCTTCCGAGAGGTGCGGCATCATGGGGCTGAGAAGAATCGTCAGGCTTTCAACGCCTTCTGCGAGCGCGGCCTGCAGGGCGGGACCCAGATTGTTGCCCAGGGCCTTGGTGAGGGCGTTGGTCAGTTCGTAAATCTGGGCGACGGCGCGGTTGAAGCGCAGGCCTTCGATGTCCTGGGCGATGCCATGGACCGAGCGATGGATGATCCGGCGCAGGGCCAAGGCATCGGCTGCATCGTTCTGAGAAACAGTCTCAGAAGACTGTTTCGAAATTTCGATCGCTTCATTGACCAAACGCCACACGCGCTGCTGGAAACGACTGGCGCCTTCGACGCCGGCTTCGGTCCATTGTACGTCGCGTTCCGGCGGCGAATCCGAGAGCATGAACCAGCGGGCGGTATCGGCCCCATAAGTGCCAACGATCTCATCTGGATCGACGACGTTCTTCTTGGACTTGCTCATCTTTTCGACCGAACCGATGCTCACGGGCGCACCGGTCTTGAGGTCGCGGGCGGTGCGGGTGTCGCCAGAGGTCTCGATGACGATGTCGGTGGGGTTCACCCAATCACCGGCTTCGGACTTGTAGGTCTCATGCGTGACCATGCCCTGGGTGAAGAGGCCCTTGAACGGTTCGCTGATATCGACATGCCCGGTCGCCTTCATGGCGCGGGTGAAGAAGCGCGAATAGAGCAGGTGCAAAATCGCGTGCTCGACACCGCCGATATACTGGTCGACCGGCAGCCAGCGATTGGCGACGGCCGGAATGGTCGGCGTATCGGCATGGGGTGCAGTGAAGCGCGCGAAATACCAAGAACTATCGACAAAGGTGTCCATGGTGTCGGTTTCACGGCGCGCCGAAGCGCCGCACTGCGGGCAGTGGACGTGCTTCCAGGTCGGATGGTGGTCGAGCGCATTGCCCGGCTTGTCGAAAGTGACGTCGTCGGGCAGGCGGACCGGCAGGTCCTTCTTCGGCACAGGAATGGTGCCGCAGACTTCGCAGTGGATGACCGGGATCGGGCAGCCCCAATAGCGCTGGCGCGAAATGCCCCAGTCGCGGAGGCGGTAGTTCACTTCCACCTTGCCCTGCGGCTTGCCGTCGACCGTGCGGGCACCAAAATGCTCGGCGATCTTCTTCTTGGCGTCGTCGATGGAGAGGCCGTCGAGGAAACCGGAATTAAAAATGTTGCCAGCGTCAACATAGGCTTCGTCGCCGACTTCGAAGGTTGCCGGGTCGGCGCCCTGCGGTAGCACGACGGGGATGACGGAAAGGCCATATTTGCGGGCGAGGTCGAGGTCGCGCTGATCGTGCGCCGGGCAGCCGAAAATGGCACCGGTGCCATAATCCATGAGGATGAAATTGGCGACATAGACCGGCAGCGTCTGGCCTTCGATAACCGGGTGCTTGACGCGGAGACCGGTATCAAAACCCTGCTTTTCGGCCTTTTCCAGCGTTTCCGTCGCCGTGCCGTGGCGATGGCATTCGGCAACGAATTCGGCCAGACCAAGATTGTTAGCAGCCAAAGCAGTCGTCAGCGGATGGTCGGGCGAAAGGCCGACGAAGGAGGCGCCGAAAATGGTGTCGGGGCGCGTGGTGAAGACTTCGATGCTGGTGGCATCGGTCTTGTCACTGGGAGCCAGTTCGAACAGCAGGCGCAGGCCTTCGGACTTGCCGATCCAATTGCGCTGCATGGTGCGGACTTTTTCTGGCCACTCGGTCAGGGTGTCGAGAGCTTCAAGCAGGTCTTCGGCAAAATCGGAAATCTTGAAGAACCACTGGGTCAGCTCGCGCTGTTCCACGACAGCGCCGGAGCGCCAGCCCTTGCCATCTATGACCTGCTCATTGGCGAGCACGGTCATGTCGACCGGGTCCCAGTTCACCTTGGAGTTCTTACGGGTGATCAGGCCCGCTTCGAGCATGTCGATGAACAGCGCCTGCTGGTGCTGGTAATATTCGGGCGAGCAGGTGGCGAATTCACGGGTCCAGTCGATGGACAGGCCCATCGATTTCAGCTGGGCCTTCATCGCCTCGATGTTCTGGTAGGTCCAGGTGCCCGGATGGGTCTTGCGCTCGATGGCGGCGTTTTCGGCCGGCAGGCCAAAGGCGTCCCAGCCCATGGGGTGCAACACATTGCGGCCGCGGGCGCGATAGTAGCGCGCCACGACATCGCCCATGGAATAGTTGCGCACGTGGCCCATATGGATGCGCCCCGACGGGTAGGGGAACATTTCTAGGACGTAGTAGGGCTCGCGCGGATCGTCATTGGCGGTGACAAAGCTCTTCGCATCGTCCCAGATCTTCTGCCATTTCGGTTCGCTTTCGCGCGGATTGTAGCGTTCGCCGCTCACTTGCTCGTCCTTGAAAATTTGTCTACCGGATGCGCTGCCAAGACCTGCAAGGGCCGGCCCAGCTTGCGCTTTTCGGGGATTTTGGCTACCGGACCATCACCAGAAATCCCCCTCAAGGTCAACAGAAACGGGGCCTTCTCATGGCCGATCACGTCAACAGCGCCCACGTGGCGCTCGACTACATCAGAACTCGCATGGAAAACGCCCGGCGCCGTTTCGGTGCGCCCCCTGAAACGGTCGAGCTTGTCGCTGTCTCGAAGACGTTTGATGCCGAGGCGGTGCGGCCCTTTCTCGAGGCCGGGCAGCGCGTTTTTGGCGAGAATCGCGTGCAGGAGGCCAAGGAAAAGTGGCCCGGGCTGCGCGCGGTTTTTTCTGATGTCACGCTGCACCTGATCGGGCCGCTGCAGACCAACAAGGCGCGTGAAGCGGTGGCGCTGTTCGATGTCATCGAGACGGTCGATCGCGAAAAGCTCGCCGGTGTTCTGGCCGAGGAAATGCAGCGGGCCGGCAAGCGCCTGCCGTGCTTCGTGCAGGTCAATATCGGCGGCGAGGAGCAGAAGGCCGGGATCCCCATCGACGAGACGGTCGAGTTCGTTCGACGCTGCCGTGAGGTCCACGGGCTCGATATCGTGGGGCTGATGTGCATTCCGCCCGATGGCCAGCCGGCCGGGCCCTATTTTGCTCATCTATCGGCGTTGGCGAAGCAGGCGGGGGTCGCAAAACTCTCCATGGGCATGAGCGGGGATTTCGAGACCGCTATTGCCATGGGTGCGACCCATGTCCGGGTGGGCTCGGCGCTCTTTGGCCGGCGCGCTGTCGCGGCACAATAAGGTCTTTGTCGCTGCAACTTTTTCCAATGAGCTGGCGTTTCTCAAAGCCGAATAACGTCGATGTGATTGGCAGGCCGAAAACAGGTCGCAATGATGTGATTTTGGTCGGCCAAATGGAAAAATCCGGAGATGGCAATGAATAAGCGACGCATCCTTGTTGTGGACGACGATGCGGACCTGCGCGAAACCTTGGTCGACCAGCTCAAGGGTCAGCCCGAATTCGACATCGTCGAAGCCGGAACCGCCGGCGAGGCGCTGAAAGCCCTGCGGGAAAGCAATGTCGAGCTGACCATCCTCGATGTTGGCCTCCCGGATATGGACGGCCGCGACGCCGTCAAGCAGATGCGCCAGGAGGGTTTTAAGAGCCCGGTGCTGATGCTGACCGGGCACGATACCGAGGCAGACGAGATCAAGGGCCTTGATTCGGGCGCCAATGACTATCTGACCAAACCTTTCCGCTTTCCGGTGCTGCTCGCCCGCATCAATGCGGCGCTGCGCCAGCATGACCAGAGCGAGGACGCGGTTTTCACTATCGGCCAGTACAATTTCCAGCCGGCGGCCAAGATGCTGGAAACCAGTGACGGCACCAAGGTGCGGCTGACGGACAAGGAAACTTCGATCCTGAAGTATCTTTACCGCCAGGGCCCCAAGACCATCACGCGCGATGTGCTGCTCAAGGAAGTCTGGGGTTATAACAACCGGGTGACCACGCACACGCTTGAGACCCATATCTACCGCCTGCGTCAGAAGATCGAGCGCGATCCCTCCAATGCACGGCTTCTGGTGACGGAAGACGGGGGATATCGCCTCGTTCCCTAATCATCCGCGTCTGGGGTGTTCATTCCGAGGAAAAACTGCCCTATAGACAGAAGCGTTGACCCGCCGGAAACTTTTCGGCGGGCAGGGCGCATTTGGGTCTGTGGCGATGAGAATGGACGACGCGGCCGCCATTCTGGCGCGGGCCGACTTTTTCATGATGTGCGATGACGAGCAGCGGCGGATGCTGGGCTTTGCCAGTGATCGCCGTCATGTCGAAGCAGACGAGATCATCTACAAGGCCGGTGATGTGCCCGAGGGTGCCTATGTTCTCATTGAAGGCACGCTCAAGGCGCGCAATGAGGGCGTCGAGGCCGGCAAGCCCTATGCCCTCTCCGAGCCGGGCAGCATCATTTCGCCCATGGCGCTGATTCTCGACAAACCGCGGCCGGTGACCATTACTGCAGTGACCGATTGCGAGCTGCTTTTCGTGCCGCGGGCGGCTTTTCTCAAGCTTGTGCGGCAATATCCTGAGCTGGCTCAGAAAGCGGCGCAAAGGATCGAGCGCGAGCTGAATGGCTATCTCAACGCGCTTGATCCGCTGAAGCGCAAGATGAAGTCGAAGTAGCTTTGCCAGTCCGGCGCCGTGTCATCTCCGCGAAAGCGGGGATTTTTGCTTAGAGCGCCAGAAACCGAGATTCCTGCTTTCGCGGGAATGACACCGTGGGTGCGGAAGCCTCAGGGCTTCGCGAACCGTGCAATCACCGGCACGTGGTCCGAGGGCTTGTCGGTCCAGCCGCGGGCGGGGCGGATGATTTCGGCCCCAATAGAGCGTTCGGCGAGGTCGGCGGTGGACCAGATGTGGTCAAGGCGGCGGCCCTTGTCGGCGGCGTTCCAGTCGGCGCTGCGATAGCTCCACCAGGAATAGAGCTTCTGGTCGTAGGGCACGTGCTTGCGCACCAGATCGACCCAGCCATGGCCGCCGGTGAGCAGGCCGTTGAGCGCTTCGGTTTCGACCGGGGTGTGGCTGACGATCTTGAGGAGCTGCTTGTGGCTCCAGACGTCGTTCTCGTGCGGAGCGATGTTGAAATCGCCGGCAATCAGGTGTCCGCGCTGGAAGATCGGCTCGTTGAACCAGGTCTTCAGCTCCGAGAGGAACCCCAGCTTGTGCTTGAATTTGGGGTTGATCTCGGGATCGGGCTCATCGCCGCCGGCCGGGATGTAGAAATTGTGCAGCGTGAACGGGCCGTGCCCCATATCGACCAGCGCCGAGATGTGGCGTGATTCGGGGATCTCGCAGAAAACGCGACTTGAAATGTCGGTCAGCGGGAATTTCGAGACGACAGCAACCCCGTGATAGCCCTTCTGCCCATGCACAGCCATGTGCGGATAGCCGTTCTCGATGAAGGCATTCCGCGGGAACTGGTCATTGGTGCACTTGATCTCCTGCAGCATCAGCACGTCGGGCTGATACTGGCGCAGAAAGTCCAGCACCATGTCGAGGCGCAGGCGAACCGAATTGATGTTCCAGGTGACGACAGAGAGGGTCATGGGGAGATCCGGGTTGGTGCGGGCTTGGGGGCCGAGGCACTTTTGGACCAAGCCGGGCCGGGGGTAAAGCCGGAAATGGCAGGGCAGGGTGGACTGCTGACGTTGGGTGTCAGGGGCTCGACGTTCCACGTGAATCAACAAAAAAAGCCCGACCTTGCGGCCGGGCTTCAATCTTGAACGCTAGCCTGAGCTTATTCGCTCTTGGCTTCGCCTTCAGCGCTGGCTGCGGCAGCGGCTACTGCTGCGGCTTCCGCGTCCTTGGCAGCCTGTTCGGCGGCAAAGGCTTCGGCAGCGGCGATCTTTTCAGCTTCGCGAGCTTCGCGGGCGGCCAGGGCAGCTTCGCGTTCGCCAGCTTCGATCTTGCGGGTACGAGCGTTGGTCGATTCGAAAATACGAGCCGACTTACCGCGACGATCACGCAGGTAGTAGAGCTTGGCGCGACGGACCTTACCGCGCTTGATCACTTCGATAGAAGCGATGTTGGGCGAGTGGATCGGGAAAACGCGTTCCACGCCTTCGCCGTACGAAATCTTGCGCACGGTGAAGCTTTCCATGATGCCGCCGCCGGAGCGGGCGATCACCACGCCTTCATAGGCCTGGAGACGTTCCTTGTCGCCTTCGCGAATCTTGACCCACACCTTGACGGTATCGCCATGGGTGAATTCCGGGAGTTCGCGCTTGCTGGTCTGCAGGGCGACCTGTTCGGCCTCCAACTGCTCGATAATCTTGCTCATTTTCGATCCGTTCTGATCTTTTCTAGGAGCGACTCTGTGCGGACCCCGGAGGGTCCCGTCGCCCGGTCTTGGTTTTTTACGGAGGGTAGTCTTTTTGGTCTTCTCGCCCGTCGGGTCCGACCCCGAGCGTACGAATGGGCGGCTCATAGGGTAAAACGCTCGGAGAGTCCAGCGTTTTGGGTCTTTTGGCCGTCAGTCCTTCATGAGGTCTGGCCGCCGGGCCCGCGTCAGGGCCAGTGACTGCTCGTGACGCCACCTGGCGATCCTGGCGTGGTCGCCTGAGGTCAGCACTGCGGGGATATCGGTGCCTTCAAAGGTCTGGGGCCGGGTATAGTGGGGATATTCCAGAAGTCCATTCTCAAAACTTTCCTCGTCGCGGCTGTCCAGTGCGCCGAGAACGCCGGGAATGAGACGGACCACAGCTTCGAGCAGCACCATGGCGGCGACTTCGCCGCCGGCAAGAACATAGTCGCCTATGGAAATTTCCTCGAGATTTCGCGAGTCGATGACGCGCTGGTCGACCCCTTCGAAGCGGCCGCAGACGATGACTGCGCCGGGGCCGATAGCGAGCTCATGGGCGCGGGCCTGGGTCAGCGGCTTTCCGCGCGGCGACATGAGGATGCGCGGGCGCGGATCATCGGCGGGTGCCACGGTGTCTATGGCTTTGGCGAGGATATCGGGCTTCAACACCATGCCGGCGCCGCCGCCCGAGGGCGTGTCGTCGACCGTGCGGTGCTTGTCGGTGGCAAAGTCCCGCAGGTGGTTGGCCCGTAGCGTCCAGAGGCCATCGGCCATGCCGCGGCCCAGCACGGAGGCGCCGAGCGGCCCCGGGAACAGATCGGGGAAGAGGGTGATGATATCGGCCGAGAACATGGGTCTATCCGCTCAGTCCGGCTCTTCCTCGCCCGGGTCGGCCTCGATCGGCGGAACGATGACGAGAAAACCCTCGGCGATGCGAATGGTGGGAACCACGGCCTTGCTGAAGGGATAGAGGAAAGTGTCGCCCGAGCGCGGGTCGCGCACTTCGATGAGGTCGCCGGCGCCGTAATTGAGAAGGGCCGAGACCGCACCGATGCTGACGCCCGTATCGAGCCGGGCATCAAGGCCGATGAGGTCGGCGTGATAGAAATCGTCCTCGTCGTCCGGATCGGGCAGGCGGCTACGGTCGATGAACAGGGAAACGCCATTGAGGCGCTCGGCGTCGTCGCGATCGCGCACGTCCTTGAGGCGGGCGACCAGCACGTTCTTGTTGAGGCGCGCGGTCTCGATGGTGACCGTCAGGCCCTCGCGGTCGGTATCGAGCGGGCCGTAGCTGGCAATGGCTTCGGGGTCGCCGGTAAAGGTGGTGATGCGCACTTCACCCTTGATGCCGTGAGCGGCGCCGATCTTGCCCATCAGAATACGGTTGTCTGGCGCTGCCATTTTTATTCCTTCGTTCCTTGTCCGCCGCGGCGCGAACAGAAGGGACAATTAGCAGGCTTGGGCTTTCGCGCAAACGGTGTGGCGCAAGACGGGAACCTTGTGTGGGATCGGGCTTTCTTCTGGCAAGTCGATCCCCAGGAGAAGCGTCATGTCGAGAATTCTTACCGATCGCCAGGCCATCCGCGAATGGGCGGAAGCACGCGGCGGCAATCCCGTGATGATGGATACGCCGGATGGCACCGGTTTTCGCACCATTTTGCAGCTTACCTTCGGGCAGGACGCGCTCAATGCCGAGGGCAATGAGGGCCCCGACCGCATCGATGGCTTTCAGCTGGTGAGCTGGGAAGAATGGTTTGCCGCGCTCGAGCAGGGCAGGCTGGCCATCGAGGTTTCCGACGATCCGGCGGGCGGCAATGAGGCGGAGTTCACCTTCGTGCCGCGCGACTAGCCGGCTCGCCGGGACGTTTCACGTGAATCCATGACCGCCGAGGGCAGGTGGGCGCGGCACCGCGCCCGCCATTCGGGCGCTTACAAGCCACCCATCTGGCAGAGCAGCTTCCACTCTTCTTCGCTGACCTTTGACACCGAAAGGCGCGAGAGCTTGACCAGTTCGAGATTGCCGAGGGCTTCGGTCGCCTTGATCTCGGCCAGGGTCACCGGGCGGGCGAAGGGTTTTACCGACTGCACGTCGACGCATTCCCACACCACTTCGCCCTTGGCGTTCAGCTCACCCGTCGAATCGGGGTGAGCCTTGGCCACGATCTTCATGATGCCGACGATCTCCTTGCCGATATTGGAGTGGTAGAAGAAGGCCTCTTCGCCCACTTCCATCGCCTTCATATTGTTGCGCGCCGCATAGTTGCGCACGCCGTGCCACTCCTCGACTTCGCCGCGACCGGTTTTGGCAATGAGGTCGTCAAACGAGAAGACGTCGGGTTCCGATTTCATCAGCCAATAGGCCATGGTTCAAAGCTCCGCTGACGTGTTGTTGATGGCGATGCGCCAGCGCTTCACTTCATAGCTGGAAAAGACACCGGCAGGCACGAAGGGGTCGGCGGCAGCCAGGGCTTCGGCTTCGGCTAGGTCCGCGGCTTCAAAGATCACGATCGAGCCTTCCGGCTGCTCTTCGGCATTGAGCAGGGCACCGGCAAAGACCAGCTTCTTGCCCAGCGACTTCAGGTGCTCGAGATGCACCGGGCGGGTGTCGAGGCGGGTCTGCAGCGCGCCGGGCGCGTCCTTGGCGATCATGGCGTAGAGCATCGTGTCAGTGTTCCCTCTTGAGCGGGCGGGACATCAGGCCCGCGACTATGGTGGCGATATCGGCGCGCCCGGCGACGAAGGCGTCGACCGCCTCGATCAGGGGCGCATCGACATCAAGGCTTCTGGCAAGGGCGGCCGCGACCGGCGCGGTGGCCACGCCCTCGGCCAGCTTGGCGCCGCCCGCCAGAATATCGGCGGTGCGCCGGCCGGCCCCGAGCGCCATGCCGAACTGATAGTTTCGCGACTGCACCGAGGTGCAGGTCAGGGTGAGGTCGCCGAGCCCGGCAAGGCCGGTCAGTGTATGGGCCGAGCCACCGAGGGCATGGACCATGCGCGCCAATTCGGCATAGCCGCGGGCAATCAGGGCGGAGCGCGCCGAGGCGCCGAGATTTGCGCCTTCAACTGCGCCGCAGGCGAGGGCATAGACGTTCTTGAGCGCCCCGGCGATTTCGACGCCGATGCGGTCGTCGGCGGCATAGGGGCGGAAACTGGGACCGGCGAGGGCGGTTGCGAGGGCCGAGGTGGCGCTGGCGTCGTCGCCGGCAAGGGTCACGGCCGTCGGTCGCCCGGCGGCGACGTCGGCGGCAAAGCTCGGCCCCGAAAGCACGTAGCCGATAGCGGCGGGCGCCATGTCGGCCAGAATTTCGCTCTGGCGGGCGAGGGTGCCGGTTTCGAGGCCCTTTGCCGAAAGCACCACCGGCCGGCCGACCAGCAGTTCCGGATCGAGCGATGTAAGCAGTGTTCGCGTTGCCTGCGCGGGCACGGCGAGAATGAAGATGTCGGCGGGCGCCGGTTCGGTTGCAGCGGTGATGGCGGGCAGCAGCACCTGGCCGGGCAGGGCGGTTTCGTTGATATGGGTTGCGTTGAGGGCTTCGGCCTGAGCGGCGTTGCGCAGCACCAGGGTGACCTCGTGGCCGGCCATGGCTGCGGCCTGCGCCAGGGCGGTGCCCCAGGCGCCGCCCCCCAGAACGGTGACGGTCTCAAGCGCCATGCTTTTTCACCCGCATGTCTTCATCCTGCAAAGGCCAGCGCGGACGCGCGGCGATGGCAAGGCTGTCGGTATCCTCAAGGGCCAGCCGTTCGGCGCCGGCCCAGGCGATCATGGCGCCATTATCGGTACAAAGGGCAATGGGGGGCACGATAAGTTCAGCGCCGAACGCGGTGCAGGGTGCCTGCAGGGCCTCGGCGATGCGCCGATTGGCGGCAACGCCGCCGGCGACGACGAGGCGAATCGGTTCGCCTGGAAATTCGGCTGCAAACTTTTCGAGCGCCTGGCGGGCCCGATGGCCGACGATCTGCGCCACGGTTTCCTGAAAGCTCGCGGCAATATCGGCAACATCCTGATCCGTCAGGGGCGCCAGTGCTTCGGCCTGCAGGCGCACGGCAGTCTTGAGGCCCGAGAAGGAGAAATCGAGACGTTCTTCGCGCAGCAGCGGTTTGGGAAACTTGAAGCGTTTGGGGTCGCCCTCGCGGGCAATGCGCTCGACGGCCGGACCGCCGGGGTGGCCGAGCGATAAAAGTTTCGCGACCTTGTCAAAGGCTTCGCCCAGCGCGTCGTCAATCGTGCCGCCCCAGCGCTCATAGTCGCCGACGCCGCGCACCAGCACGAACTGGCTGTGGCCGCCGGAAACGAGCAGCATCAGGTAGGGAAACTTCACCCCGTTGGTCAGCCGCGCGGTCAAAGCGTGGCCTTCGAGGTGATTAACGGCAATAAGAGGTTTGTCGAGCGAAGCGGCAAGTGCCTTGGCGGTGGTGAGGCCGACGAGCACGCCGCCGATGAGGCCCGGGCCTGCGGTGGCCGCGACCGCGTCAATATCGCGCAGGGCGATGCCGGCCTCCTCGATCGCCTGGGCAATGATGTGGTCGAGCCATTCGACATGGGCGCGTGCGGCGAGCTCTGGCACCACGCCACCAAAGGCGGCATGCTCGTCGAGCTGGCTGCGCACCACGTTGGAACGAATGGTGCCATGGCCGGATTGATCCCGCACCACCACGGATGCGGCGGTTTCATCGCAGCTGGTCTCGATACCCAGAATGATGGCTTGCGCTTGCCCGGTCACGACGAACTGGTCTACTCCCAAGGGTGAGGCGGCGCGAGGCGTCCGCCGCGTTTTCGCTACACTAGGACAGAGCCACAATGCAATCGCCAGCCCCCTTTGCCCGGATCGGAACGCGCGGCAGCCCGCTGGCGATGGCCCAGGCAAAACTGGTGCGCAGCCTGCTGTCCGCAGCGCATGGAGTCAGTGAAGACGATATCGAGATCGATGTGTTCCTGACCGGTGGCGATCGCAGCCAGGACGCCAATCTTTCGCTCGCGACCATTGGCGGCAAGGGCGTCTTCACCAAGGAAATCGACGAGGCGCTGCTTTCGGGGCGCGTCGACATCGGTGTGCATTCAAGCAAGGACGTGGCCACGGGCCTGCCGGCCGGAATGACGCTGGCGGCTTTTCTTGAGCGCGAAGACGTGCGCGACGCTTTTCTCTCCCTCAAGGCACAGAATATCGAGGGGCTGCCGCAGGGCGCGCGCTTCGGCACGTCCTCGATTCGGCGTGCGGCCCAGGCGCTGCGGCTTCGCCCTGACCTTCAGATCGTGCCCTTCCGCGGCAATGTGCATACGCGGTTGCAAAAGCTCGCCGATGATGTCGCCGACGCAACTCTGCTCGCCATGGCCGGGCTCAATCGGCTGGGCGAAGCACACCGCGCCACTGGTGTGCTCGATCGGGATCATTTTATGCCAGCCCCGGCTCAAGGGGCTATCGGGCTTGCCGTCCGCAGCGATGATCGTCGCATGCTTGATGTGATCGCAGCGCTCGATCACGCCCAGACCCACGCCGCCATCACCGCCGAGCGGGCTATGCTGGCCGTGCTCGACGGGTCATGCAGGACGCCGGTTGGCGCCTTGACGACGGGGCAGGGCGCCGGCCTGACGCTGCGCGGGGAAATTCTCAGCCTTGATGGCCAGACGACGTTCCGGGCCGAGGCGAGCGGTAGCGATGCGCAGGCGCTCGGCGAAAAGGTCGGTCGGGCTCTCCTTGATCAGGCAGGTCCGGACTGGCTGAAGCAGTGGATGGCCTAGTCAGATGCGTATGCTCGTCACTCGCCCGCAGCCCGATGCCCAGGCCAGTATCGAACGGCTGGCGGCGCTTGGCATCGACGCGGTGGCGGCGCCGCTGCTGACGCGCGCCACGCTCGATTTTCACCTGCCGGCGGTTTCAGGCTTTGCGGCACTGGCCGTTACCAGCACCAATGCCCTGCGCGCGCTCGAAGAAAAGGGCGTGCACGAAGCCATTCTTCGTCTGCCGGTCTTTGCGGTGGGTGACCGGACCGCGCACGAGGCGCGGGCCCTGGGGTTTGCCGAGGTTCAGAGTGCGGGCGGCACGTTTGAGCGCCTGACGACGATGATGGCGCTCGCCCGTATCGATGGGCCGGTGTTTTATCCCGCCGGCCGGCATCTCAGTGGCGATCTTGCCGGGGCCCTTGCGCCCCATGGCATCATGGTGGTTACGGCGGTGGTTTATGAAATGGTCGCCGAATCACGCTTTCCCGAGGACATGCTGGCAGAACTCGAAAGCGGAGCGCTGCAGGCGGCCCTGGTCTATTCGCGACGTACGGCGGAGATTTTCTGTTCGCTCGTCGGCCCCAACCTCAGCGCGGCAAAAAAGCGCGATCTGGCGCTGATCTGCCTCTCGGAAAATGTCGCGCAGCCCCTGCTCGGCAACCATTTTACCCGCGTACACCTGGCCGACCGGCCGGACGAAGAAGCGATGATGTCCCTGGCGCTGGCTTTTGCCCGCGAGCAATCTGGGTCATGATCGGGCAAGGCAAAAAGGAAGGCACATGGCTGATCCCAAGGACAAGACAAGCGCCGCAACTCCAACCAGCCCTGCCGGCAAGTCCGGCGCGGTAAAGCCGCCGGTGCTCGAGGGCACGGCGCGCCCGGCAGAAACGGCCAAGCCGCAGGCTGCTTCGAAGCCGGAAACTCCGGCAGCAAAGCCCGAATCGACCGCCAGCGCTGCGGCCAAACCCGAATCAAAGCCCGAGACTAAGCCGACCGCGCCCGTCGCGACGACCGAATCGGGTGTGGGGACGGCCTGGCTTGCGGGTCTTGTCGGTGGTGTCGTGGGTCTTGGTGCGGCCTATGGGCTGGCGCTGCTCGGCTATTGGCCGGCCGTCGCGCCGACAACACAACCGGCCGATCCGCGCATTGCGACGGTGTCGGCTGCGGTACCGGAACTTGAAACCGTCACGTCCACCCTTCAGGGCGAACTGGCGCGGCTGACCGCACGGGTTGCCGGGCTCGAGACCAATCCGGGTGCTGCAGCTCCCGCCAGCGATACGGCGGCGTCGAGCCAGTTGGCCGGCGACATTGCCGCCCTGAGCGCGCGGGTCGATGAACTGGGTGCTGCGCCCAGGACCGCGGACGATGCGGCGGCACAGAATGCGGCGGCCATCGCCACGCTCGAAGCGGATCTGGCGGCGCTGCGCCAGGCATCGGCCCAAACCCGCGCCGATCTCGATGGCGTGTCGGCCAAAATGGCGACGCTCGAAACCGATATCAGCAAGGGCTCGGCCGTCGAGGCGGGGCAGCTCAGATTGCCGCTCATCGTTTCGGGCTTTGAAACGGCCTTTGCCACCGGGACGGCATATGATGCTGAAGTGACGGCCCTGCGCCAGGCACTGCCCGATCTCACTATTCCTGAGCCGGTACTGGCCGGCGCCATGACCGGGCTCAAGCGTCCCGACCTTATCGCGCGTGATTTTAACGCCGTGCTGCCCGATATTCTCGCTGGCCGTCCGGTTGGCGCCGATTCAGGCTGGCAGGAAGCGACCTCTGACTGGTTCCGCGGCATCATTGCCCTGCGCCCGACCGAGGCAGTGGAAGGCAACGGCCCCGAAGCCGTGGTCGCGCGCCTTGAAGGCGCTATCGGCCGGGGCGATTTCATCGCCGCAAAAACCGAACTCGACGCCTTGCCGCCCAGCATGCGCAGCGCTGCCGGCGCCGTAGCCGCTGAGATCGGCAACCAGGCTGCCGCCCAGGTGTTCCTGTCCGCGCTGCGTCAGGCCGCGCTCGCCGGGGGGAAAGGCGCATGATCCGTCTCGCGCTCTGGATTATTGGCTCGCTGATCGTGGCGGCGCTGGCGGCATGGCTCATGGCCCTGCCGGGTACGCTGACGCTGGAACTGGCGGGCTATCGCATGCAGCCGCGCCTTGGCACGGCGGTGGTGCTGCTCCTGCTTGCCGCTGCCCTGATCATTTTGGTCTGGGCTGTGCTGCGGCGGATTTTCGGGGCGCCACGGGCCATGGCCCGGCGCCGCGCCACGCGCCGGCGCGAACAGGGCGTCGAAGCCCTCTCCGATGCCGTGATTGCCTTGCAGTCGGGCGATCCCGCCCGGGCGCGATTGCTGGCTCGCGAGGCGCAGGATCTGGCGCGCG
>NZ_JAFKHD010000342.1 GCF_017307565.1 Devosia sp.
ATGCTGGCCATCGTCGCCCCGCTCCATGGCCGCGAAATGGTCCGCACCCAGCGCACCGGTCTGGTTCTCGTCCGCGCCGGCAGCCTCGCCATTGGTTCCCTGCTCGTCAGCTTCGCACTTCAGCGCATGCCAGTCGCCGAAACCACGGCCATCGTCTATCTCACTCCGGTGCTCGTCGTGCTGCTGTCGGGCCCGCTGCTCAAGGAAAAGGTCGGCCCCGGCGCCTGGATTGCTGCGGTCATCGGCTTTGCCGGCGTCTTGCTCATCGCCCGCCCCGGCGGCGGCCTCGATCCGTGGGGCGTGCTCTTCGTTCTCGGCAACGTCGTGGTTTCGGTGACCTACAACCTGCTCTCGCGCGTCCTTGCCCGCACGGAGCGCACCATGGCCATGCTGTTCTATTCGGCGCTCGTCGGCGCCATCGGGTTCGGCATTTTCCTGCCCTGGACCATGCATGGCGTCGCCCCCACGCCGCTCCAGGTCGTGCTCTTCATTGGCCTCGGCGTCTCCGCCTGGCTCGGGCACTATCTCTTCACCCAGTCCTATCGCTATGCACCGGCGGCTCTCGTTGCCCCGATGACTTATATGCACCTGCTCTGGGCGGGTATTCTGGGCTGGCTGGTCTTCGGCCATGCGCCCGAGCCCATCGCCATGGGCGGCATGGCCCTCGTGGCTCTTGCCGGCATCGTTAGCGCCTTCCGCCCCCGCCGTGGCGAGCGCCCGGCCCAGATGGCGGCAGAAGACGGAACGACGGAAAGAGCCGGCTAGGCTCTTTCTCTTTAGGGCCGGGGCTCAGCGCCCCAGCTTGCGCGCCATTTCAAGCGCGTAATAGGTGAGAATCCCGTTCACGCCGGCACGCTTGAAAGCCCAGAGGCTTTCGAGCACCGCCGCGTCGCGGTTGATCGCCCCGGCCGCGCCGGCCAGCTCGATCATCGCGTATTCGCCGCTCACCTGGTAGGCGTAGATCGGCACGTTGAACGCGTCCTTGGCCCGGCGGATGATGTCGAGATAGGGCATGCCCGGCTTGACCATCACGCTGTCGGCGCCTTCCTCGATGTCTTGCGCAATCTCACGCAGCGCCTCGTCGGTATTGGCATAGTCCATCTGATAGGTGCGCTTGTCGCCCCTCAGCCGGCTGCCCGTACCCACGGCCTCGCGGAAGGGCCCATAAAAGCACGATGCATATTTGGCCGCGTAGGACATGATCTGCACATGCTCAAAGCCCTCGGCATCAAGCGCCGCGCGGATTGCCGCCACGCGCCCATCCATCATGTCCGAAGGCGCAATGATATCCGCGCCAGCCTTGGCCTGCACGAGCGCCGATTTCACCATTGCCGCTACGGTCTCGTCATTGAGGATTTCCCCGTCGCGCACGATCCCGTCCTGCCCGTCGCTCGAATATTCATCGAGCGCCACGTCGGCAATCAGCCCGATATCCGGCACCGCCGACTTGACCGCCGCAAGCGTCCGGCACATCAGATTGTCCGGATTATAGGCCTCGGCCCCACTCTCCGAGCGCAGATGGTCCGGTGTATTGGGAAAAATCGCCAGCGCCGGAATGCCCGCATCCCGCGCCGCTTTAGCGGCCTCGACCATCAGGTCGATGGACAGCCGTTCGACGCCCGGCATGGTCTTAATGGCGGTCTTCTCGTTCTGCCCCTCGATCACGAAGAGCGGCCAGATCAGGTCGCGCGGCAGCAGTTCGGTTTCCCGCACCATGTCCCGGCTCCACGCGGTCCGCCGCGTCCGCCGCTGCCGGCGGCCATCGAGAAAGGACATGTCATGCTTTGGCCAGTTCTGCGTCATTCTTCTGTTCCTTGCCGCGTAAGTTGGCGCCCACCAGCCGAACACCTCCCCCTTGATAGGGAGGTCGGGACGGATGGGGCCACACGCACCGCACTCAACTCTTCCCGCCTCATACCAGCCACGCCCTCGGCCTCCAAGCCGCCGCTTGTCGCAGCCCGTGCCGCTCGCTACTAAAGAGCCATGTCGTTCAAATCTCCCCAATTGGGTCTCTATATCCGCATCGTCGCTTTGCTCAGTCTGCTGCTGGGCCTCAGCGATGCCGGCCGCCTGCTCGGCGTCAATCTCGGCGCGACAAGCCCCGTGGCCGTTCTCGGTCCCACCGGTTTCGTGCTGCTCGCCATTTTCTCGCTGTCGCGCCTCTTTGCCGGCGTCGGCCTCTGGCTCAAGGCCAGCTGGGGCGCAGTGCTGCTCGTCAGCTCGACCGCCGCCGAACTGGCGCTCTATCTCTCCGGCAGCCAGGATATCCACATGTCCGCCGTCGGCTTTGCCGTGCGCATCGTACTCTTGGTTGCCATCTCTGCCATTTTCGCCCTCAGCTTCCGCTTCACCCGGGCTCAGGCAACCGATTGAACCACTCGGGGCCCGGCCAACGGCTCCGCCGCGCCCGAGACTCAGCTAGTCAGGCTCGTGCCCATCTGGACCCAAACGAGCGCGATGGCCGAGGCCGAGGCCGACCGCCATCTTCCACTCAAGGCCTCATGGAAGGCGCGGGCTATTCCGTCAAAGGCGAGGTCAACGGCTGTGATCTCAAGCGGCGCGTCGGATATCCGCAAAAGGGCGGCGGACGCGGCAAGCCGATCATGATCCCCTTCAATTCTGCGCAGCAATGTCCATGGCTGGTTTGCGCGCGAAAGCCGCGGCATCTACGGCCTCACCGAACTCGGCAAGGCCGCCGTCACGCCGCCGCAGGGTTGATCGATCTCACCCCAGCCGCGCCGGCATGGCCTCTGCCCGACGCCTTGCTGCGCCATTGAACAGAATTCCGAGCACCGCAAGGAAGGGCAGTATCGCGCCGATCCAGCCGAGATCGCTGGCCGAGCCATATTGCAGCACGAGGCCACCCAGCAGCGAGCCGCCGGCAATCCCGAGATAAAGCGCCGAAGCATTGAGCGACAGAACCAGTGGTGCGGCTGCCGGCGCGAGGCTCAGGAGGTGGCTCGATTGCGCCGGAGGAAAAGCCCAGCCGGTAGCGCCCCAGAAAAGCACGATGGCAAAGAAGACCGGTCCGGCAAAGGGCCCTGGAACATGCGCTGCCGCCGATATGGTCAGAAGCATCAGAGCATTGAGCAGAGCTGCCCCGACAACAGTCGGCCGTGCCCCGATCCGGTCGGCCAGTTGCCCGCCCGCTGCATTGCCGAAAGCGGCGCCCACGCCAAAGGTCAGCAACACAGCCGGCACCAGGTCGCGCGGCAACCCGATCGACTGCGTGGTGACGATGGCGAGGTAGAGGATAACGGTAAAAGCGCCGGCAAGATTGAGCAGCGTCGTCAGCAATGCGCCGGGCACGCCGGGCAGGGCGACGGCTGCTATCCTCTGGCGCAAGCTCAACTGCTGGCCGCGCAGACCGGCCGGCAGCATGACCCAGATCGAAACCGCAGCGATAAGGGCGAAGACGGCCACCATGGCATAGGTGCCGCGCCACCCGATCAGGCCCGCCACCAGCGCCCCGAGCGGCGCGCCAAAGGCCACGGCCATAGTCGTACCGCCGACAATGGCGGCAATGGCGCGCGCCCTGTGGTCTGGGGACGAAATAGCGACGCCCGTAGCCTGCGCCGTGGCCGTGTAGAGGCCCGCCGAAAAGGCCATCAGGATGCGGGCCGCCATCAGGTCGAAATAACCCTGGGAGAGGCCGGCCCAAATCGCCCCCCCGGCAAAGACCACGGCGGCGCCGGTCAGGATGCGGCGGCGGTCGGCCGTGCCGCTCAACGCGGCGAGAATGGGTGCGCCAAAGGCATTGGCCAGCGCAAAGGCGAGAACGAGATAACCGGCCTGGGTGAGCGTGGCGCCGGTTGAATCGGCAATCTGCGGCAGGAGGCTCGAAATGGCAAAACTCTCGACGCCGATGGCGAAGGTGCCCACGGCCAGCCAAATGAGACGGATATCCATGATCGGATCCTTTGTCCAAAATTCATTGGACAATTGAACCTCAGCCGATCTGGAGTCAATATCTAGTTCAATGGATATTGAACTAGTGCTGCCTCCGGGATAAATATGAGCCATGAGCCTGCCGCATCCCGAGACCGATCAGATCACCCTTCCCAATGTGCTTGCCGCGCTGGGCGACGACACGCGCCTTGCCATCATCGGGTGTCTCGCCCGCTGCGATGCTTCGGGCGGTCTTGTCTGCGGCCAGTTTAGCGGCCTCACCTCGAAGACCAACCTGACCTATCACGTGGCCAAGCTGCGCGAGGCTGGTGTCATCAATGTCCGGCCCGAAGGCACCAAGCGTCGCGTAACGCTCCGCCGCGATGACCTCGATCAGCGCTTTCCCGGCTTTCTCGATAGCGTCATCGCCACGGCCATCGATCTTCCCGCCGTCGAAACGACGATGCGCGAGCTCGCATCTGCGACAGAGCCCGGCTCCGCCTAGGCCGGGTGAAACTGCTCGATGGTGATTTCCTCGGCCAGCGCGTCCTGAGGCGCGCCAAAACTCGTCACCGTGGTGAACCAGCGCGTCGCCTGTCCACCAATACGGAATTCGAGCGGTAGCAGCACCTGCCCAAGCGCACCCTCGGGCCGCACGCTCAATTCCTCCACGCCCTCATGCCGCTTTACCCGCATGAGCACCCGCGCCACCGGTGATCCCGGCCCATGCCGCCGCACGCCTTCGCGCAGGCGATGCATCATATAGCCCGCCACCTCCGCCCAATTGACGATCGAGTCGCGCACGGCCCCGTCTTCAAAGACAAGGTCCGCCAGGTTGAGCCGCTTCTCCGGCAGCGCCTCGACACCCAGCAGCGCCATCGCCGCGCCATTGGCCTCCAGAATGTCGAAAGCCGCATCGAGCACGATGGCGGGGTAGGGCCCATGCGCCTTGAGCAGCAATTGCGCCGCCTGGCGCAATTCGCTCATCTGTGGGCTCAGCCAGTCATTGTCGCCGTAATGCGGCGCAAACCCCGCGGCGACCAACAGGCCATTGCGCTCGCGCAGCGGCAGGTCCAGCGCCTCGGCCAGCCGCAGCACCATCGCCGGGCTCGGCCGCGCCCGCGCCGATTCCAGAAACGACAGGTGCCGCGCCGATACCTCGGCTGCCAGTGCCAGGGCCATCTGGCTCATTCCGCGTCTATTGCGCCATTCGCGCAGCGCCGTTTCAAACATCTCGTCCTCCGATGCCCCCAACCTGCCGCAGCCGGGCGCGCAATTCCATTACCCCGCAGGTAATTGTCGTCATGACCTCCCCCACGTCACCCTCCAGCCATCGACAACCCGATCTCTGGAGATCAGCCATGACGACCGCCGCCCGCCCCCTGACCTTTTTGGAACCGAGCCTCGTCTACCGCCTCGATGCGGGCATTTCCGGCTCGATGGGCCTCTGCCTCTTTGTCCTGGCCACGCCCCTCGCCACACTGGTCGGTTGGCCGCCCATGCAGACGATCCTTCTTGGCGCCGGAATTTTTCTTCTGCCCTGGGCGCTCTTCAATTGGGCCATCGGCGCCGCCGGCCGGGCAGACCCCATCTCGGTTACCCTCAATATCCTCGGCGACGGTCTCTGGGTCTTGCTCAGTCTCGCACTTCTTGTGCTTCATTCGGCTCAAATGACGCCGATCGGGGTAACCTTGATCGCCGCCCAGGCCCTTGCCGTAGCGGCTGTGTTCGTCACCAAATTGGCCGGGCGTCGCACTCTGCTGGCCTGATCTCAACAACACGGGCGGCCCCGCTGCCGCCCGTTTACGCCTCGGAAAGGTTACAACTTTATCTACCGGTGTGACGAACCGTTAAGCCAAATTCTCATTGCTTTCCAGTAAGATGGCATTAAGCGTGCTGTTTAGGGCGATCTTAGTCCGGCCGTCGTAGTTTGGCCTCATGAGATGCGAAAAATCGCACGCAGAAAAACAGTGAGGCAAAAATGGCAACCAAGTCGAATACCGCTGAGGCTCTCGTCCCGAACCGTCCGGAAGGTCTCAAGCCCCTCTATCTCGAAGCCGTCTCCCGCGTTGAGCGTCTTCACCGTCGCCTGCTCGACCTGATCAAGGATGAGTTCGACCGTATGGGTTGGGACGACATCAACCCGGTCCAGGCGCTGCTGATGTTCAACATCGGCGACAGCGAACTGACCGCCGGCGAGCTGCGTTCGCGTGGTTACTATCTGGGTTCGAACGTCTCCTACAATCTGAAGAAGCTGGTCGAGACCGGTTACATCTTCCAGGAGCGCTCGCGCACTGACCGCCGTTCGGTCCGCATCCGCCTCACCCCCAAGGGCGAGGAAGTCGCGGAAGTCATCGACGAACTCTATGACCGTCACCTCAAGTCGATCGACAAGGTCGGTGGCCTCGGGGACGAAGAGTTCGACAACCTGAACAAGGCTCTGGCCCGTCTCGAACGCTTCTGGGTCGATCAGATCCTCTACAAGCTCTGATTGTTTTCGGGGCAGGGCCCCGACCAATCGAACAGCATGCGGGTGTAGGCTTGTGTTGCCTCCACGCCACACTCTTTGCGGAGACGCCGGCCATTGGCCGGCGTTTTCTTATTTGCGCCGCAAATCCGGGGCACCCGATTACGTGGTTTTTAAACCATTCCTCGACTATGGGTGAGCTTGCCGCATGGTTCACAAGGCGTTGACAGCCATTGTGGGGCACTGGATGGCAGTGATAATCGCGCCCAAAGTGGCGACAGATTCGTTCAGGTGACGATATGCGGGTAAATCGACGTTCCTTTCTCCAGACCATGGCCATCGCTGGAGCCAGCACCGCGCTGCTGCCCACCATGGCAAGGGCCCAGGAAGGCGAGTCGATCTGGGATATGTTCGCGCGCAATCGTGTGCTGCGCGATGCAGACCAGGGCGGCGCGACTGCTGCCGCTCAGGAGCTGATCTCCACCAATGAGCCGATCCTGTCCTACGACACGGTCTACAATCTGCAGCTCGCCATTTCCCAGTACGAGCCCTTCGTTGCCGCCGGTGGCTGGGAAGCCATCCCGCAAGAAGCCTATGGCCTCAATCTCGGCAAGTCCTCGCGCGCCGTCGTTGCCCTCAAGCGCCGTCTGATTTCTTCGGGCGACATGCCCATGGTCGAAAACGTCAACGACATTTTCGACGCCCCGACCGATGCCGGCGTCCGCGCTTTCCAGGCCCGCCACGGTCTCGTCGTCAACGGCCAGGTCGATGAAGCCACCTGGTACGCCATGGCCGTGCCGGCGCAGCAGCGACTGCAGCAGCTCTACCTCAATTTCACGCGCGTCCAGAGCATGGCCGCCAAGCTCAACCCGCGCTATGTGGTTGTGAACATTCCCGCCGCCACTATCGAAGCCGTCAACGACGGCATGGTCGAGCAGCGCCACACCGCCGTCGTCGGCCGCGTCGATCGTGCCACCCCGATCATGGCGAGCAATATCCACCAGATCAATTTCAACCCCTACTGGCACGTACCCAAGTCGCTGGTCCGCCAGGACCTGACCAAGTACATGCAGCAGAATCCCAACTACCTGACCGAGCAGAATATTTTCATCTACGACGGCTCCGGCAACAAGATCGATCCGCAGACGATCAACTGGGCCAACATCACCGATGCGCAGGTGAATTACATGTATCGCCAGGAACCTGGCGCGGCCAATTCCATGGGCCACTGCAAGATCAACTTCTACAACCCCTACGATTGCTACCTGCACGATACGCCGTCGAAAGCCCTGTTCGGCGAAAACGCCCGCTTCCACTCGTCGGGCTGCGTCCGCGTCGATGGCGTCAACCAGCTGGTCAACTGGTTGCTGCGGGACAATGGCGATTGGGATCAGAACAAGGTCGACTCGACGTTCGACGCGCTGCAGCGCCTCGACGTGCAGGTAAAGGCCAAGGTGCCGATCCACACGACCTACATCACCGCCTGGGCCAACCGCAAAGGTACGGTCAGCTTCCGCGACGACGTCTACAAGTTCGATGAACAGGGCAAGGTGTCCTTCGGCTAAGCCGGAATCCTCAAGTCATGCGAATAAAGACATCCCCCCGAAAGCGGGGATTTTCTTGTGTGGTGACGCCCCGTTCCCGCGACGCGCCCGTCCGATCCGCATCATTTCTGACTCCGCGCCTTCCCGAATCCCTGCTAAAGTCTTCACGACAATGGAGGTCCGATGTCAGGCGGGGTTCTTTTTGAATTCGTGCAAATGGGCCAGGTTATGCGCGTCGCCGCCATCGATGAGGTGACGGGCACCGAAGTCTTTGTTATTACCCCGGTCAGTGCAACGCGCCTGCAAATGGAGCGCGTTGCTCTTGCTAAACTCAGGCGCAAGCTGGGCGAACCTGAGCCGCCGCCCCCGTCTCCGCGGGGGCGCTACGCCTAGACAGTGCTAGAGCCTGCAGGCGTGCCGGATACCGTCATATCCAAGGAACGTGTTGGACCGTTCGTCATACGACCGGTAACGCGCGTAGCACGCTGCGACGTGGGAGTCGTAGTTGTTGGCGCGGCCGACGACCACATCGCCACCCCGATAGTTGTTCCCATTGGCAAGTATCGAGCCGATAGCCGCGCCGAAGGTGAACCCAAGGATCCCCGAGGCGATGTTGTCGATGGATGAACGGCGCGAATAGTAGAAGTCATTGTACTGACGGTCATTCCAGCGGCCGCCATAAAAGCCCTGGCAATCGCGATCCCATGGATTCCGATCGCAATATGTCTGGATCACCTTGTAACGCTGGCCATAACTCATCGTTACCGATTGCGCCTGCGCGGGCACGATAGCACCCAGTGCGACTACACCGGTCAGGGCGAGGCTGCTGACAAGACTTGCTAACTTTCTCATTTCTCCACTCCCGGGCCGAGGCCCGCTAATGCTGAATGAGGAGTCAATGTCCGGATAGGGCAGGTAGTTGCAAACTATCCCGTCAAGCCGGAGCGCAAGAGCTCCGGCTCGATCGATTTGGCGTTAGAGCGTGCAGGGATGGCGGATGCCATCGTAGCCGAGGAATGTGTTGGTCCGCTCGTCGTAGGACTTGTAGCGCTGGTAGCAGCGCGCCACGTGGCCGCTGTCGCGACGGGTAGTGGTCGGGGCAGGGCGCGTGTTGGTGTTCTTGTTGCTGTTGGCGATGGCGCCGCCGATGATCGCGCCGATGGCGAGGCCGAAGATACCGGCGATCAGCGGGTCGAGGTCGCTGCGGTTGCGATAGTAAAACGCGTCATAGTCCCTGGCGCTCCAGAACCACCAGCCGTCGCAATCGCGGTCCTGCGGATAGCGCTGGCAATAGGCCTGCACCACCTGCTGGCGCTGGCTGAAGCTTAGGGAATTGTCCTGGGCCTGGGCCGGCGTGAAGCTTGAAATGGACAATAGGCAGGTCATGGCCACTGCCGTCAGTTTGTTTGCGAGCGGTTTCATTGATCCCTCCTGGATGATCGCAAGCTGATTGCCGTCAGATTGCATGCGAGGTCTTCAGGAAGGGTTCGCTAGGGTGGTGAAGGTCGCGCATCCGGATTCGGTAAAATCCAATATTCTGAGCGCTGATAGTAAGTTGGGTTGTCTTGCCGGAAGCCCTTCACATGCTGGCCGCTTTGAGCCATATTCACCGCGTTCGCGCGACTGGCGAGAAGAGATGGGGAACCATCGGGGAACGCGAACTATATAGAGCCGCTCGCCTGGGCACCCAATCATGATCAGGATGCCCGATGAAACCAGCACTGTCATCGCGACCTTGGATTTTGTCGGCGTGTCGTGGTAAAGCCACCGCCAGCCCGATAAGCCTGATCCTTCTTGAGGAAACCTACGCATGAGCGCAGCGACCGGCAATTCGCTTTTCCCTAAATTCTTTACTGCCTCCACCGCCGAAACCGATCCGGAACTTGCCAAGGCAATTCAGGACGAACTCGGCCGCCAGCAGGGCGAGATCGAGCTGATCGCCTCGGAAAACATCGTGTCCCAGGCCGTGCTTGAGGCCCAGGGCTCGGTGCTGACCAACAAGTACGCTGAAGGCTATCCGGGCAAGCGCTACTATGGCGGCTGCCAGTATGTCGACGTGGCCGAAACCCTCGCCATCGAGCGCGCCAAGGAACTCTTCGGCGTCGCCTTCGCCAACGTCCAGCCCAATTCCGGTTCTCAGGCAAACCAGGGCGTCTACCAGGCCCTGATCCAGCCCGGCGACACCATCCTCGGCATGTCGCTCGACGCCGGTGGTCACCTGACCCATGGCGCCAGGCCCAACCAGTCGGGCAAATGGTTCAATGCCGTCCAGTACGGCCTGCGCAAGCAGGACGGCCGCGTCGATATGGACCAGGTCCGTCAGCTCGCCCGTGAGCACAAGCCCAAGATGATCGTTGCCGGCTTCTCGGCCTATTCGCGCGTCATGGACTGGGCCGAGTTCCGCGCCATTGCCGATGAAGTCGGCGCGATCCTTTTCGTCGACATGGCCCACGTTGCCGGCCTCGTCGCTGGCGGTGTGTACCCGAGCCCGTTCCCGCACGCCCACGTCGCCACCACGACCACCCACAAAACCCTGCGCGGCCCGCGCGGCGGCCTGATCCTCACCAACGAGGAAGACATCGCCAAGAAGATCAACTCGGCCATTTTCCCGGGCATCCAGGGCGGCCCGCTGATGCATGTCATCGCGGCCAAGGCCGTGGCCTTCAAGGAAGCCCTGCAGCCCGAGTTTAAGCTCTACGCCCAGCAGGTCGTGGCCAATGCTCAGGTTCTGGCCGAAACTCTCGTCAAGGGCGGCGTGGACATCGTCTCGGGCGGCACCGACAACCACCTGATGCTGGTCGACCTCCGTCCCAAGGGCCTCACCGGCAAGGCGACGGAAGCCGCTCTCGGCCGCGCCCACATCACCTGCAACAAGAACGCCGTTCCCTTCGATCCGGAAAAGCCCGCGATCACCTCCGGTGTGCGTCTCGGCACCCCGGCGGGTACTACCCGCGGCTTCGGTACGGCCGAGTTCCAGCTGATCGGCGAACTGATCATCGAAGTGCTCGATGGCCTCAAGACCAATGGTGATGACAATAACGGCGCCGTCGAAGCCGAAGTCCGCGCCAAGGTGAAGACGCTGACCGACCGCTTCCCCATCTACAACTGATCTGAAAGGGCCACATAAGGATGCGCTGCCCCTATTGTGGCAATGACGATACCCAGGTGAAGGATAGCCGCCCGACCGAAGATTCGGGCGCTATCCGCCGCCGCCGCGTGTGCAATGCCTGCGGCGGCCGCTTCACCACCTTTGAGCGCGTGCAACTGCGCGATCTCACCGTGGTCAAGAAGACGGGCCGAAAAGTCCCCTTCGACCGTGAAAAGCTCACCCGCTCGGTCAATACGGCGCTGCGCAAGCGCTCGGTCGATCCCGAACGCGTCGAGCGCATGATTTCAGGCATCGTTCGGCAGCTCGAAAGCCTGGGCGATGTTGAAATCACCTCCGACCAGATCGGTGAATATGTGATGGTTGGCCTAAAGGGCCTCGACCACGTCGCCTTCGTGCGCTTCGCCTCGGTCTACAAGAATTTTGCCGGTCCCGACGATTTCCGCGATTTCCTCGCCGAGCTTGATTCCGACGTCAGCGAACCTTCCCCCGAAGACGATTGATCCAGTCTCGCCTTGCCCGCCGTTGCGGGGCGGACTATGGGGTTGAGTAGCTAGCACAAGGACGTCGGCTATGGATTCTTACGGCGAACGCTTTTCGATAGAGCCCAATTCGGCTGCGGGTCTGCATTTCCTCATCGTCGAGGGCAGGGCCTATCCCGGTATCGCCGACGAAATGAAGGCCGGTGCCTCTGCTGCGCTCGAGGCAGCAGGCGCCACCTTTGACGTCGTAGCCGTGCCTGGGGCCATGGAAGTGCCCGTCGGCGTCGCCATGGCGCTCGAAACCGGCAGCTATGACGGCTTCGTTGCCCTCGGCTGCGTCATCCGTGGCCAGTCCAATCACTACGTCGCCGTTGCCAGCGAAAGCATCCGCGCCCTCTCCGAATTGGCGGTGGTGGATGCTTTGCCGCTGGGCATCGGCATTCTTACGGTCGAGAACGAAGGCCAGGCTTGGACCCGCGCCCGCGTCGCCGATGGCGACCGCGGTGGCGATGCCGCCCGCGCCGCCCTCGCTCTCGCCGCTCTCAAGGCAAAGTTGAACGCATAAATGACTGATACGCCCCCCATTCCCACCAATTCGCGTCCGGCCAACCAGCGCGGCGCCGCCCGCCTCGCGGCCGTCCAGGCGCTCTACCAGATGGATGTGGGGCGCCAGACGCTGGAAGACACGCTGGCCCAGTTCAGCGCCTTCCATCTCGGCCGCGAACTTGAAGGCGAGCAGTATCTGCCCGCCGACGCCGATTTCTTCGGCCAGATCGTGCGCGGCGTCACCAAGAACCAGCTCGAGATCGATCCGGCCATCGACAAGGCCCTGGCCGCCGACTGGCCGATCGAACGCATCGATTCCACCCTCCGCGCGATTCTGCGCGCCGCGGTCTTTGAACTCCTGCGCCGCCGCGACATCCCGGCCCGCGTCGTCATCACCGAATATGTTGACGTCGCCCGCGCCTTCTTTGAGGAAGACGCCTCCGGCATGGTCAACGCCGCCCTCGACTCCATCGCCCGCTCCGCCGGCGTGGATCTCGACAAGAAGGGCTGAGCGCTCAGCCCTCCCTGCCCATGGCGTCATTCACGCGAAAGCGAAACGCCGCGCATTTGCAGGTTTGAATCGGACATTGCCCCAAACTCGATGCGACACCTCCCCCTTTATGGGGGAGGCCGGGAGGGGGTGACGTGAGCCCCAATCCCTCCGACCGGCCACCACAAACAAAAAGCCCCGGCCAAAACCGGGGCTTTTCCAATTCTCTGCGTTCCGAAAAACCTCAGAACGACTGCAGGATCTGGTCGATAAAGGTACGGTCTTCGCCGAACGACTGGGTGCGGCGGCTTTCCACCGTCACGGTCTTGCCGTCTGCGGCGCTGTAGACGGCCTTGTCGACGACCTTCTTGTTCTTGTCGAAATAGATGGCCAGCACGGTGCGCTCCAGCGCCGTCGTCACGCCGAACGAGGTCTGCTGCACCTTGGTCTGCACATAGTACCAGGCGCTCTGGTCACCAAAGGTGTTGGTCGACTGCGGCGAGCCGAGCACCAGGGTTACGAGCTGCTGGCTCTGCCCGACGCGAACCTGCTGCATGGCGCTTTCGGAAATTTCGTAGCCCTGCGTTTTCTTGGTCACGAGCGAAGTGCTGCTCGTGCAGGCGGTCAGCGCGACAGCCAGGGCTGCGGCGGTGATCACAGCGAATGGAGCGGAAGCAATACGCATGGGCATGAATTTGACTTTCCCGATGGCTCTCGACTATGGGCGTTTCAACAAGGCGCGTGCCCCTTGGCCGCCGGAATGTGTAGCTGTCAACCAAGCTTATTGGCAAGCTGACATTGGGTCGGCGAACGATGCATGTGTTTGACCCATCCCGAGGCTGAGCGCAATCCCATGATCCTGTCTCTGTTCCGCAAAAACACGGCCACCGACGCTGTTTATGGCGTCTATAGAGCCATTGTGGCGCAATCCCGGCAACCCGTTTTCTATGCTGAATGGGGGGTGCCGGATACTGTTACCGGGCGTTTCGACATGATCAGCCTGCACATGGCGCTGGTTTTCCGCCGCCTGCGCGCCAACAAAACCTCCAAGGGTTTCAGCCAGGCAGTGTTTGATCTCTTCTTTAAAGACATGGATCGGTCGCTGCGCGAAATGGGGGCAGGGGACCTCGGCGTGCCCAAGAAAATCCAGAAGATGGGTAATCTCTTCTTCGGCCTTCTTGCTGCCATCAACGAGGCTATGGATCGCAATGACAGGGAGGCGCTCGCCGCCGTGTTCTCGCGCAATATTTTCGGCGATGCCGGCCTCGAACATGCCTTTGCTCTGGCCGACTACGCGCTGGAGCAGGACCGGGTGCTCGCAGCTCAGCCGGTCGATTCCATCACCGGTGGTACCGTGACTTTCGGAACATCAGCATGAATGACCATTTCGAGCCGCTTTTCGACGCCGTCGTCCGCATCGACAAACTGCCCGCCGCCGGCCGGTCGGTAAGCGTGGACGCCGATGAAAAGACGCGCGCCGCCATTGCAACGGCGATGAAGCTGACCTCGGTCCAGCGGTTTGTTGCAAACCTCAGCGTCGTGCCGCTGCGCGGCGGGCTGCGTGCCCAGGGCCGGCTTCAGGCCAGCATCACCCAGCCATCCATCGTCAGCTTCGAGCCGGTCAGCCAGGACATCGACGAGGAAGTCGATCGCGTCTTCCTGCCCGTGCCGCACGGCCACCAGGCGCCCGCGCCGGGCTCGGAAGTGTTCATCGATCTTGAAGATGACGATTTTCCGGATCATATCGACGGGCCCGAGGTTGATCTCAGCGCTCTCCTGATCGAAACCCTGGCTCTTGCCATCGATCCATATCCGCGGCGCGAGGGCGAAGACGTTGCTTCGCTCGACGTCGATCTCGGAAATGGTGAAGGCGGAGCATTCGCCGCTCTGGCCCGTCTGAAGGACAAGGGCGAAAACTGAACCTTGCCGCGCAGGGCTTGCACCCACTTCCCTATGGGATATGTTGGCATGCCTGCCCAAGCGGGCCGAAAAACGGGCTGAAATGACCGAATACATAACGATCTCAGTGGATGCCATGGGCGGCGACCACGCTCCGCGCGCAGTCATCCACGGGGCAGACCTCGCATTGCGCGAGCGTAAGAATACCCGTTTCATCTTCCATGGTCGTCAGGAGCAGATCGCTCCGCTCCTCGAAGAGTTCCCCCGGCTCAAGGCCGCGTGCGAGGTGCGTCACTGTGAAGAAGTGATCGCCATGGACGAAAAGCCCAGCCAGGCCCTCAGGAAGGGCAAGGGCGTGTCGTCCATGTGGATGGCCATTCAGGCGGTCAAGGACGGCGAGGCCGACGTAGCCATTTCGGGCGGCAATACCGGCGCCCTCATGGCCATGGCCACTTTCTGCCTCCGCCCCATGGAAGGCGTCTCGCGCCCCGGCATCGCGGCCATCTGGCCGACCGTGCGCTCCGACATCATCGTGCTCGACATGGGCGCCACCATCGGTGCCGATGCCCGCCAGCTCGTCGACTATGCCATCCTTGGTTCCGCGCTCGCCCGCGCCCTCTTTGATTCCGAGCTGCCCACCGTGGGTCTGCTCAATATCGGCACCGAAGAGGTGAAGGGGCTCGACTACATCAAGGAAGCCAGCAAGATCCTGCAGCAGGCCAATGGCGCCGGCTTCACCTATCATGGCTTCGTCGAAGGCGACGATATCGGCAAGGGCACGGTGGACGTCGTCGTCACCGAGGGCTTTGTCGGCAATGTCGCACTCAAGACCGCAGAGGGCACCGCGCGCCAGGTCGCGAGCTATCTCCGCACCGCGCTCAAGGCCAATTGGATCAGCATGCTTGGCGCCTTCTTCGCCTCGTCCGCGCTGACCGCCCTTCGCCGCAAGATGGACCCCCGCGCCGTCAATGGCGGCGTCTTCATGGGCCTCAACGGCATCGTCATCAAATCCCACGGCGGTACCGACGAGATCGGCTACAACAGCGCCCTGGGCCTTGCTTATGAAATGGCGCGCAGCAACCTGATCGAAAAGATCGGCGACAGCATGCGTCGCTTCCCAGTCAATATCGCGGCCTCCGAGCCGTCTTCCGATCCCGAGGCCAAGTCGGCGTGACCAGAGTTCGTTCCATTGTGCGTGGGGTTGGCAGCTACCTGCCCCAAAAAATCCTGACCAACACGGAATTGGCCAAGACGGTCGATACGTCCGACGAGTGGATTCAGCAGCGCGTCGGTATCAAGGAGCGCCATGTTGCGGCCGAGGGTGAGTTCACCTCCGACCTCGCCGTCGCCGCTGCCCGCGCCGCCCTCGACAATGCCGGGCTCACCCCCGATGACATCGACCTCATCGTTGTCGCCACCACGACGCCCGATTACACCTTCCCGGCTGCTGCGACGCTGGTGCAGATGAAGCTCGGCATGCATCACGGCTTCGCCTTCGATATCCAGGCGGTCTGCTCGGGCTTTGTCTATGCCGTCACCACGGCCGACACCTATCTCAAGGCGGGCCTTGCCAACCGTGCCCTCGTCATCGGGGCCGAAACCTTCACGCGCCTGCTCGACTGGACTGACCGCACCACCTGCGTGCTCTTCGGCGACGGTGCCGGCGCCATGATTCTCGAACGTGTCGAACTCGCCGATGGCGAACCCGAGCGCGGCGTCATCGCTTCGGCCCTGCGGTCCGATGGTCACCATTGGGAAAAACTCTACGTCGATGGCGGCCCCTCGACCACCGGCACGACCGGCCACGTACACATGGCTGGCGCCGAAGTCTTCCGTCACGCCGGCGGCAAGATCACTGACGTTGTCTACAAGGCGCTCGAACAGGGCGGCTACACCGTGGACGATCTCGACTGGTTCGTGCCGCACCAGGCCAACAAGCGCATCATCGACGGGGCAGGGGCCAAGCTCGGCCTGCCGCCCGAAAAGGTCGTGATGACGGTCGATGTCCACGCCAATACCTCGGCCGCCTCCGTACCCCTGGCCCTGAGCGTTGCCGTGGCAGATGGCCGCATCAAGCAGGGCGATCTCGTCATGCTCGAGGCCATGGGCGGCGGATTTACCTGGGGAGCCTCGCTCATTCGCTGGTAGTCCGGCATCGAACGATTGACCTCAAGCGTTTCAAGGCGTTAGTGTCCTCGCGGGTCGGAGGAACCTGACGTTGAGGTCCGGTGGAGCGTCACCGTGGCCGCGTCGATTGAGGGATGGTTTCCTGCCAGTTTGCTCGCGCGAACTGGCGACAGCGGAAGAAAAAATAGCACGCTGGCTTGGGAAGCCAGTCCAGAACCACGGGGGTGCGAATGACGCAGAAGACGGTAACGCGGGCGGACCTGGCGGAAGCTGTTTACGGTTCTGTCGGCCTGTCGCGAACCGAGTCGGCCGAACTGGTCGAACGTGTTCTCGAACTCATCACCGACGCGCTGATCACCGGCGCCAATGTGAAACTCTCCTCCTTCGGCTCCTTCCAGGTGCGTTCCAAGAACGAGCGGATCGGCCGCAATCCCAAGACCGGTGAGGAGGTTCCGATCCTGCCCCGCCAGGTTCTTGTGTTCAAACCCAGCAACGTGTTGAAGTCCAAAATCAACAAGTCTATGGTCACCTCTGAAAAGTAAGGCTTTCTTACTGGAGGGGTGATCGGTTTGGACAAGTCTCCAGACGCATTCCGGACAATCTCAGAGGCCGCGGAAGAGCTCGATCTTCCCCAGCACGTCCTGCGATTCTGGGAAACCCGCTTCGCCACCATAAAACCTCTGAAGCGTGGCGGCGGACGCCGCTACTATCGTCCGGAAGACGTCCTGCTGCTGCGTGGCATCCGCCATTTGCTGTACGATCAGGGCTTTACCATCAAGGGCGTGCAGAAGATCCTCAAGGATCAGGGCCCGCGCTATGTCATCGCCGTCGGCGAAGGCAAGGGTCTCGACGAGATCATCCCGCTCATCGAAGAAGCGCAGGCGGCCGCCGACGAAGCGGAAATCGAAGAAGCCGTAATGACGGCCGACCCGAGCCTCGACGAAGAATCGCGCGAAAAGCTCTCCGAAGTCCTTCGCGAGCTCCTCGAGTGCAAACGCATCCTCGAACGGGCCCGCGAGCACTGAGGCTCTTTCACATCTGCCACCCCACCTACGGTGTCATCCCCGCGAAAGCGGGGATCTCTGTTTCAGGCGAGGGGGCGCCTTCGCGGACAACCCCCGCGCGTAACTCCCCCTCCATCGTCACCACCGGGCTTGTCCCGGTGGTCCACGCCCTAGCAAGCGGGATTGCCGGAACAAGTCTGGCAATGACGAACACCGCGAGCCTTATGGGAAGGCGGGCACGGCCTCCAAATCCCACCACCGATGTTAGAATTCTCATTCCATCCACCCAAAAAATCGCCTATTCATTCCACACCAATCTTCGGGTGGAGGAACCCACTATGACCGTTCGTTTTGGCCTGCTCGGCGCCGGCCGCATTGGCAAAGTTCACGCTAAGGCCATCGGCTCCAATTCCAAGGCGAAACTCGTCGCCGTCGCCGACCCCATGGCTGAGGCAGCGAACGCTATCGCCACCCAATATGGCGCTGAGGTGCGCACCATTGACGCGATCCTGGCATCGTCCGATATCGACGCCGTCGTCATCTGCACCCCGACGGACACCCATGCCGACCTCATCGAGCGCTTCGCCCGCGCCGGCAAGGCCATCTTCTGCGAGAAGCCGGTCGACCTCGACATCGAGCGCGTCAAAGCCTGCATCAGCGTCGTCGACGAAACCTCGGCCACCCTCATGGTCGGCTTCAACCGCCGCTTCGACCCCCACTTCCAGGCCGTCAAGCAGGCCATCGCCGATGGCGCCATCGGCACCGTCGAAATGGTCACCATCATCTCGCGCGATCCCGGCGCGCCGCCGGTCGACTACATCAAGCGCTCGGGCGGCATTTTCCGCGACATGACTATCCATGACTTCGACATGGCGCGCTTCCTCCTCGGCGAAGAAATCGACGCAGTCACCGCCCAGGCCTCTGTTCTCGTCGACCCCGCCATCGGCACCGCCGGCGACTATGACAGCGTCTCGGTGATGCTCTCCACGGCCTCCGGCAAGCACGCCACCATTTCGAACTCCCGCCGCGCCACCTATGGCTACGACCAGCGCATTGAGGTCCACGGCTCCAAGGGCGCCGTCTCGGCCGAAAACCAGCGCCCGGTCTCCATCGAAGTCGCCAATGCCGACGGCTACACCCGCCCGCCGCTGCACGACTTCTTCATGACCCGATACACCGAAGCTTATGCGCGTGAAATCAGCAGCTTCATCGATTTCGTTGAATCAAAGTCCCCGGCCAGCCCCAGCGGAACCGATGGTCTCATCGCCCTGGCCCTGGCCGACGCCGCCGTGAAATCGGCCAAGGAAGGCCGCACGGTCAAAGTCAGCGAGAAATCGACTACAAAAGGCAAAGGGCGCCATTGCGGCGCCCTTTTTTCGTTTAGGCTGGTGCTGTCCAAATCCCGGTGAGCCCATGAAATTCCTGCCGCTGCTTTTCAGCCTTCTGCTGGTCTCGCCCGCCGCCGCTGAAATGGCCGATCCGTCCTCCGCCGTCACCCTGCGCGGCAAGTGCCAGTCGCTGACCGCTGGCGCCGAGGACCTGGGCAATATCTGCGCCAGCGAGATCATGCAGGTGATCTACACCGATCATCACATGGAGCTCGTCGTCTGGACCGACGACCCCAGCGGCCGCTTCATCGTTTTCAGCGGAGAGATGGAGCAGGGGCCCGACGCCAAGAGTTTTCAGCACGTCGACCTGGTCATTGCCGCGCCCGACGGCAGCGGGGATCGCAACGTCACCTACAAGGCCAAGGGCCTTTGCACCTTCGGTGACTATCGCGCCGGCAATGCCCAATATCGTTGCGAAGCCGTCACCAAGGACGGCTCCGTCTACAACTTCGCTTTCCTCACCGACGCCGGCGCGCCCGAAAACATGCTGGACTGACTACTTCAGCATCCACTCATGCTCGGGCGCATTGTGGAATTTCCACACGCGCTTCGGCCCGGCCATGACGTTGAGGTAGTAGAGATCATACCCCGCCGTCGTTGCCACCGGATGATAACCCCGCGGCACCAGCGTCACATCGCCATCCTCGATCGCCATCGCCTCATCAAGGCTCCGGTCATCAGTATAGACGCGCTGAAAGCCAAAACCCTGCGGCGGGTTGAAGCGATGGTAATAGGTCTCTTCCAGAAAACTCTCGTGCGGAAGATTGTCCTGGTCGTGCTTGTGCGGCGGATAGGACGAAGTATTGCCCTGCGGGGTGACCACCTCCACCACCAGCAGCGCGTTAGCCGAGCCATCGTCCTCGGGCATGATATTGTAGACATGCCTGACATTGGCACCCTTGCCACGCGTCAGCCGTGGATGCGTCCCCGGCTGAATAACCTTGGCATGATAATCCCCGCCGCCCGGCGCCGAGCACACGGCCAGTTCCAGGTCCGTGGTGGCATCCACAGCCCAGTTGCGCCCTGCGGGCACATAGAGCGCCCAGGGCGCGCCCTCAAAGGGGCTCATGCGCTCGCCAAGCTCGCCAAAATCTTCCCCATCCACGGCAAAGCGTCCTTTGCCGCTGACGATGACAAGGCAAACCTCGCGCTCGCCCGTTTCCTCGCCATAGGCCTGCCCCGGTTTTAGCCGGTGCAGCCCAAAGCCGACATGGGTCCAGCCCGCCGAAGCGGGCGTTACGTCATGAATCCGACCGGTCTTGTTCGTCGGTCGAACCAGCAGGGGGGAGTGCGTCATTCTTGGGCTCCTCCTTCGGGAAGGCATAGAAGAAATTGTAGAGCGCATAGGCCAGCGCCGCGCCGACCAGCACGATCCACAGCGTTTCCTTGGTCCAGATCGCCTCCCAGGCGAGCCAGATTGCCAAAAACACCACCACGGCCACGCGCCGCCACAGCGGCCGGAACCAGTTCAGATCATTTTCCTTGAGAGCCATGCACTCACCCTTTGTTTGCGCAAGCTCTAGCAAACCCTAGCCGTTCGGAAAACCTTGCGTCTCGACGGTATACCCGGCCGCCGTCATCACCCGCATGAGTTCCTTGTGGCCCACCTGCGCCATTTTCAGCGGCGGGTTCTTCTTCGGGTCCTGCTCGGCCTCGACCACGAACCAGCCCTCATAGCCATGATCCGCCAGCCGCTGCACGATCGCCCCGAAATCGAGCGAGCCATCCCCCGGCACTGTAAAGGCACCCAGCGCCACAGCATCGAGGAAACTCTGCTTCGTCCGATCCAGCCCATCGACGACCGAGCGCCTGATATCCTTCACATGCACATGGTTGATCCGCCCATGGTGCTTATCAATCGCCCGCAACGGATCGCCGCCCGCAAAAGCCAGGTGCCCCGCGTCGAGCAGCAGCGGAATGCCTTCCCCCGAAGCCGCCATGAACGCATCGAGCTCCGGCTCGGTCTCAACCACAGCCGCCATATGGTGATGATAGCTCAGCGGCATGCCCTGCTCGGCACACCATTCGCCAAACGCGGTCACCTTCCGCCCATAAGCCTTCATCTCGTCGTCCGAAAGCTTCGGCTTCTGCGCCAGCGGAATCTCGCGCTTGCCCTGGATCGACCGGCCCACCTCGCCATAAACGATGCAAGGCGCGCTTACGGCCTTGAACAGCTCGATCATCGGTAGAATGCGGTCCTTGTTGGCCGCCAGCTCTTCCTCGACCAGCGTGCCCGAAAACCACCCGCCGCAAAGCGTCACGTCGGCCGCGCGAAGGATCGGCAGCATCACCTCCGGATCATCCGGAAACCGCCGTCCCTTCTCCATGCCGGTAAACCCAGCCGACCGCGATTGCCGCAGGCACTCTTCGAGCGACACATCATCGCTCAGCTCCACCAGATCGTCGTTCCACCACGCAATGGGCGACATCCCAAGTTTGGCTTTCATTCTTTTGGTCTCTCCTAGTCCGCCGCTCTTCCCCTCGCCCCTTGCGGGAGAGGGACAGACTTTTCGCGTTCAGCGAAAAGTCAGGGTGAGGGGTTCTATCCCCACGTTCAATTCTCTAAATTCCGTCGTCATTGCCGGGCCTGTCCCGGCAATCCATCTCGCCTCCGCGTGGACCACCGGGACAAGCCCGGTGGTGACGATCGCTTTGGTGTCAGCCCTCACCCAATCTGCCGCGCCTGCAACGCCTTCAAATACCCTTCGCGCGCCGCGTTCACCTGGGCTCGCTCGCTAACCTCCGGCACCGCCACATCCCACCAGTGCCCACCGGCATCCGTGGTGATGAGCGGATCGGTATCAATGACAATCACCGTGGTCCGGTCCGCATCCGCCGTCTCGGCCAGCGCCGTTTCCAGCTCGGCAATCGACCCAACCTTGCGGCTCACTGCCCCCATCGCGGCCGCATGCGCGGCAAAGTCGATGCCCGGCAGCGTGACGTGATGGGTATCCTTGAGCAGGTTGTTAAAGTTCGCCCCGCCGGTCGCCATCTGTAGTCGGTTGATGCAGCCATAGCCGGCATTATCCAGCAACACGATCGTCAGCTTGGCCCCCAGCATGATCGAAGAGACGATCTCCGAGTTCAGCATCATGTAGCTGCCATCGCCGACCATCACGACCACGTCGTCCTCGGGCCGCGCCAGCTTCACGCCGAGCCCGCCGGCGATCTCATAGCCCATGGTCGAAAAACCATATTCGAGATGGTAGCTGCCCGGCGCATCCGCCTTCCAGAGCTTGTGCAATTCACCCGGCAAACCGCCCGCCGCACAAATCACCGTCGCCTTCTGCCGAGCCCGCTGTACCGCCCCGATCACCTGCGCATCCGATGGCAATTCGGCATTGGTCGGCCCGGTCGCCGTGTCAGCGTCCAGCAGCCATTTATCCTTTTCCCGCATGGCCTTATGGGTCCAGTCGGAATCAACCTGCCAACCCATCAGCGCAGCATCCAGCGCTTCAAGTCCTACGCGAGCATCGCTCACGAGCGGCAGCGCCCCATGCTTGCCCGCATCGAACGGCTGCACATTGAGCCCGATGATTTTCACCGCCTCGTTCTTGAACAGCGCCCACGAGCCAGTGGTGAAATCCTGTAGCCGCGTACCGACCGCGATCACCACATCGGTCTCTTCTGCCAGCGCGTTCGATGCTGAAGAACCGGTAACCCCGACGCTACCCATATTGAGCTCATGCCCATGGGGCAGGGCACTCTTGCCCGCCTGCGTTTCCATCACCGGAATGCCATGTTCCTCGGCGAAGGCGGCAAGGCTCTCGCTCGCCTCCGAATAGAGCACGCCACCACCCGCAATGATCACCGGCTTCTTCGCCAGCTTGATCGCCGCCGCGGCCGTCGCGAATTCGTCGGCATCGGGCATGATCCGCCGCGGCACCCAAACCTTCTCGGCAAAGAAGCTCTCGGGATAGTCATAGGCTTCCGCCTGCACATCCTGACAAAGGCTCAGCGTCACCGGCCCGCATTCGGCCGGGTCCGTAAGCACTTGCATGGCCCGCCGCAGCGCCGGAATGACCTGCTCCGGCCGCGTGATCCGATCGAAATAACGGCTGACGGGGCGGAAGCAGTCATTGGCCGAAACCGTACCGTCGCCCCAATCTTCCACCTGCTGCAAGACCGGGTCGGGCAACCGATTGGCAAACACATCGCCCGGCAGCAGCAGCAGCGGAATCCGGTTCACATGGGCCAGCGCCGCCGCCGTCACCATGTTCAGCGCGCCCGGCCCGATCGAGCTGGTCACCGCCATGAAGCGGCGACGGAAGCTCGCCTTGGCATAGGCAATCGCCGCATGCGCCATGCCCTGTTCATTCTGCCCGCGATAGGTCGGCAGCGTGTCCTTGACGCTGTAAAGCGCCTCGCCCACCCCTGCCACATTGCCATGGCCGAAAATGGCAAAGACCCCGCCAAAGATCGGTACGGTCTCCCCGGCAATGACCGTCTTCTGCGCCGTAAGAAAACGCGCAACAGCCTGCGCCATGGTCAATCGAACAGTTTTCTGGCTCATGGCCACTCCTCGTATCCCTCGGTGTCATTCCCGCGAAAGCGGGAACCTCCGTTTTATTTCTTGGGCCGGGGCCACCCCCTCCCATCCTCCCCCATCAAGGGGGAGGTGCATATCGAGTTTGGGGCTAGACCTCGCAAACCCCACCGGCCAACACCTCCCCCTTGATGGGGGAGGAGGGAGGGGGTGGAGGAGAGCCACAAAACTAGAGCCTAAGCCCCATCCCAGGCCGCTACCAATCCCGCAAACCGCTGCGCCATTTCGGCCACGGCCTCATCATCGCCGATCCGCCCGTCGAGCCAGGCCCGCGCCGCATCGCCAAAGATCGTCCGCCC
>NZ_JAFKHD010000474.1 GCF_017307565.1 Devosia sp.
TGTTGGCGCTGGTGATGCCGGCCATGGCGCGGCCAACGACCAGGACCCAGCCAAGCGGGGTTAGTGCCATGACGAGATAGTCGAGCAAGGTGCCGGCGAGCGAGAGCAGCAGCACCGGGCGGCGGCCGAAGCGATCGCTGAGGGCGCCGAGCACGGGCGAGAAGATGAATTGCATGATGGCGTAGACCGCGAGCATGGCTCCGTACAGGAAACCGATGTCGCCGCCTTCGGTGAGCTGGGTCAGCAATTCGGGCAGGATGGGGAAAATCAGGCCCGCGCCAATCGCATCTATGGCGACGGTCGCGAGAATGACGATCAGGGCCTTGTTCATAAGGACCTCCAGAGGTACTTTATCGGTGATAAGTTCATTTATCGCCGATAAGCTCCTTTATCAGTGATAAGTCAAGAGGATTGTGTGCATGGCGATTGATCGTGGCCGTATTGTCGATGAGGCCATGGCCCTGCTGAACGAGGTGGGCATTGACAAGCTGACGACGCGGAAGCTGGCGGAGCGGCTGGGCGTGCAGCAGCCGGCGCTCTACTGGCATTTCAAGAACAAGTCGGCGCTGCTCGACGCCATCAATAGCGAGATGCTGGCGCGCTATCACAGCCATCGCCTGCCCTCGCCCGGCGAGGACTGGGTGGATTTCACCTATGCGACGGCGCGCAGCATGCGGAAGACGCTGCTGGCGGTGCGGGATGGGGCGCGGATCGCTGCGGGAACGCGGCCTTCGACCACGGATTTCGCCGACGCAGAAAAGCAGCTGAAGCTTTATGTGGACGCAGGCTTTACGGCCGAGGAAGCGCTGCACGCTTCGATTTCGGTGGCGCGCTACGTAGTCGGCTATGTGCTCGAGGAACAGGGCGAGCGTGAGCGGAGGGAGGAAGAGGTTGGCCAGGACGGCGACCTTGATGCCGAGCTGACGCCGTTCCCGATTCTGGCCGAGGCGTTCCGGTCACTGGAGAAGGAAGGCTCGATCAATACCGAGCAGGCGTTCGAGCGCGGGCTGAAATATATGGTCGAGGGGATACGGCTGAGCGCGGCGGCGAAGGTACCGCAGTAGCCCCGTCGACGAGCGGGACCTAATTTCGGTTGTCACCACCGGGCTCGTCCCGGTGGTCCATGCGGAGGTGAGATGGATTGCCGGGACAAGCCCGGCAATGACGGTGGAGGGGGGGATGGTGCAGTCAGGCAGTCGACGGAACTGCACGGAACAGGCTTGATGAGTTTGACGAGACAAAGAAAAACGGCGGCCTAGAGGCCGCCGTTTTCATTTTCAGTGGATCGCTTAGTGCGTCACGCTGGCCGAAGAATCATCTGATGCGTCGGTCTTGGCGACTGCCGGAGCTTCATCGAAATTCCATTCGATGGCTTCCGGCTTGCGCACCAGAGCGCGTTCGATGACCTGGTCCATGCGGGAGACCGGAACGATCTCCATGCCTTCCTTGACGATGTCCGGGATCTCCTGGAGATCGCGAACATTCTCTTCCGGAATAAGCACCGTCTTGATGCCGCCGCGGAGGGCTGCAAGGAGCTTTTCCTTGAGGCCGCCGATGGGAAGCACCCTGCCCCGCAGCGTGATCTCGCCGGTCATGGCGACATCATTGCGAACCGGAATGCCGGTCATCACCGAGACGATGGCAGTCGCAAGACCGATACCGGCCGACGGACCATCCTTGGGCGTTGCGCCTTCGGGAAGGTGGACGTGGATGTCGCGCGTGTCGAACATCGGCGGCTTGATGCCGTAGTCGATCGCACGGGACTTCACATAGGCCGTCGCGGCAGTCAGCGATTCCTTCATCACTTCCTTGGTGTTGCCGGTGACCGACATGCGGCCCTTGCCGGGCGTCATCACGCCTTCGATGGTCAGGATTTCGCCGCCGACCGAAGTCCAGGCGAGACC
>NZ_JAFKHD010000475.1 GCF_017307565.1 Devosia sp.
GTAAACCCCAGCTTCAGTTCGCAAGAACCTCGCCGTCCACGTTTCTCTTTCTTCAATCTTCACAATGTCAAAGAGCTGACCTTCACCCCACAAGGGCAGAACGTCGGTGAGGCAATCGCCTCAGATTTCTTTCCGCAAAACAAACCCACTATCCGGTTACCCGGCAGCAAATCCGCCCTGTCAGAAGTCGCCGTCAGTGGGAACAACTTGAAGTCGTTCGCGTCGTCAGCGCCGCGGTTTCTAGAAGATCCGAAGATCACTGTCAACCGCTGTTTTCGATTTTCTTTTCGGTTTGCTTTAGCTTGCCGAGGAGAATTCGAAGTCACCTTTAAGTCAGATTGCTCTTTCTTTTCAGTGGCTTGCCGCAGTTTGTTTCGCCGTTTGGCGCCTCGCTCTGCAGCGGTGAGCGGGGTTATAGGGACGACCTTCAGGGCTGTAAACCCCCATTTCCAAACACCATGACATTTCTGTCGTTTTGAACAGGGACAGCTGTGCATATCTGGTCGCAAGTGGCCGGAAAACAAGGGCTTTCCGCACTAAAACTTTTTTGGTGCCGTCGGAGGCCGGTTTTCGCGCCCGGCGGCACAAGTGCTAGCAGACTGTTAACATCGAGGCTGACGCCTGGCCGATATGGCTGCCACCAGAAGCTTTTCAGATCGGATAGTGGATGTGCTCGGCGCCCTGGACGGTGATCCAGCGCAGTTCGGTGAACTCGGCAATGCCGGCTTTGCCGCCGAAGCGGCCGTAGCCGGATGCCTTTACGCCACCAAAAGGCATCTGGGCTTCGTCGTGCACGGTTGGGCCATTGATATGGCAGATGCCGGATTCGATGCGGGAGGCCACCGACATGGCGCGGGTCAGGTCCTTTCCGAAGACGGCGGCGGAGAGACCGTATTCGGTGTCGTTGGCTACGCGAATGGCTTCTTCTGTGGTCGCGACGCGGATGACGGCGACGACGGGGCCAAAGGATTCGTCACGATAGAGCTTCATGCCCGGCGTGACATTGTCGACCACGGTTGCCTGCATGATGGTGCCATCGATGCCGCCGCCGGCGACAACGCGGGCACCCTTCGAGACGGCGTCCTTGATAAGAGCGTCGATGCGCTGGGCAGCGGAGAGATCGACGAGGCACCCGAGTGGGGTGTCGCCCTTGCGCGGATCGCCGGCTTTTAGCGAGGCGGCTTTGGTGGCGAGGGCGGCAACGAACTCATCGGCGATCTTGTCGTCAACGACCACGCGTTCGGTCGACATGCAGATCTGGCCCTGGTTCATGTAGGCACCGAAGGCGGCCGCGGCGACGGCTTCGCTGATATCGGCGTCATCAAGGACGACGAAGGGAGCCTTGCCACCGAGTTCGAGGAGCGCGGGTTTTAGATTCCGCGCGGCGACTTCGGCGATGTGGCGGCCGACGCGGGTGGAGCCGGTGAAATTGACGCGACGCACGCCCTTGTGGGCGATGAGTGCCTCGACGAGTTCGGGGGCATCGGCGGGAGCGTTGGAGACGACGTTGAGGACGCCCTTGGGGAGGCCAGCTTCAAAGAGCGCATCGGCGATGAGGCGATGGGTGCGCGGGCAGATTTCGCTCGACTTGAAGACAACGGTATTGCCGCAGGCGAGTGGCGTCGCGAGCGACCGGACGCCGAGAATGACCGGGGCGTTCCACGGGGCAATGGAAAGGACGACGCCGGCGGCCTGGCGGATGCCATAGGCCGTGGAGCCGGGCCGGTGCGACGGGATGATTTCGCCGGTGATCTGCGTCGTCAGCGATGCGGCTTCGCGCAGCATTTCGGAGGCGAGCATGACGTTGAAGCCGGCCCAGCCGGCGGTCGCGCCGGTTTCGTGGCCCATGGCCTCGATGAATTCGGGAGCTTTGGCCGCGAGCTTG
>NZ_JAFKHD010000281.1 GCF_017307565.1 Devosia sp.
CGCTGCGACATTGACCGCGGCGGGACGGTCGGTCTGCTGCGCCGCTGCCGACATGGCGAGCGGGAAGAGCGCCGACGAACCGACACCGATCAGGGCAAAGCCGAGATAGGCGACCCAGGCTGCGGGCGCGAGGAAGGCGAGCAGCACGCCGATGCCCAGCACCGAGAGCAGCACTCGAGCCACAACGACCGGGCTGAAACGCTCGACAAAGCCATCGGCAAAGAACCGTGCTACACCCTGCGAACCGGCAACGGTCGCCACGGCAAGGCCGGCCCAGAAGGGTTCGGCATTGAAGAGATTGCGCATGTAGATGGCCGACCAGTCGATGCCCGCGCCTTCCATCAGCATGGCCGAAAGGCAGACGCCGACCAGCGCCATGATGGTCGCGGTGGGCCTGGCAAAGCGCGGCGCTTCGTCGGTGCTGGTGCCCGTGCGGTGCGGCGCCGGTTCGAAACGGCCAAGAACAGTCATGGTGGCGACGATGATCACCGGGATCATGATCATCAGGTGATAATGCACTTCGAGCCCGGCCTGGGCGATGAAGGAGCCGACAAGGCCCGCAGCGAAGAAGCCGAGGCTCCAGAACGCGTGCGCGCGGCTCATGATGCGGCGGCCGATGACGTGCTCGACGCGGTCGGCCTCGACATTGATGATGACTTCGATGCCGCCGATGGTCAGGCCCACCGGCAGCAGCAGCAGGAAGAAGGCAAGCGGGGATTGTGCCCAACTGGCCAGCGCATAGAGCGCCGAGAGCAGCGGAATGGCGGTGAGCAGCACCCGGCGATAGCCGATGGTTTCAACGATACGGCCGGCAAAGGTCAGAGAGATCAGCGTGCCGACGGCCGAGCCGATCAGCGCCAGGCCGAGCGCACCTTCGCCGACGCCCATGGCGGACTGGATATCGGGCAGGCGCGGGAAAATGCTGCCCATGGCAAAGGAATATATGAAAAACGCCCCGAAGACCTTGATCTGGGGCGGCAGCTCAATGCCGAATCGCATGATGGGAAAATGCTCAAAAGATCAGTCGACCGCGACGCTAGGCGATTTCCGGGACGAGTGAAATAGGGCGCTCTCAACGCGCAATGGGTTTATTGCAACGTTTGCATTGCTGCCACAGGCGGCGGTGCGCTGAAGAAATCGTCGCGCAGCACCGAGACGCCATCAAGGACATTGCGGACGATCTCGAGCCGCCGAAACGGTCCGCCGACCCGGTTGATCACGGGGTTTGGTTTCAGCGTGGCAACGCGGTTGCGCCGGTCGGGGCCGAAATAGCCGGCGGTCTCGTAAAACACCATGTTCTGACCGATCTGCCGGTTGAGCCGGTCGCGCAGTTTCGAGGCCGATTGGGGCAGCGCCACGATATCGTCGAACCCCATATTGATGCAGGCCATGGTGGTTTCGATCGAGGGATCCTCGGCGCAATAGACCATGGGCGAAAAGCGGATGCCGCGCGAGGATGAGAAGCGGATCGCATCGGCGATGGGCCGAAGGCTTCTGATGTCGGGCACGGCCGAAAACAGGAAATAGCAGACCGGGGTTTCGCCCGATTGCTGTTCCACCTGGCTGAGCCCGCGATAGCTCGAAACGCCGGCAAAGCCGATTGACCCCGCCAGCTCGTAAAGCGTCGACCAGGCCATGTCCTGTGGCCCGACGACATAGGCGTATGCCTTCATAGCACCGCTATCCCTGCTGCATTCCCAGGCCGGAATGCTAGGGGCAAGCTCCTAAGATGGCGCTAACGCGAGGGTCGGGGCTTACCCCTCACGCGGCTTTTCCCCGCGAAAAAGCGCGCCATGCCCGTGCATCAGCGCAGCGATCCGGTCATTGACCACCCGCACTGCCGGGCTATGGCGCTCCTCGTGGTGGCAGACCAGCC
>NZ_JAFKHD010000282.1 GCF_017307565.1 Devosia sp.
CAAGCGCCACAAAACCCTGGATCCGATTCAACAGCATCGTCCTCCCGCTTTTCCTCAATCTTGTGCCACGTTCTCATATCGTGACCAATGGCCACAATTGAAATGGCATGACGGAAAAGTCAGGCGCGTCAGGTAGCCGCTTGCGCCAGGGTCAGTCGCGCCACCGGCACCCGATAGGGCGCGCAGCTCACATAGTCGACGCCGAGTCCCGAGAAGAATTTCAGCGATTCCGGATCGCCGGCATGCTCGCCACAGATGCCGATCTTGAGCCGCGGATTGGCGGCCCTCCCCCGCTCGATGGCAATGGAGATCATTTCGCCCACGCCCTTTTCGTCGATGGTGACGAAAGGATCGCGCTCATAAACGCCCTTGCGCTGGTAGACGGCGAGGAACGTTGGCGCGTCGTCGCGCGAAATACCGAAGGTGGTCTGCGTCAGGTCATTGGTGCCGAAGGAGATGAAATCGACCATGCCGGCGATATCCCCGGCCCTGAGGCAGGCTCGCGGCAGTTCGATCATAGTGCCGAACGAGAATTTCACGCGCTCCGATTTCAGCAGTCCCGAATTGGCGACGATGGCCATGGTGCGCTCGCGCACCCAGGCGACCTCACTGGCGGTCGAGACGAAGGGGACCATCACCTCGACCGGTACGGGCTTGTTCAGTCGTTCGCTCGCCTCGCGCGCACCGGCAATCAGCGCCTGCATCTGCATCTGCAGAATTTCTGGATAGGTGATGGCAAGCCGAACGCCGCGATGCCCCAGCATGGGGTTGATCTCGGCAATACGCTCGAGCCGCAGCCGCAGAGCGCGCACTGCAACGCCCAGAGAAGCCGCCGTTTCCTCGATTTCCTCTTCCGAACGGGGCAGGAATTCATGGAGCGGGGGATCGAAGAGGCGCACCGTCACCGGCAGCCCCCCCATCACCGAGAACAGCGCCGAATAATCCCCGGTCTGGAAATCGACGAGGCCATTGACCGCCAGGCTGCGCGCTTCCTCGTCCTCGGAAAGGATCATGCGCCGCAGCGCGACGAGGCGCTCGGGCGAAAAGAACATGTGCTCGGAACGCGCAAGGCCAATGCCTTCCGCCCCGAAACTCAGCGCTGTAGCAGCGGACTCAACCGTTTCCACATTGGTACGCACCGCAATGGACCGGCTGGCATCCGACCAGCCCAGAAGTGTTCCGATGGTGCCACCGATATGCGGCTGGGCCAACGGCAGCGTGCCAAGATAGACAGAACCATCGCTCCCATCGATGGTCAGCCGATCGCCGGGCCGCAATTCGCGCGACCCGATACGGCAGACCATTTCCACCGTATCGACCGACAGCGTCCGCACGCCGGCAACACAGGGTTTTCCTGTAATACGGGCAATCACGCCCGCATGGCTGGTCATGCCGCCGCGCGCGGTCAGAATGCCCGTTGCCGCCTTCATGCCCTCGATATCGGCGGGGCCGGTTTCGTTGACGACCAGAATGCAGTGCTTGCCGCGCGCCCGCAGCCGCGCCGCGTCCTCGGCCGAAAAGGTAATGATGCCACTGGCCGCGCCCGGCGAAACGCCCAGGCCGGTGGCTATGGGGGTGACCTCGGCGGTCGATTTGATGCGCGGATGCAGCAGTTGCGGCAGACGGTGCGGATCGACGCGGCTGACCGCATTGTGCGGCGACCAGATCTTGTTCTGGACCCGATCCACCGCCGCTTCCAGCTCGGCGGCGGCCGAAGCCTGCACGGGCCGGGCCGACAGAAACTGCACCTTGCCCTTTTGCACAGCGACGAGACACGCCATGTGCCGCCCAGCCTTGGCATCGAGCAGTGCAATCAGCGCCCCGGTCGATTCCGGCAGCCGCGGCAGGGACGAGCCATTGAGCGGGGCCG
>NZ_JAFKHD010000343.1 GCF_017307565.1 Devosia sp.
GGTTCACCTCCACTCCGGCACTGGCCATGGTTTCCACAAAACCGCGATAGCGTTCGGACGCGGTGTGCATGTGCTGCGGACCGGCGATGAAGGCGATGCGGCGATGGCCGAGTTGCAGCAGGTGCTCGGTCAGCATGGCGCCGGCGAGGAAATTATCGGAGCCGACGAAGTCGCGCTCGATGCCCGCAACCTTCTGGTCGAAGCAGACCATAGGGACTTTGATCGAACTGACGAAATCGACGTAGTCGGGGCCGAAGCTTGAGGGGGCGAGGGCGAGGCCGGCGATCTTGAGGCCGATCAGGTGCTCGATGAGGTCGCGCTCGCGATCCGTCTTGCCCGATGAGTCGGTGATGAGGACGAAGTGCTCGTGCTCGAGCGCGTAGTTTTCGAGTTCGCGGCGGATGTCGCCGAAGAAGGGGTTGCCGACATTGCCGACGACGAAGCCGATCATGCGGCTGCGGCCGCGGGCCAGGCTCTGGGCGAGGGGGTCCGCAACATAGCCGACCGCAGCGGCGGCGCTGCGGATCCTTTCAAGAGTACGGGGGCTGACGCGTCCCGGGCTGCTGAAGGCCAAAGAGACTGTCGAAACAGACACTTCGGCGAGTTTGGCTACATCTCTGATCGTTGCCATCGGCCTCTTTTCGAACCGTTTCTATGCCTCTTGCACTGAGCTGAGGCACGCTCCTCATTAACATTTTCTCCGCGATACCTAGCATTTGCTGCGTTTCATGCAACGAGAATATTACTTCTGCAGGGTGTTAACGGCAGGGGTTGACATCATGACAGCTTGAATCAAGGATGGTGATCGAACCGGTTCGATAAAGTCGGTAAGGAGGATGAATTGGATAGCGCTCATACAATCAGCGGCAGTGCAGGCGTGGTGGACGGCAAGGCCTGGTTCCCCCAAGACCGGTTTGGCATGTTCATTCACTTCGGGCTCTACGCGCTCGCGGCACGCCATGAATGGGTGCAGCACCGCGAGGAGATTTCGCCCGAGAACTACCGGAAATATTTCGAGAATTTCGATCCCGACCTCTACGATCCCAAGGAATGGGCGCGCCGGGCGCGCGAGGCGGGGATGAAGTATGTGGTGCTGACCGCCAAGCACCATGAAGGCTTCTGTCTGTGGGATAGCAAGTTCACCGACTACAAGGCGACCAATACTCCCTATGGCAAGGACCTGTTGAAGGCCTATGTCGAAGCGTTCCGGGCCGAGGGGCTCAAGGTTGGCTTCTATTATTCGCTGATCGACTGGCACCACCCGCAGTTCCCGATCGACGGTATCCATCCGCTGCGCAACCACGCGGATGCGCTCGAGATGAACAAGACGCGCGATGTCAGGCAGTATGCCGAATATATGCGCAACCAGGTGACGGAGCTGCTGACCGGGTTTGGCGAGATTTCAGTTATCTGGTTCGACTTCTCCTATCCCAATCGCGAATATCGCGGCATGCCGGGCAAGGGGCGCAATGACTGGCAGAGCGAAGAGCTGATTACTCTCGTGCGGAAGCTCCAGCCCAACATCATTGTCGGCGACCGCCTTGATCTGCCTTCCGACGGCAATTTCCCCAAGGATCTGGCGACGCCAGAACAATACACGCCGCGCGTGGCGCCGACCATCAACGGCCAGCCGGTGCGTTGGGAAGTGTGCCACACTCTGTCCGGCTCGTGGGGCTATCACCGCGACGAGGGTACCTGGAAGGATGCCGCCCAGCTGATTAACATTCTCGTTGATACCGTGGCGCTCGGTGGCAACCTTCTCATGAATGTCGGGCCGACAGCGCGGGGAACGTTCGATGCGCGCGCCAACAAGGCGCTGGCGACCTATGGCGAGTGGATGGACGTCAATTCGCGGTCGATCTACGGGGCAGGGCCGTCCGAGTTCAAGGCGCCGAACGGCACCAAGTTCACCCAGAAGGGTAATCGGCTCTACCTGCATCTGCAGAGCTGGCCGTTCCGCCACGTCCATATCGAAGGGCTGGGGCGCAAGGTGAAGTATGCGCAGTTCCTGCACGATGCGAGCGAGATCCACTGGCTCGATCCCGATGCCGAGGTCGACTCCAATATCGGCGTCGCCGTCGGCGATGGCATTCTTACCCTGGAATTGCCTGTACTGAAGCCCGACGTGGTTTCGCCTGTGGTCGAAATCTTCCTCAAGGATTGAGGAGAGAGCCGGAAACCGCCGTGGGCGCCGTCATGACACAGGAAGCCGAGCTCATTGCCGCGATGACGCCTGTCATCGCCGACCTCGCCGAGAATGGCAGGGGCGCCGTCGCCCTTGCCGGCTCGCGCGCCAAAGGTCGGGCCGACGCGCAGTCGGACTATGACTTCCGGGTCTATGCCGATGCCTATCGCGGACCTGATATCGAAAGTACGCCGCAATGGCGCCGGTTTGAAGAAACCATGCGCCATTGGGAGGCCAAGGGCTTTCGGATGGATGGGGTCTGGATGCGCTCCTATGCCGGAGTGCGTCGAGACCTTGCCGCCTGGATCGATGGAGCGCCGGTCGACAAGAGTTTTGAGTGGACCATCTGGGGCTACCACTTGCCGACAGATCTCGCCAACCAGCAGATCGTTTCCGACCCCGATGGCATTCTGGCGGGGTGGAAGGCGCAGCTCACGGCCTATCCCGAGGCGCTGCGGCAATCGGTGCTGCGGCAATATCGCGAAATCCTCGCCTACTGGGCGCAGGACTACCACTATGCGAGCAAGGTGGAGCGGCGGGACCTGGTGTTTCTCGTTGGCCTCAGCGGCAAGCTCGCCAATGCAATCCTTCAGGTCGTCTTCGCCTTTAACCGCGTCTACTACCCCGGGGACGGCTGGAACCTGCCCATGGCGGCAGATCTCGAACACCTGCCGCCGGACTTCATTTCGCGCATGACACAGATGCTGGAGCCGGGCGGCGGTGCCGATGCCTGGCGGCGGCAGCGCGCCGAATTCATCGCCATGGTCGAGGACCTGGAGGTGTTGCTAGCGGCCTGACAGGCCGACTGACCAACCGGAGCCCACGAATTCCGGAACGAACTCGATTGCAGATCAACCGTAGTTACTGAGGAGAGACTACCGTGAAACTTTCTACCGTTCTGGCTGCCGCGTTTCTCGCGAGCAGCGCCCTCGTCGCCACCGCCCACGCCCAGGACAAGGTGAACCTGACCTGGCAGATGTGGGGCGATGAAAAGGATACCGCGCTCTGGACGAGCCTCGCGGACCTGGTGACCGCCGAATATCCCAATATTACCGTCACGCCGCAGATTTCGGGCTGGACCGACTATTGGACCCGCCTGCCGGTGCTGGCCTCTTCGGGGCAGATCGCCGACCTCGTCGCCATGCAGTCCATGCGCATGCCGAGCTTCTATTCCATTCTCGAACCGCTCGATGATCACTTTGCCTCGGACAAGTTCGACACGTCCGTGTTCGAAAGCTCGATCATTGCCGGCCTAGGCCATGACGGCAAGCAGTACGCCTTGCCATACGACGTGGGCCCGTGGATGGTCTTCTACAACCGCGACAAGTTTGCGGCCGCAGGCCTTGCCGAACCGGCGCTTGACTGGACCTTTGCCGACTTCAAGGCGGCGGCCGACAAGCTCACCGAAGGCGAGAACTATGGCTATGCCAACCAGGCTTTCGACTTCATCGCTGGCCCGGTTGCGCTGGGTGCAGAATATTTCAATGACGACAACCAGTTCGACCTGACCAACGCGGGTTATCTGGGCGCAGTGAGCCAGTTCGTCGACCTGACCACGGTGGACAAGGCCTCGCCGGTCTTTGCCTCGGGTGCCGGTGCAGTTACCGCCAGCGGCCGTTTCGCCTCGGGCAATGCGGCCATGTATATCGATGGCCCCTGGTCGCTGATTTCGACCCAGGGCGCGGTCGACTTCAAGATGGGCGTTGCGCCGCTTCCGCGCGGTGAAGGACCATCGCGCTTCATTACGGCCGGCTCGGGCTGGGGTATTTCGGCAACCAGTCAGCACAAGGAAGAAGCCTATAAGGCGCTGCAGATCCTGACGGGCCCCAAGGCCGCCGAGATCCTTGCGTCGGCTGGCCGTGCGCTGCCTGGCCGTCTTGCCGCGCAGACCTACTGGTATGACGTGGCCGCCAAGGACGTGAGCGGCACCCGCGAAGTCCTGGCCTATATGTTCGAACACTCGACCCCGTTCCGCCTCAACCAGTATTGGAACGAGTTCGAAAACCTGCTGACCCAGTACATGCCGCTGGCGCTCAACGGTGACTCCACCACCGAAGCCGTTCTGGCCGATATCCAGAACCAGCTTCCCTTCTAAGCGCCGAAGCCCGGCTGGTCCCCTGACTGGCCGGGTCCACTTACACGCTGGACGGGAGGAGCCCCATGGCGGCGATTGAAGACATGACCGAGGTGACCAGCAGACCGCGTTCGCGGTGGGGGAACCGGCTGGAACGCAGGGAGGCGAGAACAGCTCTGTTCTTCCTGCTGCCCGGCCTGATCGGCATGGTCCTGTTTCTGGTGGTGCCGATCATCGCCTCCGTGGTGCTGAGCTTCACCAACTGGAAATTGCTCGGTACGCCTGAATTCGTGGGCTTTTCCAACTATGTAAGGCTCTTTACCGCCGACCCGCAATTCTGGCCGGTGCTGCGCAATACGCTGTTCTTCACCGCCGAATATCTGGTGCTGAACATCGTCATCTCATTGGGGCTGGCAGTTTGGATATCCAGCCTCAAGATGGGACAGCGATGGTTCCGGGTGGTCTTTTTCCTCCCGACCTTCACCCCGGGCATCGCTGTCGCCATCGTCTGGATGCTGATCTTCGCGCCGGACGGGTTCTTCGATTTTCTCATGCGCTCGATCTCGGTGCAGATTCCGAGCATGCTGACCGACCAGACGCTGGCCATGCAGGCGGTGGTCATCGTCTCCCTCTGGGCCGGCGTTGGCTACAATACGGTGCTGTTCAATGCGGCGCTCGACATGGTGCCGCAGAGTTATCTCGAGGCGGCGCGGATCGACGGGGCCAATGCCTGGCAGCGGTTCTGGAAGATAAGGCTGCCGCTGATTTCGCCGACGCTGTTCTTCGGCACGGTGATGACGGCAATCACCTCGCTGCAGGTCTTTGACCAGATCTACGTGATGACCCGCGGCGGGCCGGGCAATGCCACGGCGACGCTGGGCTATGCCATCTATCAACGCGGCTTCCAGAATTTCCAGATGGGCTACGCCTCGACCATCGCCTGGGTGATGTTCGCCATGATCATGGCCCTCACCGCCGTCCAGTTCTGGCTCCAGCGCAAGTGGGTGCACTATGACAGCTAAGTCCCGTTCCCGGTTTTCTCTGGCGCTCGATATTCTCAACCATGGCGGGCTGCTGATCGTCGCGCTGCTGTTCCTGTTCCCGTTCTTCTGGATGGTGAGCAATGCGGTGCGCGGCAATGCCGAAGTGCTGGCGATCCCGGTGCGCATCCTGCCCAATGTTTTCGAGTGGGACAATTTCGGCAAGGCCTGGACGCAGCTGCCCTTTGGGCGGTTCTTCTTCAACAGCCTCTTCATTTCGAGCAGCGTTACGGTGATCACCGTCATTGTCTCGTGCCTTTCCGGCTACGCCTTTGCACGCCTGAAATTTCCGGGGCGCGAGACGCTGCTAATGGCCTATCTCGGCACGCTGATGGTGCCGGCGATCATGCTGATCATTCCGCTGTTCCTGATCGTGAACAGTCTGGGGATGGTCAACACCTTCCAGGGCGTCATCCTGCCCGTGGCCTTCGGCACCTTCGGTGCCTTCCTGATGCGGCAGTTCTTTCTCTCCATTCCTATGGAGCTTGAAGAGGCCGCGCGGATCGACGGGGCTTCAAGGCTGCGCATTCTCGTCAGCATCATCGTGCCGCTTTCGATGCCTGCCATTGGGCTCCTGTCGCTCTTCACCTTCATCGGGCAGTGGAACAATTTCCTCTGGCCGCTGATCGTGATGACCGGATCGGAGAATGCGACGCTGCCGGTGGGGTTGACCTATTTCCAGACGCAGTCGGGAACGCAGTGGAACTTCATCATGGCGGGCGCGGCGCTCTCCATGCTGCCCGGCGTGTTCCTCGCCATTCTGCTGCAGAAACTCATCTACAATTCCATCGCCCTCAATGCGGGCATGGGCGGACGCTAAGGGGAAGAGACATGGCCAGTGTTACCATTCGCAATGCGGTAAAAGCCTATGGCTCGATGCAGGTTTTGCATGGGGTTTCCGTCGCGGCGCGGGACGGGGAGTTCGTCGTGCTGGTCGGCCCTTCGGGCTGCGGCAAGTCTACGCTGCTGCGCATGATTGCGGGGCTCGAGAGCATTACCGATGGCGAGATCGACATCGGCGGGCGCGTGGTCAATGAGCTCGAGCCGAAGGAGCGCGACATCGCCATGGTGTTCCAGAGCTATGCGCTTTATCCGCATATGACGGTGCGCGACAATATGGCGTTCTCGCTGAAGCTCTCGAGAAAAAGCAAGCAGGAGATCGAGAGCGAGGTGCGACGGGCGGCCGAGATCCTGGCGCTGGGGCCGCTGCTCGATCGCTATCCGCGGCAGCTTTCGGGTGGACAGCGGCAGCGCGTCGCCATGGGGCGCGCCATCGTCCGGCATCCGGCGGTGTTCCTGTTCGATGAGCCGTTGTCGAACCTCGATGCCAAGCTGCGCGTGCAGATGCGCGGTGAGATCAAGGCGCTGCATAGCCGGCTCAAGGCCACGATGATCTACGTGACCCATGACCAGATGGAGGCCATGACCATGGCCGACCGGATCGTAGTCATGCGGGCAGGAAAAATCGAGCAGATCGGATCGCCGCTCGAAATCTACGACAATCCGGCCAATGCCTTTGTCGGGGGCTTTATCGGTTCGCCGTCGATGAATTTCGTTGACGGGACAGTGGCGGAGGAAAACGGGCGGATCGTGCTGCGCGATGTTGGTGGCATCGAGTGGTCGCTTGGTGAGCGGGGCAGGGCCTATATCGGGCGGACGGTGCAGGTCGGGATCAGGCCGGAACATATCCGTGTCGGTGACGAGGGTGTTGCGGCAACGGTGCTGAATATCGAGCCTACGGGATCGGAGACGCATCTGCAGGTCGAGGTTGGCGGGCAGCCGATGATCGTCGTGGTGCATGACCGCCTGGCTGTCGAGGCCGGCGCCTCGGTGCGGATTGCTGCCGATCCCAATCGCGTAACGCTGTTTGACCAGCAGAGCGGCGTGCGGCTTTCTTGATCATTAGTCTATAGAAGTAGTAGATATATATTTCCCCTGGCCGCGTCGCCGGGGGAAACTGTGCTCCCCGGCGATCTCCCAAGCTCTCCCCTGCAGGGCTAGTCTCACTCCCAGGCAATACCTGCTTTGGCGCGGGATAGGAGAACAGACGGTGTCGATTGTCGATTTTGCAACCTATGCGCCGGTGCGACTGCCAGCGGAAACCGTTGACGCATCCGTTTTCAAGCAGGCCATGCGCAATCTTGCCGGCGCGGTCAGCGTGATTACTATCGGTGTCGGTGAAGATCGCACGGGGTTTACGGCAACCTCGGTATCGTCTTTTTCGGCGGAGCCGCCGACGATTCTCGTCAGCCTGAACCGCAACTCATCGTCCTGGGACGCGCTGCGCCAGGCGGGGTCGTTTGCGGTCAACGTCTTGACCGATGGACAGTCGGCCATTGCCGACCGGTTTGCCGGTCGCGGCGGCATCAGGGGCAATGACCGCTATGTAGGCTGGGACTGGAACCGGCTCGACAGCGGCAATCTGGGGCTCAGGAGCGCGGTGGCGGTGATCGATTGTGAGCTCGAAGAGACGATCGAGCGCCACTCCCATGCAATCGTGCTTGGGCGCGTGCGCTCGGTGGAACTGACAGACCAGCAACCGCTGCTTTATTGGCGCGGGCAGTATCAGCAATTGCTGCCGACGCTCGATCCGTTCCAGAGCTGAGTTCGGCTGGGGCGTTTCACCGCCAAGCTGTTGATCGGGCGAAAGAGGCGCAATCGCGGGCCTCCCGAAGCAGTACGTGTTGAGTTAGGGTGAGTGGCTTGGGGCGTGTCGTCGCCCTGTCACATTAGCGGGCTATCGCACCGACCTTTCCCATCTGAACGCGCTGAAACCACCATGCAAGCCCTCGACTCGACCGTCCTTACCAATGCCCGCATCGTGCTGGCCGACCAAGTGCTTGAAGGCGCGGTGGAAATCTCCGGTGGTGTCATCACTGACATCGGAACGACCAGCAAGCGCGGGACCGATCTGAACGGCGACTACCTCATTCCGGGGCTGGTGGAACTGCATACCGATCACCTCGAAACGCACTATGCGCCGCGGCCGAAGGTCCGGTGGCACCCTGTCGCTGCGGTGCAGGCGCATGATGCGCAGATCGCGGCTTCCGGGATCACGACCGTGTTCGACGCCATTCGCGTCGGGATCGACGAACATGCCGATATGGGCATGGATGAGCTGCGGATTTTGGCCGATGCGATCACGGCTGGCGTCGATGCCGGGCGGCTGCGTGCTGACCACCTGATCCACCTGCGCTGCGAGGTTTCGGCGCCGGATTGCCTCGAGAGCTTTGAGAAGATCATGGACCATCCGCTGGTGCGGCTGGCGTCGCTGATGGACCACGCGCCGGGACAGCGGCAGTTTGCGAGCCCGGATGCCTACAAGGTCTACTACCAGGGTAAGCTAAAGATGAGCGATGCGGCGCTGGCCGAGTTCATCGCCAGAAGATCTTATGAATCAGATACTTACTCGGACAAGCACCGCAAGGCTTTGGCGGCGCTGAGTGCCGAGCGCAATATTGCGCTGGCGAGCCATGACGATGCGACTTCGGCGCATGTGGACGAAGCCGTGGAGCTTGGAATTCGCATTGCCGAATTCCCGACGACGCTGGAAGCGGCCAAGGCTTCGCGCGATGCGGGCATGGCGATCCTGATGGGCGGGCCCAATGTGGTGCGAGGCGGTTCGCATTCGGGCAATGTTTCGGCGCGCGATCTGGCGGCGGCAGGGCTGCTCGATATTCTGTCGTCCGACTACATTCCCTTCTCGATGCTGCAATCGGCATTCTGCCTTGTCGAAGAGGTGCCGGGGATAAGTTTGCCGGAGGCGATCAGCTTTGTGACGAAGCGCCCGGCTGACGCGGCGGGTCTCGACGATCGCGGCGAGATCGCCGTGGGCAAGCGGGCCGACCTCGTACACCTGCGGATCGAAGAGGGTATTCCGATCGTCCAGACCGTGTGGCGCGAAGGGCGCCGGGTGATATGACCGGTACTTTCGTCGCCGTAGTCGGCTCCAGCGGGGCCGGCAAGGACAGCGTCATGGCCTATGCGCGCGAGCGCCTGGGCGATGACGTGGTGATCGTGCGCCGCGTGGTCACGCGCGAGGCCGATGGTGGCAGCGAAGACCACGACACCATGACGGTGGATCAGTTTGCGGCGGCAGAGACGGAAGGGCGCTTTGCCCTGAGCTGGCCGGCACATGGTCTGCGCTATGGGCTGCCGGTGGAGCTGGAAGATGATCTGCATGAGGGGCGGGTGGTGATTGCCAACCTGTCCCGCGCGGTCATTCCGCAACTGGTGTCGCGTTATCCGACGGCGGTTGTCGTGGAAGTGACAGCGGACCCTCAGGTGATCGCGACGCGGCTTGCCGGACGTGGCCGGGAAGATGCCGAGGAAATCCGTCGGCGGATGGATCGCAGCGTTGGCGTTCGGCTGCCGGCGAGCACGGTGCGGATTGACAATTCGGGCCAGCTTGATGTGGCGGGTGAGCAGTTTGTGTCGCTGCTGCGAGACCTTTTGCGTTTGCCGGCAGGGGCTTAGTCGGCCCCGAGTCATTCCCGCGAAAGCGGGAATCTCTTTGTGCCTTGAACGGGGATTCCCGCTTTCGCGGGAATGACACCGTGGGTGGTGGGACTTTTTAGACCACCAGTTCCATTCGCTCCGCAGGGAAGCGGGTGAGGGCGTAGGAGAGCGGTTCGCCCTCTGGATCGACGTCGACGGCTTCAGAAACCAGCACTATTGCGCCGGGGGCCAGGTTGAGGGAGCGGGTTTCTTCGACGTCGGCGTGGCGGGCGGAAATGCGGGTCGAGGCGCGGGAATAGTCTGCGATTTCATAGCTTTGGAAGACCATGGTGGTCGACTGCATCTCCTTGATCCGCGCGGCGAAATCGGGGAAGCGGCGATAGGGTAGCCAGGTGGTCGAGCGCGAGATCGGCACGCCATCGGCGACCGACATACTTTCGGTGCGGACCACCTTGGTGCCGGGTTTGAGGCCGAGAGCTTCCGCGACCCGGGCGGTGGCGTTTTCGATCTTGTCCGAGATGCTGACGGATACGAGAGAGCCAGCCTGGCCCTTGAGTCCTTCGCGGAAACGCGTGCGCTTGCCGATGGGGTAGGTGAGGCGGCGGATACTTTTTACGAAAGTGCCGCGCCCCTGTTCGGCGGCGACGACGCCTTCTTCGGCGAGCACCGCGAGGGCGCGCCGCACCGTGTGGCGATTGGCAGAAAAACGTTCTGCCAGAAGGGCTTCCGTCGGCAGACGATCGCCATTGGCGAGCTTGCCACCGACGATGTCGAGGCGGATGGCATCGGCGATCTGGCGCCAGAGCGCGACGCCACCTGAAGCTGACTGCGATTTTGTCATTGCACTTTCACACGGGAAGCGTAGAGCGGAACTAGTGATAGTAGTTGTCTAGTTTATTAGACAAATCGAGGCAAGCATGACGACAGAGATTTCTGCCGAGCAACGCGCAAGAAAGCGGGCGCTGGATGTTCTGGCATCGGCACCGTCCAAGGCGCTGGCCGAGCGCTGGGACGCCTTTGGCGACAGGCCGGACCATCAGCGGCTGCGTGGACCGGAGACCGGATTGGTCATGGTGCGCGGGCGAGCCGGTGGCGGCGGGGCGCCGTTTAACCTCGGCGAGGCGACGGTGAGCCGGGCCAGTGTGCGGATTGTAACCGGGGAAGTGGGGCACGGGTATTGCCTGGGCCGCGACCTCGACAAGGCCGAGGCCATTGCGGTGATCGATGCGCTGCGCCAGCGCGATGCCACTCGGATCGATGCAGAAATTGTTGCGCCGCTGGAAGCACTTGGCGCTGAGCGCGATGCGGTTCGGGCGGACGAGGCGGCGGCGACGCGGGTCGATTTCTTCACCATGGTGAGAGGGGATAACTGATGCTTTCCCATGATTTTGGCGCTGGTTTTGCCGACCCGGTTGTTGATGCACAGGCGGCTTTCCGGGCCATTCTGGATGCGCTGGCGAACCCCGGGACGCAGCAGAAACTGGGTGGTTCGAGTGACGGTTCGGCGGCACTCGGGCGTGAATTGGCTAGCACACTGCTAACGTTGAGCGACCACGACACGACGATCTGGTTGTCGCCTGCGCTCGATACGGCGGAGGTGAAGGGTTTTGTCGGTTTTCATACCGGCGCCACCGTGGTGACCGATCCGGCCAAGGCCAATTTTGCTTTTGTGGCCCTCGGCGATGCGATGCCGGAATTGGCGCGCTGCAATCTCGGGACGCAGGAATATCCGGACCGGTCGACGACGATCATTGCCGAAGTGCCGGCGTTGAATGGCGGCGCCGAGCTGGTGCTGCGTGGGCCGGGCATTCGCGAGACGCAGGCGATCAGTCCGGTCGGGTTGCCGGCGGATTTTGTCGCGCAGTGGGGCGAGAACCGGGAACTGTTTCCGCGGGGCGTGGACCTGCTGCTGGTGGCTGGTGGCCAGGTGATGGGCCTGCCGCGTTCGAGCCGGATTGTGGAGGCGTAGGATGTACGTAGCTGTAAAGGGTGGCGAGGCCGCCATTGCCAATGCGCATCGCTTGCTGGCGGATCGGCGTCGCGGTGACCGCTCGGTGCCGGCGCTGCGGCTTGATCAGATTGTCGAGCAGTTGGGTCTCGCAGTGGATCGCGCCATGGGCGAGGGTTCGCTTTATGACCGGGAGCTGGCGGCGCTGGCGCTGTTGCAGGCGCGGGGCGATCTGATCGAGGCGATCTTTCTGGTGCGCGCCTATCGCACGACGCTGCCGCGATTTGGCTATTCGGAGCCGATCGATACCGGGGCGATGAAGATCGAGCGGCGTATCTCGGCGACGTTCAAGGACCTTCCCGGCGGGCAAATGCTCGGGCCGACCTTTGACTATACCCATCGTCTCTTGGACCCGAGCATTGTCGGCGAAGATGCCGAAGTGCCGGCGGTGCGCGAGGCTGAGGATGAACAGGCGCCGCGGGTGACTGATCTTCTCGGGCGCCAGGGGCTGATCGAGCCCGATGGCGAGGTTGGGGAAGACCATGAGGTCGGCGACCTGACACGTGAGCCGCTGGATTTTCCGCTGGATCGCGATCTGCGGTTGCAGGCGCTGGCGCGGGGCGACGAGGGCTTTCTGCTTGCCCTCGGCTATTCGACGCAGCGTGGTTATGGGCGGACGCATCCGTTTGTCGGTGAAATCCGCATTGGCGAGGTCGAGGTCGAGTTTGATATTCCCGAGCTTGGTTTTGCGGTGAGCCTCGGGCGCGTTCGGGTGACCGAGTGCCAGATGGTCAACCAGTTCAAGGGCTCGGCAAAGATCCCGCCGCAGTTTACGCGCGGCTATGGGCTTGTCTTCGGCCAGGCGGAGCGCAAGGCCATGGCCATGTCACTGGTCGACCGGGCGCTGCGGGCCAAGGAATTTGGCGAGGACATTACGGCGCCGGCGCAGGACGAAGAGTTCGTCATTTCGCACTCAGACAATGTGCAGGCGACCGGTTTCGTCGAGCACCTCAAACTTCCCCACTACGTCGATTTCCAGGCGGAGCTGGACCTGATCCGGCGCATGCGGGCGGAGTTTGAAGGCAAGCAGGAGGCGGCGGAATGATGCCTCCCCACACTCACCGTGTCATTCCCGCGAACGCGGGAACCCCTGTTTCCTTCCCTGCCATCGCCAACGGAAGTTCCCGCTTTCGCGGGAATGACACCGTGGGTGGGGTAGCTCTGTGCGAGGTCCAATCATGAACGCCGTCGCAAACTATAACTTTGCCTATCTCGACGAGCAGACCAAGCGGATGATCCGCCGGGCCATTCTGAAGGCCGTGGCGATCCCCGGTTATCAGGTGCCGTTCTCGTCGCGCGAAATGCCGATGCCCTATGGTTGGGGTACGGGCGGCGTGCAGGTGACGGCTTCCATTATCGGGCCGGACGATGTGCTGAAAGTCATCGACCAGGGGGCGGATGACACGACCAATGCCGTGTCGATCCGGGCCTTCTTTGCCAAGGTGGCGCAGGTGCAGACGACGACGCACACGGCCGAGGCGACGATCATCCAGACGCGCCACCGTATTCCAGAGCGCAAGCTCGAGGCGGGGCAGATCCTCGTCTATCAGGTGCCGATCCCGGAGCCGCTGCGCTTCCTCGAGCCGCGCGAAACCGAAACGCGAAAAATGCATGCGCTCGAAGAATATGGGCTGATGCATGTGAAGCTCTATGAGGACATTGCGCGTCACGGCCGTATTGCCACGACCTATGCCTATCCGGTGAAGGTCGAGGGTCGCTATGTGATGGACCCGAGCCCGACGCCAAAATTTGACAATCCGAAGATGCATCGCTCGGAAGCGCTGCAGCTTTTCGGGGCAGGGCGTGAGCACCGGATTTATGCGGTGCCGCCGCATACCGATGTGGTGAGCCTGGATTTTGAAGATCACCCCTTCACCATTCAGCACTTTGAGCAGCCCTGTGCGCTGTGTGGTGCTGAGCAGGTCTATCTCGACGAGGTCATTTTGGATGACCGGGGCGGCCATATGTATGTGTGCTCGGACACCGACCACTGCGAAGAGCGGCGGGAAGCGGGACATGTCGGGGTTTTGGGGATGCAGGAGGCTGCGGAATGAACAGCCTCCTTCAACTGGAGCTCGCTCCCTCCACAGTCGTCACCACCGGGCTTGTCCCGGTGGTCCAAGGGAGTCCCAGCATCGCGTGGATTGCCGGGACAAGCCCGGCAATGACGACGGGGATGGGGATCTGTGAGTTGGAAACAGGGGTTCCCGCTTTCGGGGGAATGACACCGTGGATGCGGGAGATTTTTGATGTCTGACGAACCGCTGCTGCGGGTAAAAAACCTGACCAAGTATTACGGCTCGCGGCTTGGCTGTGCCGATGTCAATTTCGAGCTTTATCCAGGCGAAGTGCTGGCGATTGTCGGCGAAAGTGGCTCGGGGAAGACGACGCTGCTTAATACGCTTTCGGCCAATCTCGAACCCAGTTCGGGCGAGGCGCTCTATCGGATGCGGGATGAAAGCTGGCGCAATATCTATGAGCTTTCTGAGGCCGAGCGGCGCTTTCTGACGCGGACGGACTGGGGCTTTGTGCACCAGAACCCGGCCGATGGGCTGCGCATGACCGTCTCTGCCGGCGCCAATGTCGGCGAGCGGCTGATGGCGGTGGGTGATCGGCACTATGGCAAAATCCGCGATACGGCGCTCGATTGGCTTGGGCGCGTGGAAATTGCGGCGGACCGGATCGATGACCAGCCGCGCAGCTTTTCGGGTGGCATGCGGCAGCGTTTGCAGATTGCCCGCAATCTCGTGACCGGCCCGCGGCTGGTGTTCATGGACGAGCCGACAGGTGGTCTCGACGTATCGGTGCAGGCGCGCCTGCTCGATCTGTTGCGGCAGTTGGTGGGTGAGTTGGGGCTTTCGGCGATTGTCGTGACCCATGACCTCGCTGTCGCGCGTCTCCTTTCGCATCGGATGATGGTGATGAAGGGTGGGCACGTCATTGAAGCCGGGCTGACCGACCGGGTGCTCGACGATCCGCGTGAGCCCTATACGCAGCTTCTCGTCAGCTCGATCCTGCAGGTGTGATGATGACCGCTCTTTCCGTAAGAAATCTCGCCAAGACTTTTACCATGCACCTGCGTGGGGGCATCAGCCTGCCGGTGGTGGAGAATGTCACCTTTGACATCAATGCCGGCGAATGCGTTGTGCTGGGTGGGCCTTCGGGCGCCGGCAAATCGTCCATTCTGAAAATGGTCTATGGGAACTATGGCGTCGATAGCGGCGAGGTTCTCATTGCTCATGACGGCAAAATGGTCGATCTCGCCAGTGCCGATCCGCGGACAGTTCTTACCCTGCGCCGCGATGCCATTGGCTATGTCAGCCAGTTTTTGCGCACGGTGCCGCGCGTTTCGGCGCTGGACGTGGTGGCCGAGCCGCTGGTGGTTCGTGGGACCGATAAGGACGAGGCCCAGCAGAAGGCTGGCGAAATGCTGAGCCGGCTCAATCTGCCGGAGCGGCTGTGGAGCCTGCCGCCGGCGACGTTTTCGGGTGGTGAGCAGCAGCGCGTGAATATTGCGCGGGGCTTTATTACGCATCATCCGGTGCTCCTACTGGACGAACCGACGGCGTCGCTCGATGCGGCCAATCGGGCGGTGGTGGTGGGCATGATCGCGCAGAAGAAGCGCGAGGGCGTCGCCATGCTCGGGATTTTCCATGACGAAGAGGTACGGGCGGAAGTGGCCGACCGGATCGTCGACGTGACCGGCTTTGCGCCGAAGGTGGCAGCATGAAGAAGCTGAGTGAAAAGCCGTCGGTGCACGAGACGGCGAAGGTGAACCAGTCCGTGTTGGGGAAATATACCGAGGTCGGCGCCTTCTGCCATGTCGCCCATTCGACCATGGAGGACTATTCCTACTGCGTGAGTGGGACGCAGATTGCTTATTCGACGATCGGGAAGTTTTCCAATATCGCGGCCAATGTGCGGATTTATGCCTCGATGCATCCTATGGAGCGGGCGTCGCTCCATCACTTCACCTATCGCTCGGCGCAGTATTTTGAGGGCGAGGAGGATGATGCTTCGTTCTTCGAATGGCGCGAGAGCACGCCGATCAGTATTGGGCATGATACCTGGATCGGGCATGGTGCGGTGATCATGCCGGGGGTGAAGATCGGCAATGGGGCGATCATCGGCTCCAATGCGGTGGTGACCAAGGATGTGGCGGATTTCGCCATTGCCGTGGGTGTGCCGGCGAAGACGATCAAGCAGCGGTTTGCCGATCCGATTGCGAGCAGACTGGATGCGTTGAAGTGGTGGGATTGGAGCCACGAGCAATTGCATGTGGCGCTGCCGGATTTCCGGAAGCTCGGGATTGAGGCGTTTTTGGAGAAGTATGAGTAGGGGGAGTCAGCCTGTCTTCCTTCTCCCCTTGAGGGAGAAGGTGCCCGAAGGGCGGATGAGGGGTGTTCCTGCGGTGCCTATCACTTGCTCCTCTGCGGAGGCTGGCTACCCCTCACCCTGGAATTTCTTCTGAACGAAGAAATTCCTGTCCCTCTACCTCAAGGGGCGAGGGGGTCAGTGGGTCGGGGCGGCCTTTATGACGGGCCGTTAAGACGTTGCCGTTGTCACAAAAATGATCAGGTGACCCGGTCGCGATTGCGACAACCTGCCTTTGAGGTCCCGTGAATAGTCATGGAACCGTCATTGATCGTACATGGTGGCGTTATGTGCGCCCCTTAGGTGTCCCTCATCTCAAAGGCGGGGCGCCAAGCATGCTCAAGATTTCGCACGTTACACGACGCTTCGGTGACAAGGTCGCCGTCAATGATGTGACGCTCGAAATTCCACAGGGCCAGATGGTCGGCATTATCGGTCGCTCCGGCGCCGGCAAGTCGACGCTGCTGCGCATGATCAACCGTCTCAACGATGTGTCTTCGGGCTATATCGAATATGATGGCGTGAAGACGTCGGAACTGCGTGGCGCGGCCCTGCGCTCCTGGCAGCGCGATTGCGCCATGATCTTCCAGCAGTTCAACCTCGTGCCGCGCCTCGATGTCATCACCAATGTGATGCTCGGCCGTCTCAATGGCCGCAATCCGGTTCTGAACCTCCTGCAGGTTTTTACCCCGGACGAGCAGCTTGAAGCGCTCAAGGCCCTGGAGCGTCTCGATATCGCGCAGACTGCGATGCAGTGGGCCCAGACGCTTTCCGGTGGTCAGCAGCAGCGTGTGGCGATTGCCCGGGCGCTGATGAAGAACCCGAAAATGATCATGGCGGACGAACCGATCGCGAGCCTTGATCCGCGCAATGCGCAAATCGTCATGGACTCGCTCCGTGACATCAATGCCGAAGGCATCACCGTCATCACCAATCTCCACACGCTCGATACGGCGCGCGCTTATTGCGAACGCATCGTCGGCATGAGCGGTGGCCAGGTGGTTTTTGACGGCACGCCCGACGAGCTGACCACTGACGTCGCTCGCACCATCTACGGCGCTGACGGTCTGAAGGAGGCTTTTTCGGAAGCCATGACTTCGACCTCGATTGCGCCGGTCAAATTCCTGCCGCGCACGCCGACCAACGCCCAGCAGGCTCCCTGAGTCCAACGGTTCCACGCCGTAGACCCATCCCGCGTCACCAAAGGAGACTTCCCGTGTCCGCGATCCGTAAACTGCTCCTGGCCTCCGTGGCCCTCTCGATGTCGACCGCTGCATTTGCCCAGGACGTCAGCGTCCTCCGTATCGGCCTCGATGGCGGCGAAAACGAAGCCGATCAGCTGCGTCGTTCGGAATGCGTCGCCGAGCCGCTGAAGGCCGCGACCGGCGTTTCGGAAGTCCAGTTCTTCCCGTCGCCCGACTATAACGGCATCATCCAGGGCCTGCTCGGCGGCACCATCGACATCGCCATCATGGGCGCCTCGTCCTACGCCAAGATTTACATCGCCGACCCCGAGGCCGTTGATCCGGTGCTGACCACGCAGCAGGCCGACGGTTCGACCGGTTACCACACGATCATGGTCGCTCGCTCCGACTCCGGTATCACCGATCTCGCTTCGACCAAGGGCAAGAAGCTCGGCTTTGCCGATCCCGACTCCACCTCTGGCTACCTGATCCCGAACGTTGCCCTGCCGGCCGATCTCGGCATGCCGATCGCTGAATTCTACAGCGAAACCGGCTTTGGCGGCGGCCACGAAAACCTCGTGCTCGGCGTTCTCGACGGCACCTGGGATGTTGGCACCACCTTCGGTTCGGGCCAGGGCGAATTCTCGGAAGGCTACACTTCCGGCAACCTGCGCATCATGGTCGACAAGGGTCTGCTCGACATGGACGACCTGGTCGAAGTCTGGCAGTCGCCGATCATTCCAAACGGCCCGCTGATGGTTTCGAACAAGATCCCGGTTGACATGAAGGCCAAGGTCACTGCGTTCTTCAAGGCCCTGCCGGAGACCGACTTCGACTGCTTCGACGCCTTCACGGCTGGTGGCTACACCAACTTCGTCGACGCTAACCAGCAGATGTACCAGACCATCATCGACGCTCGTAAGTCGGTGATCGGCGGTTAATCTTCTTACTGGCTGCGGTGACGCCAGCCGGCACCGCAGCTTTCCCAAACGCGATGTCATCCCGGCGAAGGCCGGGAGCCATCCTGAGATATCAAG
>NZ_JAFKHD010000344.1 GCF_017307565.1 Devosia sp.
GTGAGGCAATCGCCTCAGATTTCTTTCCGCAAAACAAACCCACCGTCCGGTCACCCGGCAGCAAATCCGCCCTGTCAGAAGTCGCCGTCAGTGGGAACAACCAAGGCCGTTCACGTCGTCAGCGAGGCGGTATCTAAGTTAGACAAACCGACATGTCAACGGCTGTTTTCATTTTTCTCGACAATCTCTTCCGGCAGGCCAGGCACCATGTGTAAAACTTGGAGCTGGTCGATATCTGAGACGCGCGCGGTGCGCGCGCCCCAGGGGTTCAAACCGACCTACTGGCCGACGACAGCGTTCCAGCCACTGACGATATCAGCGACGGCGCCAGAGAACGATGCAAGGCTGGTCGGAAAATGGACATTCGCATAGGCAGCAGCAGGCAGAAATTTTGCGCTCACTTCCGCCGGGAGCTCTATGTCACGGGTCGGGTGGGCATAACCCGTCGCCAGCAGCGTTTGGCCTTCATCGGAAAAAATGAAGTCGATGGCGCCCTTCGCGGCATTGGGATTGGGAGCGGCTGCATTGATGTACTGGGAAAACAGCATTCCAACAGAGGCATCGCTTGGAATGATGACTTCGAGGGGCAGACCGGTTGCGTCGCGCTTGGCGAAGCCGTCGAAGTCGTAGACCAGCGAGATCGGGCATTCGCCCTTCTGGATCGAAGCGACATTGAGCACCACCCCGTCGCGAAGGTTGCCGGTGTCGCGCAACTGCTTGAACCACTCGATGCCCGGCTGAACATCAGCTTCGCTGCCGCCATTGGCATAGGCCGCGGCGAGCACCGAAGCAGTGGCGTAGGTCGACACGCGCGGGTCCCGTGAGCAAACCTGATCCTTGTATTCGGGCTTGAGAAGATCGTTCCAGGTTGCTGGCAGCGATTTGACTTGATCGGTGTTTACGAGGAACGCGATAGCGCCCCAATACCCGGCCGCCCAGCGGCCATCCGCATCCTTGAATTCGGGCTTGATGGCATCCCAGCTAGAGTTCTTGTAGCTGGCAGCAAGGTTTTCATCGACGAGACGCCCCAGGAAGTCATAGCCGATATCGGCAATGTCCATGACGGGGGCATTCTTTTCTGCCAGGAGCCGGGTGATCTGCTCGGCCGAGGTCATGTCGGTGTCGACGTGTTCGACGCCGTAGATTTCCTCGATTCGATTGAAGATCGCCCCGAGGTTCACCCAGTCGTCGGACATGCCATAGCTGACGAGATTGCCTTCGTGATGAGCCGCTTCAGTGATTTCGGCCGAGCTCTGGGCGTGGACCTGGGGCATAGCCAGACCCAAAACCGCGATACTGGCTGCATACTTCAGAATGGACTTGCGCATGATCTTGCTTTCTTGAGCGAGGGAGAGATCACACCGGAGCAGAAAGCCCCGGTGTGGAGGTTCGACGCGCCGGGGAGGACAGCAGCGCCATCGATACCAACCAGACAGCAGTGAAGCTGATCAGCGCCAATGCGCTGGCCTGACGGGCATCGAAACGGGTGAATTCGACGAGATAGATCGGCAGGGTCTTGAGGCGGGTGCCCACAAGCGCGTTGGCCAGAGCGAATTCGGAGAAGGCTGCGGAGAAGACCAGCAGGCTGCCGCTGAGCATGCCTCCGCGGATATTGGGTAGGATCACTCTGCGGAAAATCTGCCAATCATTGGCGCCCAGGCTGCGCGCGGCATTTGACAATGCCGTCGTATCCAGCGCCTCGAGACTGTTCATGACAGCCCGGTACATGAATGGCAGGGTGATTACGACATAGGAGGAGACCAGCATGAAAGGCGTATTCACGACCGGCAGCGGTAGCGGCGAATAGAGCCGGATCAGACCGAGCGCCAGCACCACCGCCGGGAAGCCGAAGGGGAGGATGGTGAGCACTTCAAGCAATGGTTTGGCACGCGGCAGACGCGTGTGAACCCAGAAGGCGGTTGGCGCAACGAGCGCCAGGGAGGCCAACGCCGTCGCAATCGAGAAGCTCAGCGAATTGGTAACCGATCTCTGAAAACCGCGCTCGGACAAGACCTTGGCCCACCAGTCGAGCGTTACGCCCTCGGGGAAAATGGTCCGATCCCACCGAACAGAGACGGAGAACAGTGCTGTGGCCACGACGGGCAGAACCATGAAAGCGAGGAAGAGCCCCATAGTCACGATACGCAACAACGCTCCGGACTTGCCGGACAGACTGCTTTCGCCGGTCATCGGGACGCCATCCCCTGCCGGCGAGCAAAAAGACGCTGCAGCCAGATGGCGGCGGCCATGACAAGCATGGACAGAACGGCGATAGCGTCGGCGAGCGCCGGATCGAGCTGAACCTCGCCACGAATAAGGGCAGCAATCTGCACCGTAACCAGTTCGACCGATGAGCCTGTCAGCGTCCAGGCAGTGGCATAGGCCCCAAAGGCATTGGCGAACAGCAGGCAAAAGCAGCTGGCAATGCTGGGGCGCAACAGCGGCAGCCCGACGCGCAGCCAATAGGCGCGACCGTCTGCGCCAAGGCTAGTCGCAGCTTCACGCCACTCCCGCTTGAGCCCCTGCACAGAGGGCAAGAGCAAAAGCACTGCCAATGGGATCTGGAAATAGAGATAGGCGACGATCAGGCCGGTCACAGAGTAGATGCGGAAGCCGGGATAGAGATCGATGCCGACCAGACCGAGCAGCATGGTGATCATCCCCGTCGAGCCCAGGGCAATTATGAAAGCAAAGGCGAGAGGCGCACCACCGAAGCTGGCGGTGACAGTCGAAAGAGCAGTCACCACATTGCGCCAACGCCTGCTACGGCTCGTCTGAACCAGATAGGCGATGACGAGACCGACTGCCGTGCCAAGGAGTGCCGTCGCCAACGAGAGGCCCGTACTGTTGGCAAACGCGGTAACGATAGCGGGACGCGCCGCCCTTACGAAGTTCACGACGGAAGGACCTCCCCCATCGGAAAAGGCGGAGAGTACAAGGCCACCGAGCGGCAACAGCTCAAACGCGGTGATGAAAACAAGGAACGGAACGAGGCCAAGCCAGGCCAGACGAAAATGCCTCAGCATGTCACCACAGTCCCGTCGATGGCGAGAGTCAGCCTACCCTTGAACTCTGTCGCAGCCTGCGCAGCAGCCAATGCGTGGTCGGTATCTGGATAAGTGTGGGTGAGGATGAGATGGCGCACCCCGGCCGATTGGGCGATTCGAGCGGCAGACAGGGCGGTCAGATGATCATCGGTCTCGAAGGGGGCAAGAAACGAGCACTCGCAGAGGAACAAGTCTGCGCCGCGCGCGATATCGACCATGGCAGGGATATCGGCGGCGTCGCCGCCGTAGACAAAGATGCCTGCCGCCGTTTCGAGCCGGAATGCCAGGCTGTTGCTGGTGTGACCTGTCAGCGCCACCTCGACGAGGACGCCTTCTATCTGGTGCCTGCCAACGGCAAGCTCGACGAATTCAAGCAAATAGCTTTCCGGAACGGCATCACGGAAAACCGTCAGCAGCCGTTCGACGAAACTTTCGAGGCCATAACAACCGACAAGGCGCAGCGGACGCGTCCGCTCCCAGCCGGGTGTCGCATTGTTCGCCTGCAGCAAGGTGACGATGTCGAGCACATGGTCAGGGTGCAAATGAGAAATGAACAGCAGGTCGATCGATTTGTAGTCGACACCGCTGGCCGCGAGACGCTGCAGCGAACCAGGCCCGAGGTCAAAAATATAGGTAGCATCGCCCACTCGCAGGAGATGACACGCAGGCGCGAGCCCAGGATTGGGCAGGATTGTCCCTGCCCCAACGACCGTCAGCTCCAACCCGTTCATGCCGCAGCTCCCACGATGACATGGGCCGCATCGGGGGTGAAGCTGGCGACGATGGGCGAACCCGGCAAAAGCGTGCCCCCGAGCGCCGCGGGTACGCTCGCCCTGATCCGCAGGCCTGAACCGGTTTCGAGGTCAATGTGACGCGACCCACCCTGAAAGGCGCTGCCAGTTATGCGACCAGTCAGCTCGTTTGTGTGACAAGCGGCCTCAGGCGAGCGCAGGGTCATGAGTTCGGGGCGCACGACGACGGCGATTGCCGCCCCAGCGCCGACCCCTGTCAGGCTGGTTGGATCAAGGGCGAAATGACCATCGCCGAGATCGACCTGCCCCCGCCTCGGATCGACAACAGTTCCCTCGAGCACGTTACCTCGCCCAATGAAATCGGCCACGAAGCGCGTTGCGGGACGGGCATAAACCTCCTCGGGCGTGCCGGCCTGTTCGATCCGCCCGTCGCGCATGACGATGACCCGATCTGAGATAGCGAGCGCCTCTTCCTGATCGTGCGTAACGAAAAGAGTCGTCACGCCCAGGCGCTGCTGAATTTCGCGAATGGCGGCGCGCAATTCATGACGAATGACCGCATCGAGTGCGCTCAAAGGCTCATCGAGGAGCAGCATTTGTGGGTTGATCGCGAGCGCGCGTGCAATTGCGACCCGTTGCTGTTGGCCGCCACTGAGCTGATCGGGATATTTTTCGCCTGCGCGGGGCAGCCCAACCAAACTGAGAAGGGACGCGATGCGTTGTTCGATCTCTGCCTTAGGACGGCGCGCGATACGCATGCCAAAGGCGATGTTCTCGGCAGCATTCAAATGCGGAAAAAGCGCATAATTCTGGAAGACGACGCCCATGCCGCGCTGATGGGCTGGCTTGGCAAGCACCGACTGCCCAGCGATAGTCACGGAGCCGGCGTCAGCCGTCTCAAAACCGGCGATCAAGCGCAGCGTCGTGGTCTTGCCGCAGCCCGACGGGCCAAGCAGTGAAACGAACTCGCCGCGACCAATCTCGAGGTCGAGATTCTGCAGCGCATGCAAACCATCGAAGCTCTTGTCGAGCCCCTGGATACGCACCCAGGCCTTATCTCCATCTGCCGCCACGAAAAACTCCACGCGCCGAAAACGGGCGTGTTCAACCATGGTTAGGTGACTGTCGTGTGACATTATTCATATTATTCATACTATTGGCCCGTTGGCCTGCGCATGGGCGTCACACGAGTGGTCTATGAGCTTGTGCCGAACTTGCTTCAGGACAATCGACATGAGCGTAAGCCGCTTTGCCAACTACCCAAGCCTTGAGGGCCGCAGCGTCCTGATTACCGGGGGCGCATCGGGGATCGGGGCAAGCCTGGTCGCCAATTTTTGCGCGCAGGGCGCACGGGTCAGCTTTCTCGATATCGACATTGAAGCCGCCGACCGTCTCGTGGAGGCGATACCCAACAACAAACCCTGCTTCGTCGCTTGCGACCTTCGGGACACAGGGGCCGTTGCCGAAGCGGTCAACAAGATTGGCCTGAACCAGGGGCCGATTGCCGCTCTCTGCAACAATGCCGGGAATGATGACCGGCACCGTACTCTCGATATCGACGCCGCCTATTGGGATGACCGGATGGCGGTCAATCTGCGCCACCAGTTCTTCGCCGCCAAGGCGGTGATTCCCCAAATGAAAGTCCTGGGCGGCGGATCGATCATCAATTTGGGCTCAATCACCTGGATGGTGGGAGACGCCGATTGCCCCGCCTATGTAACAGCAAAGGCCGCGGTCTATGGGATGACGCGAGCTCTGGCGCGAGAATTCGGGCCTGATGCCATAAGGGTCAATTGCCTTGTTCCGGGCTGGGTCATGACCGAACGGCAGAAAGCGCTGTGGCTCAACGAAGCTGGAGAGCGCCAAATCGCTGAGCGGCAATGTCTTACCGCACGTCTCCAGCCCGATGATATTGCGCGCATGGCGCTTTTTCTCGCCGCCGACGACAGCGCCATGTGCACCAGCCAGCAATATATCGTGGATGCCGGCTGGGTCTGATCGGGCAACGCCCGCTACGCGCGATCGAGGAGGTCCGTCAGGGTTTCCCTAAATGCAGGGGCGCAGGCGAGGGCAGGATGGCCGCGTGTAGCGTCCGGGGGAAAGGCCATGCTCCACCCACCGGCCTCCTCGACAAGCAGAAGACCGGCCAGCACATCCCAGATGAAAAGGTCCTGCTCCATATAGGCTTCGAGTCGACCGCAGGCGACTTGGGCAAGGCCGAGCGCAGCAGACCCCTGTTGCAGGAAGCTGAAACCTTCAGCAAGGGCGCCGCCCAGAAGGGCGAGGTACCGACCTTCCGCCAACCTCGTCGAATAGCCAATATCGACGACAGCATCCTCTGGAAGGCTTGCCTCGCTTACCCCGATCCGCCTGTCATTCAGGAAGGCACCCCGCCCTTTTCGTGCCGAAAACAACTCGCGGGTCGCCGGATTATAAACAATACCCAACAACACCTCGCCCTCCTCGACGAAGGCAAGCGAAATGGCAAAATGGGCGATGCCACGCGCAAAGTTCTGCGTGCCATCGACAGGATCGAGAACCCAGATCCGGCGTCCCGGCATTCCGGAGCTTTCCTCGGAAACAAGCGCGTCCTCAGGAAACGTCCTGCTTATGGCTTCTCTCGCCAGGCTATCGATCTCGAGGTCTATGCTGGTGACGAGGTCATGACGCCCCTTGTTTTGAACTGCAAAGCTGCCCGCACTACGAAATCCGGCAAGAGCAATTTCACCAGCCTGACGGCAGAGGTCGAGTGCAAACCGGTAGCGTTCATCTAGACCAGGGTATGACATCTCAACCACTGGCCCGTTGAGAACGTCGCGCCCCGAGCGAGCGACGGACGTCTTCCTCGGCCTCATCGAGCAATACCAGAACAGCAGCGCTGGCACGATCCGCGTCGCCAATCGCGATCGCCTCAAGAAGGTGACGATGAAGCACGAGAGAGGCGCGCTGACCCTGGGGGTTGTCGTCCGTGAGATGGAAGCTGACCACAAGGGCAGTTTCGATCACCGACGCGAGCGAACTGAACAACTCGTTGCCGGTCATGCGAAGGATCGCCTGGTGAAATGCAAGGTCTGGCTCGGCGAACCTTATGCTGTCATCGGCATAGTGCTCCATGAGCGCTAAGTGGCGCTCAAGAGTAGCGATATCCGCTGGCGTCGCACGCTCCGCTGCCAGCCGTGCAGCCATCGGCTCTATCGCCCGCCGCAACTCGAAGATGGACTTCGCCTCCTCGCTCTTAATGCCGGCGGAGAACCGCCAGTTGAGGATGTCGGAATCAAGAAAATTCCAATCGTGGCGCGCGCGAACGCGCGTCCCGGTCTTGGGCCGGGATTCAACCATGCCCTTGGCCGCCAGCACCTTTACCACCTCGCGAATGACCGTACGGCTGACACCGAACTGCAGGCTGAGGTCGTCGGCATTGGGCAGGACGGCACCCGGCGCGATATCCCCACGCACGATGCTTTGCCCAAGCTGATTCAGCACCGCGGCGTGAAGACCGCCCAGAGAGGTTAGTTGTACAGGTGAAAACGCCACAAAAGTCTCACTTCTCCAAGAAGACGTGAGAATGATATTATCATATGAATATATCGCGACAACCGAACGATAGCGCCCGGGACCATAACTGTCCCCCGACGGTCCCAGCACCTCCAGCCCATATCGGAGGGCGCTACTGCGCCGTGGAAGCGGTAATGACCACGTTGCGATCGTCCCAGATATCGACCCATTTCGCCAGGCTGGCCTGAGACTGGCGCTTGAGAAAGCGATACGGTGTCTGGTTCCAGACGCGAATTTCTCCCTCGAGATTATCCAGAATGAGGTCGCCGCGATCGGTCCGGACCATCAGCACGGCGTGACCTTCGCCATTGGCCTGCCGCACGACTGTCATGAGCAGGGTACTGGGGGCCCAGCCGAGCTGGATCAGCTCGCGGCGTTTTTCCAGGGCGATGTCATCGCAGTCGCCATAACCGTCGTTGGGATAGGTCCAGAACTCTTCAACACCGTAGAGGTCCATGTCGCTCATGGGAATGATACGGGCGTTGACGCTGGCATTTACCCAGAGCAGTTCGGTCCACTTTTCCTGGGTCAGGATCTCTGCCTGCTTGACCTTTGCAAACGGCTTGCACTCGCCAGGAAGCCGCGAGCAAAAATCATATGCTCCGATGGGAATGCTGGTGCCCCTGCTCGAGACCGGGACGAAGGCGGCATTCGTGAAATCGATGCTCTGGGCCGAAACCGGCATGGCAAACCCAAAAGCTGCGGCACAGCAGAGCAAAACACTTGCAAAAACAGCATACCGATTGGCCATGTCGTGCTCTCCTTTTCTGGGAGCACGCTAGGGGACCGCTGTTGTCCTGATCGAAAAACAGCCAAGTAGTTTTGATTCAAATTTTACCGATACTACCCGATGCAATACGGCGGTTCCGTCTGTCGAAGCGCAAACTATGGCGCCCCGCAAAACCACCTCAGGCCAGCCATAGAAAAAGTGCAGCTACGTTGGAAGGGTTTGGAACAGTTCGACGTATATTATGTCACGATGCCGAAAAAACCGTTCAAGGTGGATACCCACCTGCCTGATCTTCGTCGCTACGCCCTTGCCTTGACGCGGCGGGGCGATGACGCCGAGGACTTGGTGCAGGAAGCTTTGGCGCGTGCCTATGATCGCCGCGCTTCTTTCAGGGTCGGTAGCGCGCTCAAGCCGTGGTTGATGGCAATTCTTCGCCACGCCTTCATAGATGGGCTGCGTGCCAGAAACATTCGGCAAAAAAACGAAGCTGCCATGGAGCCGGCATCAGCCGTCATGCCTCCGAACCAGGAGGACGCCGTACGCCTGGCCCAGGTACGCAGAGCCTTTCTCCAGCTACCAGACGAACAGCGCGAGGCCCTGCATCTTGTCGCGATCGAGGGACTGACCTACCCCGAGGCGGCACAGATACTGGGCATACCCGAGGGTACAGTACTCTCCCGCGTCTCGAGAGCACGCCACGCCCTGCGCGAGCGAGAAAGCGAGACGTGGGCATCGCACCTCAAAATTGTTGGACGGCGCAATGACTAGCGATCCCATAACGGAACAAGACCTTGCCTATTACGTCGACGACCAGCTTGGTGCGGCGCGGCGGGTGGAGGTCGAGGCCTATCTGGCAAAAACCCCTGAAAAGGCGGCCGGCGTCATGGAAGATCTCCGATCGACCCATGAGCTGAAACTGGCCATGACCGATTCCGCAATTACGGCCCAGCCACTCACGACGAAACGCGCGAGACGTCTGGAGGGAGCCTTGCTGCGGCGTCTTTTTCTTCACCGGCTGAGGCCTGTCTTCGTCGTCACGTTTTTGGTGGGGGCCGGCGCGCTGGTGGGTAACCTGGCAGCTCAGCGGCCACACGATGGCGAGATGAACTACTATATGGAAGCGGCCCTCCAGGCACACTCGATCAGTCAGCTTCGGGCAGTAATGGTTTCGCAGCCCGAAGCGCCGGAATATGATCGAGAGGAGCTGTTGTCCGCGACCGCAATCGTGATGCCTGAACTGCCGGAACAGTGGGACGTCACCGACGTTCAGGTCTATCCCTCCTGCTTCGGGCCAAGCGTCGAGATGGCAATCGATTCCGCAGACCTCGGGAAAGTATCGCTTTTTGCGGCAAGGCCGGGCTATTTCAGCGTCCTGCCGCCGACGGTCGAGCAGCACGGGCAGAGCACACTCGGTCATTGGCAGGTTGGCGAGATCGCCTATGTCCTTGTCAGCTCGAGCGATGAGAAGACCGTCCGAACCATCGCCTCCACGCTCTTTGACACGTTGTACTGACGGGCATGACGTTCCTCGATCATCTTAGCTTCACCCGCATTCACCAAAATACCCTCATGCCATACAGAAAGGCGACTTCGACGTGACATCCCCCAGCAGACCAACGACGGCCACCTCGGCTCTTAGGTCCAGATGAACGAACCGAGTCGAAGTCCCGCCGAGGACGATGAGCCGTCACATGACGACTGTCGTTTCTCGGCAGATATGATGCGAGACAAGGCGGCAAGCCGGGCATATTCGTATTCGCATCAGGGGCCAGACGGCCCCATCCGGCCCAGGGGCGACCGCAAAGCCCGCCGTGCCCCCAAGATCCTCCGCGAGAGGCACCGGCACGCCTGGCCTTTGGAGCCGGCGAACGGGCGCACTCATCCCTTGGCCGCCGCAGCCTCCAGCAGGATCGTCTCGCTAGCGCCGACACCCAACAACGTCCTCAAATCGGCGGCCAGTCTTGCCGGACGCATTGGCAGGGCGTCAGGCCAGGACTTTGCTCTGCCCGGCTGTTCGCCGGCATGAACACCTCCCCCTTCAAATGCAACTCGACCAAGGTGCAAAGCGTCTCTTCACGGAAAGCGCTGTTGCCTGCCGTGTCGTCGATGCTCCCCATCTCCTCGCCAGATGCCCGTCCCACACTCATGATCGTTGCCAATTTCCATGCTTGAACCCCTGCTTCTTCTTCTGATTGGCATTCTGGTCATCCTCGCCATCATCGCGGCAAACGGCTACTTCGTTGCCCAGGAATTCGCCTACATGGCCGTCGATCGCACCAAACTGGCAGCGCTCGCGGCACAGGGCGATGTCGCCGCAAAACGCGCCCTCTCTGTTACCAAGCGAACCAGTTTCATGCTGTCAGGCGCCCAGCTCGGCATCACGGTCACCGGCCTGCTGGTCGGCTACGTTGCCGAGCCGCTTGTCGGCCAGTCTCTGGGCACGCTTCTGGGCGGCGTTGGCGTGCCGGCTTCCGTGGGGGTCAGCGTCGGCACGGTGTTGGCGCTGATGCTGGCAACGGTGGTCCAGATGATCTTTGGTGAGTTGTTTCCAAAGAACCTGGCGATTGCGGCACCCGAGCCACTGGCCAAGGCGCTCGCCATGTCGACGACCCTCTATCTGTCCGTGTTCGGCTGGATCATCAGCTTCTTCGACATCTCAGCAAATCTCTTCCTGCGTATGCTGCGCATCGAACCCGTCCACGACCTCGATGTCAGCGCATCAGCCGAAGACCTGCCCCATATCATTGCCGACTCCCGCGAAAGTGGCGACCTACCGCTCGAACTCTCGCTGATGATGGACCGCATCCTCGACTTCTCTCATCGCAACGTGGAACACGCCATGGTGCCGCGAGCGCAGGTGGACTGGATCGACCCCGATTGTACCGTCGGGGAGGTGCGCGAGTTGATGGCACGCGCCCACACCCGCTATCCCGTGGTCGACGACGAGGACTCTCCGGTGGGTGTGGTGCAACTGACCGACATCCTGCCATTCATCAAGGCCGCAGCACTCGACACCCCGGCCAGCGCCATCATGCGCCCAGCGTCCGTCGTTTCCACGCTCATGCCGCTGCCGGACGCCCTCCAGCGTTTGGCTGAGAGCGGCGACCGAATGGTCTGCGTCATCGACGAATATGGCGGTTTTGCCGGCATTTTGACGATCGAGGACATTGCCATGGAAATCGTCGGTGAGATTACCGACGAGCACGATCTCGACGTTGTTCTTCCTGTCCATGCCGAAGCCGAGGGTGTCTGGATCATGGAGGGCGATGTGCACCTGGATGAGGTCGAGCGCCACCTCAACCAGACGCTCCCGCGAGGCGATTTCGAAACCATAGCGGGTCTCCTGATCGCGGAACTGGGTCGCCTGCCAGACCCGGCAGACACCGCGATCGTGGAGCTGCCCATCGAAGCCTCCGACCTCGTCGCCGAAGATCCGGTACCGCGTCGGCTCGAGGTCGAAGTGCTTGAGATCGAGCGCCACGTCCCAACGAAAGTGCGCGTCAAACTGATCGAGGAAGAGGAGTAACAGACATGACCGGTCCGATATTCGTCACCCTCGCTACCCTTGCTCTCATCCTCCTCAGTGCGTTCTTCGTAATAATCGAGTTCGCACTGATGGGGGCACGCCGCCACCGCCTGGAGGAGCTGGCACCACATAGCGGCTCGGCGCGCGCAGCCCTGCGCGGCATGAACGACCTGACGCTGATGCTGGCAGGCGCGCAGCTGGGCATCACCGTTTGCACCTTTGCCCTCGGCGCGATCACCAAGCCCGCCGTCGATTCCTTTCTAGGACCGATCTTCCTGGGCTGGGGCATGCCCTATCTCGTTGCGGACAGTGCGTCCTTCCTGCTTTCGATGTTCTTCGTCACCTTTCTCCACCTTGTTGCGGGAGAGATGGCCCCAAAATCCTGGGCAATCGCACATCCAGAAAAGTCGGCGCTGGCCATCGGCACGATTTCGCAGGCCTATATCTGGCCGTTGCGCCCAATGCTCATCTGGATCAATCGCATTGCCAACAAACTGGTGCACGCCGCGGGCGTCGAACCCGTGGAAAGCGCTGCCGTGGGCGGGCAGGACGTCGCCACCATCCGGCAGCTCGTCGACCACTCGGCCGATGTCGGTGCGCTTGAGCCAGTGGTGCACCAACAGTTGTCTGCGCTGATTGACCTGGGCTCCAAGCCGGTTGCGAGCCTGCTGGCATCCTCACAAGTGACTTCGGTCAACGCTGACGCCAGTATCGCCGATGTGCGGGATGTGGCGTCAAGCTCGGGACACATGCGTATCGTGATGGCCAATCCGCTGCAGCCGATGGTCGTGCATCTGAGGGACACCCTGCTCAAGGATGACGATGCACCCGCCGCAAGTGTGGCACGGACCGCTTTCGTTCTCGACGCGGAAACACCGATATACGAAGCCATGGCCAACATGCGCGCCGCCAGCGTCCAGCTTGCCGTTATCACGCGAGGTGACAAAATAAGCGGCGTCATTACTCTAGCGGACATCCTGCAACGCCTCTTGCCCGAGGGGAATCGGAAGAAAGCGGGGCAGGAAGCAATTGCAACCAGCTAGCGGTCAACGCCGATGGCCCGTAAGGTCAATGAAGCAATGAACGGCCTTTATGAAGACGCCGAGCTCTACGACCTTGTCGCACCGCGCGACGAAGCCATGGAGCGCTTTTATGTCGAGGCCACCGGCGGTGCGGCCCGAAGCGTTCTGGAACTGGCCTGCGGCTCCGGACGTGTCGCTCTTCCTCTCGCAGAAAGCGGGGCGCGGGTGACTGCTGGCGACCTGTCCAAGACGATGCTGGAACAGGCAAGAACTGCTGCCAAACGTGACGGGAGTCGCGTCGAATTCCTCGAATTGGATATGCGGGACTTTGACCTTGGCAGGCAGTTTGACGCCATCGTAGTTGCCGCCAATTCTCTCATGCATTTGCTGACCGCAGAAGATCTTGGCGGGACCTTTGATGCGATCCGGCGGCACTTGGCGCCGAACGGCGTACTCGCCTTCGATGTCTTTGTTCCCAATGCCCGGTTGCTTAGCCAGCCTCCAGGCACGCGCCAGCGACTGGGCACTTTCCAACATCCCAGGTTGGGAAGCGTTTTGATCGATGAAGAAATCGTCTACGATCCGGTCTCACAGATCAGTCAGGCGGACTGGTTCTGGTCTACCCAGTCAGCCCCCGCATTTCGGCACACGACGATCTCTATGCGTCAGATTTATCCGCAAGAACTGCTTCTACTGCTGCGTCGGAGCGGATTGGAGCCGATCAGCCGTTTCGGCGATTTTGATCGGCGCCCTCTGACGGCGGAAAGCTGGCGACAGATCTGTTTGTGCCGACCGCTGGGAAGCTCAGCGCGGCCGCGAGCATGAGGACAACCGCAGCCACAGCCAGCGACGCGTCGAATGCCTGGGTCTGCGCGAACAGGTAGCTGGCGATCAACGGGCCAATGATCTGACCGAGGCCATAGGCTGCCGTCATGATGGCAAGGATATTGAAGCGAAGCATGTGGGCCACACGTCGTGCGGCAGGCATGGCGATGGTGACAGTTCCCATAAAGGTTCCACCAACTAACAGCGCGCTCAGCAAATAGGGCACGGGCGCATGCAGCAATGGCAGCGCCACCCCGATGCCTTGAACGATGAGGTTTGCGCAAAGCGACAGATTGGTCCCCCATTGCCGGTAAAGTCTGTGCCAGAGGAAGCAAGACGGGATGGCGGCTGCGCCAAAGATCGCCCAGACGTGGACCGGATCGATCGGCGCGATCGCCTCCTTGACCAGAAGTGGTAGGTAGGTAGCTGTGACAATGTAGCCGAACCCCGCAAGGCCATAGATGACGATCAACCGTCTCGCGCCGACCGTGCCGGGCCTGTCCTCGTCACGCGGAGAGTCCCGGCCGGATCGCTTTTCTCTTTCTAGGACGACCTGAATAACGATCGCCATGCCGCCGCATACCAGGCAGGCAAGGCCAAGGAGCAGCCAAATGCTCCAACTTGAAAGCGAAAGCACGCTGCCGGCTGCAATGACCTCAGCCGAAAACAGGATACCGATACCGACGCCCGAAAATAGCGCCGGAGAACCGTTATGCTGCCCTCGGTCACTGAGCAGCCAGCGCGAGGCTGCTACCATGGTCACTGCACTTGCAACGCCCGATAGGCCGCGGATAACGACCAGCAGCCATTCAGGCTGTGGCAGCGCCAGAAGCGCCAGTGTAAGCGCGGTCGCGGCGATGGATACGGCACACAGCATTCGGCTTGGAACGCTGGACAGCGCCGCGGTCAGAAGGGCGCCGACAAGATAGCCCGCATAATTCGCCGACGCAGCATAAGACCCGCCCGTGAGCGACAACTGACCGTCAGCAACCATGAGCGGATAGAGACCCGTAAACGCAAACCGGCCAAACCCCATACCCACGACAAGTACAAGGGCCGCCGCGACCTCCGCCAGACGTTCGCTTCTGATCATGAGGCACTCCCCAAAACATCCGCTCGCGAAGGGCCCGCCTTCGCAGAGGCAGCAGCGGCGCAACACCGTTTCAGTCGCAGTTCACCGAGTCGCTGCCACGTCCAAAATCACTTTTGGCCATCTCGAGCTTCCATGTGAACGCCCGAATTGAGCGGAGCAGCTTTGCACTCGCCATCGGACGGCCAGCCGGTTACCTTCGCCCTCGATATGTTTTGTCAAACATATCGTTGTGGCCTACTACTCGGCATTGATTTCAACGGGAGACATCGATGCTCGGACGCCTGCTCGCCTTGACTGCTCTTGCCCTCGGCTCCACCGCCATTCACGCGCGCGAATTTACCGACGCCGGCGGGCGCGTTGTCGAAATCCCCGATGATATCGGCGTCGTTTTGCCAGCAGGGCCACCGGCAGCAGTTCTGGTCTATACGCTCGCCCCCCATAAACTCGCCGGTTGGGTCAACGAACCAAGCAAGTCGGCTCAAGAGTTCCTCACCCCGGAAGCTGCCGCACTTCCGGCCTTTGGCCGCCTCACTGGCCAGGGCGGCAGTGCGAATATGGAGGTCGTACTCCAGGCCAATCCTGACGTCATTATCGACGTCGGCACGGTCAACGACACCTATATCGACTTGGCCAATCGCGTGCAGGAACAAACGGGGATTCCCTATATCCTCATCGACGGCAGCTTCGAAAAGTCAGGGGACACCTACCGCCTCCTGGGCGACCTTCTTGGCGCATCCGCGCGCGCCGACCTGCTTGCCACCTATGCCGATGAAACCCTTTCTCAACTGACCACAACCCTCGATAGCGTGCCTGCCGCCCAGCGACCGACTGTCTACTACGGCCGCGGTGACGAGGGTCTCGAAACCGGTCTCTCCGGGTCGATCAATGTCGAAATTCTGGAAGCCGCCGGCGCCACCAATGTCGCGGCAGCGGCAGGCAAAGGTGGCCTATCCGAGGTCTCGCTCGAACAGATTCTTGTCTGGAATCCCGATATCGTTGTTGCCGCCCGCGCCAGCTTTGCCAAGGCCGCGCTGTCCAATCCCGATTGGGCCGGTATCAAGGCAGTCGCTGATGGCGCCGTCTATGTTGCGCCTGCGCTGCCTTTCGGCTGGATCGACTCCCCGCCCTCGGCCAATCGGTTGATTGGGGTCCGCTGGCTGCAGGAGCTGTTCTATCCCGAAGCCGTCGACATCGACCTGACGGCGGAAACCAAGGAGTTCTTCAATCTGTTCTACGGTGTCGACATCACGGATGAGCAGGTCGGGAAGCTGCTTGCGGGGGCCCTGCCAGCCGTCAACTGAAGTCGTTGGGCTCCCTGAGCAAAATATCGACAGGAGCAATGGCCGCCGCTTTGCTGGCGGTCATTGTTCTTGCCATGTCTATCGGCAAATTCCCCCTTTCACTTAGCGAGCTTGCCGATGCCTGGCTCGGCTGGACCTGGGGAAAAACGGAATACGATCCAACGATCCAGACCGTGATCTGGAATGTCCGAATGCCACGCATTGTCGCTGGCATCTTGATTGGCGCATCACTGGCTGCGGCAGGCGCGACCTTCCAGGCACTGTTCCGTAATCCGCTGGTGGCCCCGGACATCCTTGGTGTCTCGACCGGGGCTAGCCTCGGGGCGGTGCTTGGCATTTTCCTCTCGCTCCCCGTTATCGCCATCCAACTCGCCAGCTTTGCCGGCGGCATCGCTGCAGTGCTGGCGGTTTACGCGGTCGGCCTCGCGCTCAGGCACCGGGACCCGGTGCTGACGCTGGTACTGGCTGGCGTTGCGATTTCGGCCATAGCGGGCGCCGGCATATCGCTCATAAAGATCCTGGCCGACCCATACGATCAACTTCCGGCCATCACCTATTGGCTGCTCGGCAGCCTCACCTCCGTTACCCGCGGCGATGCCTTCGGCATCTTGCCGGCCGTTCTGCTTGGTCTCGTCCCCCTCTTCGTACTGCGCTGGCAGGTCAACCTCATGTCTCTTGGCGATGAAGAGGCTCGGGCGCTGGGTGTCGATACGCGCATCCTCCGGCCCGTTCTCATTGCTGCCGCGACGCTCGTCACCGCCTCGTCTGTGTCGATAGCTGGCGCTATCGGCTGGATCGGCCTAGTCATTCCCCATATTGCCAGACTGCTGGTTGGCCCCGACTTCCGTCGTCTGCTTCCTGCCTCAATGCTGTTCGGCGCCATTTTTCTGCTGATCGTCGACATTCTGGCGCGTACCATCGCCCGGATCGAAGTGCCCCTGGGCATCCTGACCGCCGCAATCGGCGCCCCATTCTTCCTCTGGCTTCTGGCTTCCGGGAGGCGCGGATGGCAGTAAGTTTCGCCCTCGACAGTCTCAGTGTGGGATACCATGGCAGACCCGCGCTCTCCGATATCTCTATGAGTATCTCAGCCGGCGTCACGTGCCTTCTCGGCCCCAACGGCGTAGGCAAGACCACGCTCTTTAAGACCATGTTGGGGCTCCTCTCACCCACGTCAGGCGCGATCAGCCTCTTTGATCGCCCGCTGCCGCGTTGGAGCCGGCAAGAATTCGCGCGAACAGTCGGTTACGTTCCGCAAGCCCACACCGCACTCTTTCCCTATTCGGCACTTGACGTCGTGTTGATGGGTCGAGCGCCACATCTTGCCCCCTATGGCGCCCCCTCTCGTCTTGACGAAGAGATTGCGCACCAAAGCCTGGAGGCGCTTGGGCTGTCGCACCTGTCGGCACGCGCCTATACCGAACTTTCGGGCGGCGAGCGCCAGCTGGTGCTCATAGCGCGCGCGCTGGCCCAGGAGCCTCGCATTCTTGTCATGGACGAACCTACCGCCAGCTTGGACTACGGCAATCAGATGCGAGTCCTTGATCGCATCCGCTCGCTCGCCGATGCCGGCCTGACGGTTATTCTCTCCACTCACCACCCTGACCATGCGCTGAGGGTCGCTGATGCCGTGGCGCTGATCTCGGGCGGTCGTCTTCATGCGTTCGGTGCGCCCCGTGCCGTGCTGACACCAAAGAACCTTCATCGTCTTTATGGCGTCGATGTCGTCATAGGCACCCTGCCCGGCGCCGTATCTTCTTCAATCGCCCCCAGAGCCAAGGAGTCTTCCGATGGTGCGTGAGCAGGAAATCCGTCCTGGAGAGCTCCAGGTCGAGATGCCGGAAAAACCGAGCGCCGGCCTATTCTATATCGGCCGCATCGAAACGCCGTGGACGTCCCGCATGGATTGCCCGCGGCAGGGGCGCCATGACGGGCCGCTCTGCCGCATCGAAATCTTCGAGCCTTGGACTGCCGGCTTACAGGATGTCGCGCTCTACGGGCGGCTGGAACTGCTCTACTGGCTCGACCAGTCCCGGCGCGATCTGGTGCTGCAAAGTCCAAAAAGCGACGGCACGACCCGCGGTGTCTTCTCGATCCGCTCGCCCGTACGGCCCAATCCGATAGCGACCTCGATCGTCAAGCTCGAGCGCATCGAAGGCAACATACTCTACGCGCGCGGCCTCGATTGCCTGAACGGAACGCCGCTACTCGACATCAAGCCCGACCGTACATTGTTTTCGCCGCTGGCGGCCGCCCAGAAAGGCGATTTTGACGTCGGCGATATCAGTCTACCGCGACCATGACGTCAGAAGCCTTCACCACTGCATAGGCGTCTTTGCCGACTTCAAGACCAAGCTCATCGACCGCCTGGTTGGTAATCGAGGCTGTCACGATGGAGCCACCAATATCGATGCGGACATGGGCCGTCGTTGCGCCCTTGGTG
>NZ_JAFKHD010000283.1 GCF_017307565.1 Devosia sp.
ATGCGGATGGCGTGGCCGGCGGCGAAGCGATGGCCGCAATCGTTGAGTTTTACGCTGACGTCGTAGAACTGACCGGGGACGAGGGCTTCGGGCTGCTCGTGGCTGTCGCGATGGGTCAGGTTGAGCACCTGATAGCTGACGCGAGTGACCGTGCCATCGGGGCGCACGTCTGACAGACGGACCGAGACCTGGGCCACTGGCTTGTCCGAAGCCAGGCGGAGTTTCAGCACCGGCGCGCCGAGGACGTCAAAGCTCTCTGTCTGCACAAGGGAGTCAAAGACGAGAGCGCTGCCGTCATCGAGACGTTGATCGGTCGGGTGTTCGCCGACGCAGCCGGTGCCCATCCATTCGCCACCGGCCTTGCCGTGGCTCTGTGGTGAGCAAATGGTCAGCATGCCGGCAGGGGAACTGCCGGTATGAAGGCCATGGTCACCACCGAGCTGTAAGGTTTTGGGGGCAATGGACGCAGACGGCCAGTTTGCCTCCCCGACCCAGCGACCGGGTGCATCGGTGCGGGTGCCGGTGGGGGCGACACTGTCATTGATATAGGCGCGAAGATCCGGCTCATTCATGACACCGGTATCTTTGCCCTTAAGCCAATGGTCCCACCAGCGCACGGCTTCCTGAAGGAAGCCGATGGCCGGACCGGGAACACCGTCCTGCGGATAGATATGGCCCCAGGGGCCAATGATTGCCTTGCGCGGCGTCTTGAGTCCTTCGAGCAGACGCGGCACGGCATTGGTATAGCTGTCGGCCCAGCCGCCAATGGCGAGCACGGGGACTTCGATATCCGAAAAATCCTCGCAGATCGAACCGTGCTTCCAGTAGTCGTCATAGCGTTGGTGTTCGAGCCAGAGCGCGGGGAAGAAGGGCAGGTTTTCGATGCGCTTCAGCCAGGCCTCGCGCCAACCCTCGCCGACGATCTCGGGGTCGAGCGGCCGGCTCTGGTAGGCCAGCATGATCGTGCCCCACCAGAGATTATCGTTGAGCAGCAGGCCGCCCATGTAGTGGATGTCGTCAGTATAGCGATTGTCGGTCGAATAGGCCGTGATGATGGCCTTCAGCGCCGGGGGCCGACGAGAGGCGACCTGCAGCCCGTTGAACCCACCCCAGCTCTTGCCCATCATGCCGACATTGCCGTCGCACCAGGGCTGGGCTGATATCCAGGCGATGACTTCGAGCGCATCGTCCTGCTCCTGCTTCAGATACTCGTCGGCCATGTGGCCGTCGCTCTCGCCCGTGCCGCGCATGTCGACGCGGATGGCGGCATAGCCGTTTTCAGCGAAGAAGCCGTGCATGGGCTCGTCGCGGCCACGGGTGCCATCGCGCTTGCGATAGGGGATGTATTCAAGGATCGCGGGGACTTTTGCATCGTCCTCGGGCAGGAACAGCCGCGCACCAAGGCGCGTGCCGTCGCTGAGGGGGATCCAGATATGTTCGGTGATGCGGATGGTCATGGAAAAAGTCCAGTTCTAGGCGGTCGCCTGCTGGCGCTTGGCCAGCACGGTATCGAGCCAGTCGCGGCGCAGTTCGGGCACGGACGTCACCAGCTCTTCGGTATAGGGGTGGAATGGCGGCTGGAAGATTTCCGCCGTCGGGCCCTGCTCGACGATCTTGCCGCGCTGCATGACGAGCGTGCGGTCGGCGAGGCGCCGGACGACGCCGAGATCGTGGGTGATGAAGAGGTAGGACAGACCCAATTCCTGCTGCAGGTTTTTGAGCAGTTTGAGGATGTCTTCGGCCACCAGCGGATCGAGCGCCGAAGTGACCTCGTCGCAGATGATGAGGTCGGGCTTGGCAGCAAGTGCACGGGCAATGCAGACGCGCTGCT
>NZ_JAFKHD010000345.1 GCF_017307565.1 Devosia sp.
CAGGGCGATGGGGGCTGAAGCTCTTTTGAACCCGGTCGTTCTTCTTTCCGCTCGTCATAATAGCACAAAGGCCGCGCTATCCCAACTTTGCAGGTTCCGCGGAAAAATGCGGAGCCGGGTACGGGGAAAGGCTGAGAGGGAGGACGGCAACGCGGGGAGGCGGCTTCAGGACTAGAGAATAGTCGCCGTGTGGGGGTTGACCTCGGGACGGGGACCGCCATGCTGAGGCCCATTTTGATCGTCATTGCGATGGCTATGCAGTTGCTTCTTCGTCTCTTCCTTTTCACTATCCTGCTTGCAACGCCGGCTTTTGCGCAGGTGCCCGGGCTCACAAGTGTGCCTGCGAGCACTGAGAATAGCGCCACCGAATCGAGCCAGGCGGTCGACGATCTCGTGCGCATTCTGGAAGACGATACGGCGCGGGCGGCGCTGATCGAGCGCCTGAAGCAGGCGGCGCCGACGACGGCCGAAGAGACACCAACCGAGGAAGTCCTGCCCGATCTCAGCATCGCGCGGCAGTTGGCCGAGTATACGCGGGGCGTGGCGCAGGGGGCTTCGGCGACCGTGCGGGCGATCGGCGGGATTTTCACCAATTTTCATCAGGCTTTCAGGGGGACGCTGGCGGCAGATTATGACGCGCTGCGGACGCTGGCGGTCAATCTTGGCGTCGTACTCGCGGGACTCTTCGGCAGTTTCTGGCTGATGAAACTGCTGGTGCGGCCGGTGCTGGCGGGAATTTCGCGCGGCGCCGCCAATCGCAATGCCTGGCAGAAGATGGGGATCGTTGCGGTCGGTGTGCTGTTCGATGCGCTGACAGTGATCGTCGCCTGGGCCTTTGGCTATATCCTGGCGCTCAATTTCGGCACGACGCCGCGCGGCGAAATGGGCATCAACCAGAGCTTGCTGCTCAATGCCTTCCTGCTCGTCGAACTGTGCAAGCTGGCGGTCCGGGTGCTGCTGGCGCCGCGGCTGACGACGCTGCGCTTCCTGCCCGTTACCGATGACAATGCGGCCTATTGGTCGTTCTGGCTGGCGCGGGTCGTGTCGCTGCTCGGCTATACTTTCATGTTTGTCGCCCCGCTTCTGCGGACGGCGATTTCGCCGGCTGCGGCTGCTGCTGTGCAGGTGCTGATCATGATCACGGTCGTCACCGTGGGCGTGATCATCGTGCTGCAGAACAAGGACGATGTGCGCAATTGGCTCTCGGACCTGTCGGTGCGTCGTGGTAGTTCGGGCCTGTGGCGCGTGCTGGCGGCGGTCGGGCAGCACTGGCACGTGCTGGCGATCACCTACCTGCTGGCGTTGCTTGTCGTGTGGTTTGCCAATCCCGACGAGGCGCTGCCCTTCATGCTGGGTGCGACGCTGCAGTCGCTGATCGCCATCGTGGTGGGTTCGCTCGTGGTCGGCTTTATCGGCCGCTTCGTCAATGTCGGACTGCGGCTGCCGCCCGATATCAGCCAGCGTCTGCCGCTGCTCGAAAGCCGGTTGCAGGCCTTTGTGCCAGCGGTGATGGCCGTGGTGCGCTGGGTTGTGATCGCGGCGGTCGTGATTTCGGTGGGACAGGCCTGGGATCTCTTTGATTTTGCCAGCTGGATTGCGAGCGACGAGGGGCTGGCGGTTGCCGGCTCGGTGGTGTCGGCGGCGCTGATCATTCTCGTCGCCATTGTGCTGCATGTCGTGGTGGCATCGTGGGTCGAATATCGGCTCAATGCCAGCGCGGGCAAGGCGGTGACGCCGCGCGAGAAGACGCTGCTCAATCTCTTCAAGAACGCCTTCACCGTGGCGCTGGTGATTTTCGGCCTGATGCTGGCGCTGGCCCAGATCGGGGTGAATATCGCCCCGCTCCTCGCCGGTGCCGGTGTCGTCGGTCTGGCCATCGGTTTTGGCGCGCAAAAGCTGGTTCAGGACATCATCACCGGCATCTTCATCCAGTTCGAGAATGTGATGAACGAAGGCGATGTGGTGGAGGCCGCCGGTAAGTCGGGCGTGGTTGAAAAGCTGACCATCCGCTCGGTGACCATTCGCGACATGACCGGCACGGTACACCTCATTCCGTTCTCGTCGGTCGACCAGGTGTCGAACATGATGCGCGGCTTCTCCTTCTATGTGTCGGAGGTGGAGATCGCCTATGACAGCGACATCGAGGGCGCCAAGCAGGCGATGCGTGACGCTTTTGCCCAGGTGATGGAGCAGCCCGACTTCAAGGCGGTGATCCTCGACGATCTCGACCTGCAGGGGCTGATCGCCATCACGCCGGCTTCGGTCAAGCTGCGCTCGCGCATCAAGACGCTGGCGGGCAAACAGTGGGGCGCGGGGCGCTACTATAGCGAGGTTCTGATGCGGCTCTTTGCCGAGCGCGGCATCGACACGCCAACGCCGCGCATGCGCTATGTCGGTGAGCGGGGCGGACGTCTTGCCGAACTGCCGCCGGGGGGCGAAGAACCGGCTTGAACTCATCGTGATCGGCCGGGGCTTTTGCCTTAAGGTGATCTTAATCGGGTGCGTTAATTATTTGATACGCGCGCCCGAAAGCTGTTCAGCCGGCGCGCTCGTGACTTTCTAGTAGCGCGTATCACGAGGCTCGACATGATCCGATCCGGCGGACTTTTCGCCTTTGGCAAAGCCCTTGTGGCTCTCTCCCTTGTTGTTGGCATGGCGGCTCCCGCGCATGCGAACAGCGCCGACTTTGTGCGCAGCCTCTGGCCCGACGCGCAGGCCATGGGCGTCAGCCGGCAGGCGTTCGATGCGTCTTTTGCCAATTATTCGCCGATTTCCAAGGTCATGGAACTGACGCGCAAGCAGCCAGAATTCTCCCAGACCGTGCAGCAATATATCGACAAGCGCGTGACCGCGGCCCAGGCCAGCAAGGGCGCGGCGATGCGCGCCGAATGGGCCAAAACCCTTGCCGGTACGCAGCAGCGCTTTGGCGTGCAGCCGGAAATCGTCCTTGCCATCTGGGGCATGGAAACCAATTTCGGCGGCTTCATGGGTGGAAACAACACCATCCATGCGCTCGCCACCCTCACCGAGGGCGGCTATCGCACCGACTTTTTCCGCAAGGAGCTGCTGACCGCGCTGCGCATCGTTTCGGACGGGCATATCACGCCCGACCAGATGGTGGGTTCCTGGGCCGGAGCCATGGGGCACACCCAGTTCATGCCCTCGAGCTTCATGCGCTATGCGATCGATTATAATGGCGACGGGCGCAAGGATATCTGGAACTCGGTGCCCGATGCGCTGGGTTCGACGGCCAATTATCTCAATGCCTTTGGCTGGCGCGCTGGGGAGACCTGGGGCTATGAAGTCAAGCTGCCGAAAGGTTTTGATTTTGCCCGCGCCCGACAGATTGAAAAGGCGCCGCTGAGCCAATGGCAGCAGATGGGGATTGCCCGCGTCTCCGGCCGGGCCTTTCCGCGGGCGAGCGATGTGGGCCGGCTCTACATGCCCGCGGGGGCCAATGGTCCGGCTTTCCTGCTGCTGCCTAATTTCGATGTGATCAAGCGCTACAACAACTCGGACAGCTATGCGCTGGCCGTCGGGCATCTGGCCGACCGGATCATCGGCGGGGGCAGCTTTGCGACGGCGTGGCCCGCCGGGGACTATGCGCTCAACAAGGACCAGCGCGCCCAGGTGCAGTCGCTGCTGTCGCGCGCCGGCTATGATGTCGGCACGCCCGACGGGGTTATCGGTCCCAAGACGCGGGCGGCGGTGATGGCCTTTCAGGCGCGGGCGGGCGTGCCGGCAGACGGCCACGTTTCGGGCCTGCTGCTCGACCGGCTGAAGCGCTGATCGCGCGAAAGCGTGATAGTGCGTTAACCTCTCGTTAACCCCAGGGGCGCAGACTCGGGGGGCTTAAGTAGAGGGCAGGCCAGCGCCAAAACGGTGCGCCTGCCTTCGCCCATTTGGCCCCGGCCAGCGGGTCACAATATGTCCGGCTTTCGGCTATACGGTGCCAAGGCTTCCCTCCCTAGATCTTTGTGTCGAATGTCCAGAATTCGTATTCTTGCCGCGCTCGCGGTTCTCGTTTCGCTGCTGCCGATCCCGGCTTTTGCCCTCTCGGTGATGGACCCGTTCAACCTGCCGACATCGATGGATGCCGGCACGTCCAAGATCGGGGATGGTATTCCCTATGCCGATGGGCCGCGGCACAAGCTCGATATCTATGGGCCGGAGCAGCGCGGCGCGCCGGCGCCGGTGGTGTTCTTCATCTATGGCGGCGGCTGGAGCCGGGGAGAGCGCAGCGACTATCAGTTTGTCGGCCGGGCGCTGGCTTCGCGCGGTTTCATCACCGTCATTGCCGACTACCGTCTGGTGCCGGAAGTGCGGTTCCCCGACTTCCTTTATGACAGTGCCGCGGCGATGCGCTGGGTGCAGGACAATATCGCCAATTACGGTGGCGACCCCAACCGGCTGTTTCTCGCCGGGCATTCGGCCGGCGCCTATAATGCGGTGATGCTGGCGCTCGATCCGTCCTATCGGCGCGAATTTGGCGTAACCATGCCGATCCTCGCCGTCGCAGCGCTTTCGGGGCCCTATGACTTCTATCCCTTCGAATATAGCGAAGTGCAGGAGGCTTTTGGCCGAGCGCCGAACCCCGAGGGGACGCAGCCGGTCAATCTCATTACCTCCGATGCCCCGCCAATGTATCTGGCGACCGGCACCACCGACCCCATCGTGCGTGTGCAGAACACCAACCACTTTGCCGAACGGCTGCGGGCGCAGGGCGTGTGGGTGACGACGCAGTATTATGAAGGCTTTGGCCATATGGAGCCGGTGATCGCCATGGGCGCGCTGTGGCGCTGGCGCATGCCGGTGCTCGACGACATGGTCGGGTTCTTCCAGCGCTTTGGCGCCTTCCCGAGTGGGGTGCCCTATGTGGCTGTGGCGCCCGAGGCGCCGGAGCAGCTGCCGGAATCGGTGGCGCCGATGGATCAGATCCTGTCGCAGCTCAATTCGATGTTCCAGCCGATCGAGGATTGAGCGGGGTCTGCGTTTGTGGCTCCCCCCCCTCCCATCCTCCCCCATCAAGGGAGAGGTGCTGTCTGGAGGGCGTGGCACTATCTAGCCACATACTCGATGCAACACCTCCCCCTTGATGGGGGAGGATGGGAGGGGGTGTTGGCGAGCGCCGAGGGGCGGCGTCGTTAATGCTGCGGCTCGATCACCACCGAGGCGGCGGAGCGTTTGCTGGGGCCGTGGAAGACGGCTTCGATATTGTTGCCGTCGGGATCGGTGACGAAGGCAGCGTAGTAGCCGGGATGGTAGTCGCGCTCGCCGGGCGGGCCGTTGTCCTGGCCGCCGGCGGCAAGGGCGGCCTCGTAGAAGGCGTCGACCATGGCGCGGTTATGCGCCTGGAAGGCGAGATGGATGTGGCTGGGCAGGATATCGCCCGGGGTCTGGTCGACGAAGAGTTCGTCGGCCTGGAACCAGTCCTTGCCCGAGGCGGTGATCGGGATGCCGAGAACGTCGAAGACGGCCTTGTAGAATTTCAGCGTCTTGTCGAAATCATGCGCGCGCAGGTGCACATGGTCGATAAGGCGGCCGGTGTGGAAGGCCATGGCGGGCTCCGTCTGGCGTCTGACCCTGGCCGAAATCCCGGGGCTGGACAGCAAAACGCCCGGACGAGCCGGGCGTTTCCAAAAAACCTGATCGTCTTATTCGGCCTGGTCGGCCGAGACGGAATTGAGCTGGCCGTACTTTTCCGGGCCGATCTTGTCGAGAAGATCGAGCTGGGTTTCGAGGAAGTCGATATGGCCTTCCTCGTCGGTCAGCAAGGCTTCGAAGAGGTTCTTCGAAACATAGTCGCCGAGCTGTTCGCAGAGCTCACGGCTCGCCTTGTAGGCGGCGCGGGCGTCATACTCGCCGGCGAGATCGGCTTCGAGGACTTCCTTGATGGTCTGGCCAATGCGCAGCGGCGCGACGCGCTGCAGGTTCGGGTGGCCTTCGAGGAAAATGATGCGCTCGATCAACCGGTCGGCGTGATGCATCTCTTCGATGGATTCAGCGCGTTCCTTGGCTGCGAGCTTCTTGTAGCCCCAATCATCCAGCAGGCGATAATGCACCCAATACTGGTTGACGGCGCCAAGTTCGAGAAAAAGGGCTTCGTTAAGCCGCTCGATGACCTGTGCTTCGCCTTTCACGACGTACTCCACTGCGTTGCTGCTTGAGCTTTTCAAGCCCTGTCTGGAACGTGACAACGTCACCAGGCGGATGGGCATGTTGGGCGTGATAATTCTCTGTGACCTGGACGATAATGTCCACCACATTCGGCACGCAGCCCGCGCATTTCGCACGTCGATTGAGCTCCGAATACACCTTTGCCGGGACCACCAACTGCCACGGATCGGCCTTCAAAAGATCCAGGACGATGTCCTCAATCTCGTTCGAGGTAATCATATTGCACTGGCAGACAAGCATTGGTGGGGCCGGAAAGTCGTCTCAACGGGCGGCAATAAACGCTCCGCATAGTTGAATGTCAACATCATAAATTGTCGCGCGGGGACGCGCTAGGCAAGGCTTTGCAGGAAAACGGAAAAGTTCGTCCCGCGGACCCTGGGGGCCTCGCGCCGGCCGCAAAACGCGCTAGGGTGAGGGGACAAGCGGGAGGAAAACGCGTGAACCAGATCGATCTCAAAGACCAGGTGGCAGTCGTGACCGGGGGCGCGCAGGGCATCGGCCTGGCCGTGGCGCGCCGGTTGCAGGCATCGGGGGCAAGGGTGAGCCTGTGGGATCAGCGGGCTGATCTCCTCGCGAGTGCCAAGGCGGAGATCGGGGCGGCTTCAACGGTTGCCGTCGACATTACCGACTATGCCGCGGTTGCTGCGGCAACGGCCAGCGTCGAAGTGGACCTGGGGCGGATCGACATTCTCGTCCACTCCGCCGGGATCGCGGGCAAGAACGCGCCGCTCGATGAATATGAGCTCGATGAATGGCGGCGGGTGATCGATATCGACCTCAATGGCGCCTTCCACGTCAACCGCGCGATTCTTGCGGGCATGAAGGCGCGCAATTATGGGCGCATCGTCAATATCGCCTCGATCGCGGCCAAGGAGGGCAACCCCAATGCCGCAGCCTATGCGGCGGCCAAGGCTGGCGTGATCGGCATGACCAAGGCCGTGGGCAAGGAAGTGGCGAAATATGACATCGCCATCAATGCCATTACTCCGGCGACGGCCAAGACGCGTATTCTCGACGAGCTGAAGCCCGAATTCATCGACTATATGCTGAGCCGCATTCCGCGCGGCCGGTTCCTTGAGGTCGAGGAAGTGGCCAATATGGTGGCCTGGCTCGTCAGCCGTGAAAACAGCTTTACGACGGCCGCCGTGTTCGACCTTTCGGGGGGACGGGCGACCTATTGACCGGCCGGCGTTCGGCTGTCGGCGGCGCCGGGGAGCGGCGCGGGGCTGCGACCTCGCGCCATTGGCCGGGGGCAAGGCCTTCCAATGTCCAATCCCCGATCTGCCAGCGCACGAGGCGCAGGGTCGGATAGCCGACGGCGGCCGTCATGCGGCGCACCTGGCGGTTGCGGCCCTCGGTAATGGTGAGGGAAATCCAGCTGTCGGGCACGCTCTTGCGGAACCGCACCGGCGGGTTGCGCTCCCAGAGGTCGGGCGGGTCGATGCGCCTGGCTTCGGCGGGTCGGGTGGGGCCGTCATTGAGGGTGACGCCGGTGCACAGCTTTTGCAGGGCTTCGTCCGAGGGAATGCCTTCGACCTGCACCAGATAGGTTTTGGGCAGCTTGAAGCGGGGCGAGGAAATCTCGGCCTGCAAGCGGCCATCGTCGGTCAGGAGCAGCAGTCCTTCGCTGTCCTTGTCGAGACGCCCGGCGGGATAGACATCGGGCACCTTGACGAAATCGGCCAGCGTGCCGCCAGGCTCGCCGCCGGAAAACTGCGTGAGCACGTTGAAAGGCTTGTTGAGGAGAATGAGCCGGGCCATGGCGCTGTGATAGTCGAGCCATCCGCCGGCGGCAATCATGCTGGCGTTCACCAGCATAACGCAAAGGTCTTTTGTTGGTCGCAATCGCCGGGCTAACATCGCGCCACAGCGTCAGCCTGCAGAATTTTGGGAGAAAGCCATGAAGTCGATCCTGTCGTCCAGACAAACCGTTTTGGCCCTGGCGACGGTGATTGCCTTGCCTGCGGCGCCGGTCCTTGCCGGGCCCGCCTTTGACGCCTGCGCGGCGCAGGCGTCGAGCCAGTACGAAGTCGGGTTCGAATCGATCGGCATGGAAACCTGGGACATCAATACCTCCGCCGCGATCAAGGCCTGTAGCGAAGCGCTGAAGCAGGAGCCCAATTCGGCCCAGCTCAAGGGCTGGCTGGCGCGCGCCTATTTCGCCAATGGCGACACCGCCAAGGCCGTGCCGCTGTTCGAGGAAGCGGCCAAGGGCGGGCATGTGGTGGCGCAGGCGATCTTTGGTGACATGCTGATCACCGGCGACGGCGTCGATGTTGACATGGAGCGCGGCGCCGAACTGCTGCAGGAGGGCGCCGAGGCCGGCTTTGCCCTGGCGCAGAACAGCCTCGGGCTTTCCTATGATTTCGGCGAGGGCGTCGAGCAGGATTACAACGAGGCGGCGCATTGGTATCGCGCGGCGGCCGAGCAGGGCATGGCCAAGGCGCAGTCCAATCTTGGGCTGATGTATCAGGAAGGCCTGGGCGTACCGCTCGACTATGTGGCGGCTGCCGCCTGGTTCGAACGGTCGGTGGAGCAGGGCGATGTTTCCGGCCAGGTGAACCTCGGCAAACTGCTGCAGGATGGGCTGGGGCAGAAGGCCAACCCGACGCGCGCGGCCGAACTCTATCGGCTCGCAGCCGACCAGGGCGACATGTATGGCCAGAACAATCTGGCGTTCCTCCTTGAAAACGGCGAGGGCGTCGATCAGGACCTCAAGGAAGCGGCCGAGCTTTATGAGCTGGCCGCTGACCAGGGCATGGCGCTCGCCATGCACAATCTGGCGCTGCTTTATGAAGACGGACGCGGCGTTGCCCAGGACTATGCGCGGGCCCGCAAGCTCTACCAGGAAGCGGCCGAGGGCGGGGAAATGCGCGCCGCGGTCAATCTGGGGCTGATCTATATGGATGGGCTCGGCACCGCGGTCGACTATGACGAGGCGCGCAAGTGGACCGAAATGGCGGCCGACAAGGGCCAGCCGATCGGGCTCAACAATATGGGCCATATCTATGAGAATGGCCTCGGCGTCGATGTCGATCTCGCTTTGGCCAAGAGCTATTATGAGCAATCGGCGGCGCAGGGCTATCAGCTGGCGGTGGACAATCTCGCCCGGCTCAACCAGCCGGCGACCGGCGGCAAGACCAAGTCGAAATAGAGATTTTTTTGGGGGGCGTTGAGCCCCCCTTTTGTTTTGGGCTCAGAACTCGTCCTGGCCGGGATTGGCTTCGGCGGCAGCCTTCTGGCGGTGACGCGCAGCGCTGACGGCGGCGGAGGCCGCGGCGCGGTGGGCGGTCGAGAAGAATTCGCGCTGCACGATGATCAGCACCGTGGCAAGACATGCCGCGACGGCGAGCCATTCCGAGACGAACCAGGCAACGGTCGACACCGCGAAATAATAGGCGCGGATGCCGGAGTTGAAATTCTTGGCGCCGAGCGCGTTCATGCGGGTGATGGCGTCGATTTCTTCTTCCGAAGCTACCCGGTCATGATCGAGCGCACCGAGCATGATGCAATAGTGATTGAACTGGCGCAGCGACAGGGTGAAGGCGAAGAAGGCCAGGACGAACATGACCAGCATGACCATGAGATGAATCTGCACGTCGCCCACGGTGAAGGTGTTGTCGACCGAGAGCGTGTCGAGCGTTTCCATCAAGGTCGGGGTCTGGCCGAAGACGGCGAAGACCGCCAGCGCCAGCAGAACCGAGGTCGAGGCCAGGAAGCTGACCGAACCCATGATATTGCCCGACAGGATGGCATCGAACGGGCTTTCGCGCCGGGTGGCGTTACTGACCCAGCGCCGGCGCTGCATGTTCATGATGCTCGAGAGCGACGGCCGTCGCCGCTCCACCAGGGGCACGATGAAATTGTAGGCGTAGTAGGCAAAGAGCGGGAAGAGCGAGGTCAGAAGGGTGGTTGTCACGGCGGCCCCCGAGGCGTTGCTGGTCCGATTATAGCGGGCGGGGGTGGCGGCGGAAGAGCGCGTCGATATCGGCGAGAACTGCATCCGACAGGGTGAGTGTCGCGGCGCCGAGATCAGTCGCCAACTGCGCGGTGCTGGTGGCGCCGATGATCGTCGAGGTGACGAAGGGACGGCTGCGGCAGAACGCAATAGCCATCTGCGCCGGATCAAGCCCGTGGCGCGCGGCGAGGGCCAGGTAGTCGCTGGTGGCGGCGTCGGAATATTCGTTCTGGCGCCAAAAGCCCTTCTGATATTCCTTGCGGCTGCCATTGGGCACCGCGCCGCCAAGATATTTGCCGGTCAGCATGCCGGCGGCGAGAGGGGAATAGGCCAGGAGCCCCACATCTTCGTGGTGGCTGAGTTCGGCCAGGTCATGGTCGAAAAGGCGGCGGAGGAAATTGTATTCGTTCTGCACCGAAGCGAGGCGCGGCAGGCCCTTGGCTTCGGCAATACGCAGCCACTGAGCAATGCCCCAGGTGGTTTCGTTGGAGACGCCGATGGCGCGGATCTTGCCGGCCTTGACGAGGTCGCCAAGGGTTTCGAGCATGTCTTCGAGATTGGCGAGACTGTCGGCCGTGTCCTGCTTGTGCGGGGAATAGCGCCAGTAGTTCTCAAAGTGATAGTGGCCGCGACTGGCCCAATGGATCTGGTAGAGATCGATATAGTCGGTCTTGAGGCGCTTCAGGCTGCCATCCACGGCGACGCGGATCGAGGCGCCATCGGCGCGCTTGCCCTCGCGCAGGAATGCATTGCCGCCGCCGCCGATCTTGCTGGCGAGCACCCAGCTTTCGCGATCCTTGTGGGTCGCGAACCAGTTGCCGATGATTTCCTCCGTGCGGCCGGAGGTTTCCGGGCTCCCCGGCACGGCATAGAGTTCGGCGGTGTCCATGAAATTGATGCCGGCATCGCGCGCCATGGCGATCTGGGCGTGGCCTTCGGCCTCGGTATTCTGGCTGCCCCAGGTCATGGTGCCGAGGCAGATGTCGGTGACCTCGATCCCCGTACGTCCGAGTTTCTTCAGTTCCATGACACGCCTCTTAACCTGTGTTCCAAACCGGGGCGGACGGTAGACCGTTCGCCGCGATGGCGGGAAGGGGCGGGGCGGGATGGTTGCCATGTCACGACAAGTTTTCCACATGCCATGCGCTGCAAATGCCTGATTTTGCTGAGGTCGGGGCGCAAACGTCAAAAAAGCGTCACTCAGGGCGAGTTGGGGGTTGAGGTCTTCGGCGCTACCACCTATATAGCCCTCACACCGCGCCGAGGCGCTGTGTTTGACGCGGGATGGAGCAGCCCGGTAGCTCGTCAGGCTCATAACCTGAAGGTCGCAGGTTCAAATCCTGCTCCCGCAACCAAAAAAGGCCCACAAGACTTCAGTCTTGTGGGCCTTTTCCTTTTTGGCATTTCGAAATGTCGGCTCAGCCTGGCGCGCCAGGCCAGTAATGGGCATCGCTGGTGGGGCGGGGGCCGAAGATAGCCTGGCCGACGCGGACAATGTCGGCGCCTTCCTCGATGGCGATTTCATAATCGCCCGACATGCCCATGGAGAGCCTGGTCAGGCCCGGATGAATGCCGAGGGCGCGTTCGCGCAGATCGGCGAGGAGACGAAAGCAAGGACGGACGCGCGCGGGATCGGCGCTGAAGAGGGCAAGGGTCATGAGGCCTTGTGGCTTGAGGCGCGGAAAATCGGCGAGGCGCTCAACGAAGGGGAGCAGAGCGTCGGGAGGGAGGCCATATTTGCTATCCTCGTTTGACGTGTTGACCTGGACGAAGACGTCGAGATCGCGGTTTTCAAGTTCCAGGCGCCGGTTCAGTTCTTCGGCGAGGCGGATGCTGTCGAGGGCGTGGAACTCGGAGGCGAAGCGGACGAGGTATTTGACCTTGTTGGTCTGGAGATGCCCGACAATGCTCCAGCGGATAGCGAGATCGCCCAGTTCTGCCAGTTTGTCGCGGGCTTCCTGCAGCTTGTTCTCGGCGAAATCGGTGATCCCGACGCCATGGGCGAGGCGCAGCACCTGGGCGGGCACGGTTTTGGTGACGGGCAGAAGGCGGACATCGTCACGGGCCCGGCCGCTGCGCTCGCAGGCCGCAGCAATACGGGCGTTTACGGCGGCAAGATTGGCCGCGAAAGCGGGACCGGGGTTCGGCCCGAAGCGGGCGACATCGGCAGGGGAAAGAACCGGGATATTGGGGGCAGGCATGGCCTTGGCTCGCTCCTCGGGACGGTGACAGGTCTTCCCCGGGGTAGCATGAGGATGGTCTGTATTTCCCGGCCACTTTTCCAGTGATCAGCAGACCATTGCGTCAGGCGTCGCGCAGGGCTTGAGCCAGGCGCTTGACGGCGTCTTCGATTTCGAGCGGCGTGTAGGCGGCAAAGCCCATGAGAAAGCCCGTCTGGCCGATATTGCCGGAATGGAGGGCGGAGAGCCCCATCAACTCGATGCCGGTGCGGCGGGCGGCTTCGATGGCGCTGCGTTCGGCGATGTCACCGATGAGGTGGCAGGGCATCTGGAGGCCGCCGGCGGGGATTTGCGGATCGAGGATATCGGGCAGGTACCGGCGGAGCTGGGTGACGAGGGTATCGAGGCGCCGGGCATAGGTGTTGCGCATGGCGCGGACATGGGCGCCGAAATGGCCTCCCTCCATGAAACGGGCGAGGGTCAGCTGGGTCAGCGATGCGGTGTGGCCGTCTTGCAGGGTGCGGGCCACAGTCATGGGTTTTACCAGTTGTGGCGGCAGGACGGCGTAGCCGAGCCGGAGGCCGGGAAAGAGGGCCTTGGTAAAAGTGCCGACATAAATGGTGCGCTCATGCGGATCGAGCCCCTGCACGCAGGCGGTGGGCCTGCCGGCATAGTGAAACTCGCTGTCGTAATCGTCCTCGATGATCCAGGCCTGATGGTGCGCAGCCCATTGGATGAGGGCGAGGCGGCGATCGAGGGTCAGGGTTGCGCCGGTGGGAAACTGATGCGAGGGGGTGAGGAAGACGGCTTTGGCTCGTTGAGGCTGAGCGAGGATCTGGTCGACTTCGATGCCCTGGCGGTCGACGCTGATGGGAACACAGTGGAGTCCGGCGGCCTCAAAAGCCTTGCGCGCGCCATAATAGCAGGGGTTTTCGACAAAGATGTCATCGCCGGGATCGAGCAGGAGATTGGCGCAGAGTGCCATGGCCTGCTGCGAGCTGGTCAGCACGAGGACCTGATCGGCCGTGGCGTGGCCGCCACGCTCGAGATTGACATAGTCGGCGATGGCGCGCCGCAGCGGCTCGAGGCCCTGAGGGTGGCCTTCGATCAGCGCCCTGGTGCCGATTTCCTTGAGCACCTGCCGTTCGAGCCGTTCCCATAGCTGCAGGGGGAAATTGCGTGTTTCCGGCACCCCATGGACGAAGGGGCGGGGCGCGAGGAGTTCGCGCACGCCACCGCTTCGGAACAGGGCCGCGCCGCGCTGAGAGAGATTGGGCGCCTGATGGCGCCACAGGGCTTCGCGTCGGCTTGGCCGTCGTCCTGGCGCGAACTTGGTCATTTCCGCGACGAAACTGCCGCTGCCGACGCGCCGCTCGATAAAGCCTTCGGCATGGAGCTGGGCATAGGCGGCTTCGATGGTGTCGCGGGAAACCCCGAGCGACACGGCCAAGGCGCGCGATGCAGGCAGAGGTTTTGCGGGGCCAAGGGCGCCATCGACGATCAGCTGTCTTATGGCGCGCTGGATGCGCGCGTGCAGCGGCATGGCAGCATAGCTGGGATGGGCAAGTGCGGCTTTGACGGATTCGAGCTGCGAGTGCTTGAACAAATGGTCTGGCCTCTGCTCGATAAATGGCAGGGAATGTCAGGCCAATTGGCGACTAGAAGTCAAGCCCGAACGGCCCTGGGGCCAATTTTCTGGAGCTTTGGGATGCCTTCTCCTTCCCTGCAACGATCGCCATTTCGGCTAACCGATTTTGTCCATCCGGTGGTGGCGGGGCTGATCTCGGTCATCGTCAACTATGGCGGCACTTTCATCCTCGTATTTCAGGCGGCGCGGGTTGCCGGGTTGAGCCCGGAGCAGACTGTGTCATGGGTCTGGTCGATTTCGATCGGTGTCGGCGTGACGGGGCTCTTTCTCAGCTGGCGCTATCGCGAGCCGATCATCACGGCATGGTCGACGCCAGCGGCGGCGTTTCTCGTGACGGCGCTCGCCGCGACGCCTTATGCCGAGGCGGTGGGGGCCTACATGATCTCGGCGGCGGCCTTTGTCGTGCTGGGACTTTCAGGGTGTTTCGAGCGGGTGATCCGGCTGATCCCGCCGGGCATCGCCTCGGGCCTGCTGGCCGGCATCCTGCTGCAATTCGGCATTGGGGCGTTTGGTGGGGCCAGTCTTGATCCGGAGCTGGTTGGTTTGCTGGTCGTCGTCTATCTGGTGCTCAAGCGGTTTGCCGGGCGCTATGCGGTGGTGGGGATTCTGATCTTGGGGCTGGCATTTTTGCTGATCGAGGGGCGTGTCGATCTCTCGGGCCTGCAATTGCAGTTTGCCAAGCCGGTTTTCACCATGCCCGTATTTTCCGCCAATGCGCTGCTCAGCGTGGCGCTGCCGCTCTTTCTCATTACGCTGACAGGCCAATATATGTCCGGCATGTTGGTGCTGCGGAATGACGGGTTCAAGACCAGTGCCAATCCGATCGTGGCGGTCACGGGGCTGGGATCGCTGGTCATGGCCCCCTTTGGGTCACATGCCTTCAATATTGCAGCGATCACGGCGGCCATTGCTACCGGACCGGAGGCCCATGAGGACCCGTCGAGGCGCTGGATCGCCGGGTTGGCGGCCGGTGCATTTTATGTGCTGGTCGGGATATTTGGGGTGACGCTGGCGGCCGTGTTCATGGCGTTTCCGGCGACTTTTATCACCACCCTTGCGGGGCTGGCGCTGCTCGGTACGGTGGGCGGCAGTCTTGCCGGAGCGATGGCGGACCCGGCGGGGCGTGAAGCGGCGTTGATCACGTTTCTGGCTTCGGCGGCAAATATCAACCTTTTGGGGATCGGCGGAGCCTTTTGGGGCCTGGTGATCGGGCTGGTGGCGCATGTGGTGCTCACTGTGCGCTTGCCGCGGCGCGGGACGGTTGGCGCCAAGGCGGCGGAGTGATGCCGTTTTCGAGCGGTGGTGGCAAAGAACTCAATGATCGGATAAGGGTTTGCAATCTCGACAGCCAGCGCAGGTCAGTTCCTTGTCATCTATCGTTCCTGTCATTCTCGCCGGGGGTCAGGGGACCCGACTGTGGCCGAAGTCGCGCTCGGCGCGCCCCAAGCAGTTCATCGATCTCGTGGGGGAGACCAGTCTCTTCCAGCAGAGCCTTGAGCGGGTGAAGGATGCCGGGCGCTACGCGGCGCCTGTTGTCATCACCAATGCCGAATATCGCTTCCTTGTCGCCGAACAGGCGCAGGAACGGGGCATTGCACTCGGTGCGATCCTGCTCGAGCCGGTGGCGCGCAATACGGCGGCGGCGATTGCCGCGGCGGCGCTCGTGGCGGTGAGTCAGGATGAGAGTGCGGTCATTCATGTGCTGGCTTCGGACCATCTGATTCCGGCAAGTGCAGAATATTTTGGTGCGGTGGACAGTGCTGCCCTTGCCGCGCGCGACGGGCATCTCGTGACCTTCGGTATCACCCCGGACCGGCCGGAAACCGGTTATGGCTACATTGCCATCGGTGATGCGCTGAACCATGGCGCCCACAAGGTTGCGGCCTTTGTCGAAAAACCCAATCTTGAAAAGGCCGAGGTCATGCTGGCCCAGGGCGGCTTTGCCTGGAATTCGGGCATGTTCATGCTGCCGGCAAAGCTGTTTCTTGCCGAGTGCGAGACGCTGGCTCCCGACGTTTATGCCGCTGCGCGCGGTGCGGTGGCGGGCGCGCGACGTGACCTCGATTTCATCCGGCTCGATGAGCCAGCCTTTTCGGCTTCGCCCAATATCTCGGTCGACTATGCGATTTTCGAGCGCACGGACAAGGCTGCGGTGCTGCCGGTGTCCTTTGCCTGGTCCGATCTCGGTGCCTGGGATGCAGTGTGGAAAGGGCAGGGACACGATGCCAATGGCAATGCCGTTTCCGGCCCGGCGCTGATTTCGAACTCGACCAATTCGCTGGTGATGAGCGAATCCGCCCATGTGGTGATCGACGGGCTCGACGATGTCGCCGTGATCGCGACGGAGGATGCGGTGTTCGTCGGGCGGTTGAGCCAGGCGCAGAATGTCGGGGCGATCGCCAAGCAGTTGAAGGCGGATGCCGCGACGAGGGCGCTGACCGAAACGCACAAGACGTCCTACAGACCCTGGGGCGGATATTCGTCGATCCTGATGGGCGGCCGGTTTCAGGTGAAGAAGCTTTTTGTGAAGCCCGGCAAGAAGCTCAGCCTTCAAAAGCACCATCACCGTTCGGAGCATTGGATCGTGGTGCGCGGTACCGCCGAGGTGACGGTCGATGGGCAGGTGACCATGCTGACCGAGAACCAGTCGATCTATCTGCCGCTAGGCTGCACGCACCGGCTGGCCAATCCGGGCAAGATCGAGCTCGAGCTTATTGAAGTGCAGACCGGGTCTTATCTCGGCGAGGAGGACATCATCCGGATCGAGGACGAGTTCGGGCGGAACTGAGTGGGGCTAAGGCCCCCCTCACCCGACGGCGCGCCTTTGGCAGGATGAGGCTGTGCTCAGCAGGCCACGACGTTGACAGCAAGGCCGCCCTGGCTGGTTTCCTTGTATTTTTCGCTCATGTCCTGGCCGGTCTGGCGCATGGTTTCGATGCAGGAATCGAGCGGGACGGCGTGGATGCCGTCGCCCTTGAGAGCGAGTGAGGCGGCGGTGACGGCCTTGACGGCGCCGAAGGCATTACGCTCGATGCAGGGGATCTGCACCAGGCCGCCGACGGGGTCGCAGGTCATGCCCAGGTGATGTTCGAGCGCGATTTCGGCGGCGTTTTCCACCTGTTCGGGTGTGCCGCCCTGGATGGCGCAGAGCCCGGCTGCGGCCATGGCCGAGGCGGAGCCGACTTCGCCCTGGCAGCCGACTTCGGCGCCCGAGATCGAGGCATTGTGCTTGAGGATGCCGCCGATGGCAGCGGCGGTCAGCAGGAAATCATGCACCGCGGCGCGGCCCATGCCGGCCTGGAACTGGGTGGCATAGCGCAGCACCGAGGGGATGACGCCGGCTGCGCCATTGGTGGGGGCGGTGACGACACGGCCACCGGCGGCGTTCTCTTCGTTGACGGCCATGGCAAAGAGGCTGAGCCAATCGTTCCCACTCAGCGGATCGATCTCGTTGCGGCCCCATTTTTCCGCCAGTTGCACATGCAGGGCCTTGGCGCGGCGGCGCACTTTCAGGCCGCCGGGCAATTGCCCGTCCTGCATGAGGCCGCGATCAATGCAGCCGGACATGGCGGACCAGATGTCGTCGAGGCCCTTGTCGAGCTTTTGCCGGGAGACGCGCACTTCCTCATTGGCACGCTTCATGGCGGCAACGGAAAGGCCGGAGTGGCGCGCCATGTCGAGCATTTCGGCGGCATTGGCGAAGGGCCAGGGCACGTCCTGCTTGATGGCGGGGGCCTGCTTGAGCGCGGCCAGTTCGTCCTGACTGACGACGAAGCCGCCGCCAATGGAGAAATAGACCCGGCGCAGCAGCAATTGCCCGTCCCCGTCATAGGCGCAGAACTGCATGCCATTGGGGTGGCCGGGGAGCGGGGTGCGCGTGTCGAGGGCGAGGTCGACGGCGGGCCGGAAGCGATAGGAGCGATGGCCGGGCGGCTCGATGCGGCCGGTGTCGCGGATATGAGCAATGATTGCGTCCATGCGGTCGGGATCGACCTCGCGCGGATTTTCCCCGGCAAGCCGGAGAAGGACGGCGCGGTCGCTGCCATGGCCGATGCCGGTATAAGCGAGAGAGCCGTGAAGGCTTGCAGTGATC
>NZ_JAFKHD010000284.1 GCF_017307565.1 Devosia sp.
GCTCAAATCTATCCTGATCATTGCGGCGGTCTTTCCGCTGTTGACGGGTGTGGTCGTGCGCTCGTTCGCCTGGCTGATCATTCTGGGCAAGAACGGCATTCTGAATTCGACCCTGATCAATCTCGGGATCATCAGCGAACCGCTGCAGATGCTCTACACGCAGGGCTCGGTCATCGTCGCCATGGTCTATCTGTTTGTGCCGCTGATGGTGCTTACACTGGTCGGCGTGCTTGAAGCGATCCCGGATGACCTCATCCAGGCGTCGGCCTCGCTCGGCGCCAATTCGTGGGCGACGTTCACGCAGGTCATTCTGCCGCTTGCCGTGCCCGGTCTGATCGTCGGTGCCGTGCTGGTCTTTACCGGCAGCTTCACCTCTTATGCGACGCCTCAGCTTCTTGGTGGCGAACAGGTGATGGTCATGGGCACGCTGATGTATCAGCAGGCCATGGTCACCTTTGACTGGGTAAGCGCCTCCACCATTGCCGCCATCATGGTGGTGATCACCATCGCCATCGTCATGGCCATGAATGCCGCGGCACGCCGCCTCAACCCGATGACCGTCTGATGCCGACAAAAATTCATCCAGCCCTGATCGGCTTTACTGCACTGGTCTTTCTGTTCCTCGTCGGGCCGCTCGTTATCGTGCTCGGCGCAGCAGTGAGCGACACGACCTATCTCACCTTCCCGCCGCAGGGGCTAAGTCTCCGATGGTTCGAGAACATCTTTGCGATCGACGCCTTCCGCCGGACCATTCTTACGAGCCTCCAGGTCGCCGTTATCTCGACCTTCGTGGCGCTCTTGATCGGCATTCCGGCTTCCTATGCGATGAGCCGCTATCGCATCCAGCTGCCGCGCTGGCTGTCGACGCTGTTCGTGCTGCCGGTGCTGGTGCCCGAGCTGGTGCTGGGCTTTTCGCTGCTGAAAAACCTCGCTTTCCAGTTCAATGCGCCAATCTTCCTGTCGCTGATCATCGGCCACACGATCCTGATCCTCCCCTATGTGATCCGGGTTATTTCGGCCTCGCTCGCCTCCTTCGATTTCTCCATCGAAGAAGCGGCGATCAGCCTGGGTTCGCCGCCTCTGAAAACCTTCTTTACCGTGCTTTTGCCCAATGTTCGCTCGGGCGTGATCGCGGCCTTCATCCTGGCCTTCATCACCTCGGTCAATGACGTGTCGATTTCGATCTTCCTGACAGGACCGGGCATTTCCACGCTTCCAATCCAGCTGCTCGCCCATATGGAGCAGTTCTTCGATCCCACCGTCGCTTCGGTCTCGGTGCTGCTCATGGTGCTTACGGTGGCCGTCATGGCCATTGTCGAGCGTACCCTGGGCCTCACCTTCCTTGCCAAATAGAGGTCAGCCGTGACCAAGCCACTTTCCATTCGCAACATCACCGCCCACTACGGCCAGACCAAGGTTCTTGAAGACCTGTCGCTGGACATAGCCGAGGGCGAACTCGTGTCCCTCCTCGGCGCTTCCGGCTGTGGCAAGACCACGACCCTGCGCCTCGTCGCCGGTTTTTTGCAGCCGACCTCGGGTAGCATTACGCTGGGCGGCAAAGATCTGACCAAGCTGCCCGCGCACCAGCGCGATATCGGTCTGGTGTTCCAGAACTATGCGCTCTTCCCGCATCTGACCGTGGCCGACAATGTCGGCTTCGGCCTCAAGCAGCGCGGCGTTTCGGGCGAAGCCAAGACCAAGCGCGTTGGCGCTATGCTGGAGCGTGTGGGTCTGGGCCATCTCGCAGATCGCCTGCCCGGCGCCCTGTCGGGTGGCCAGAAGCAGCGCGTGGCGCTCGCCCGCGCCCTCGTCATCGAGCCGC
>NZ_JAFKHD010000346.1 GCF_017307565.1 Devosia sp.
GGTGAGCGTTGCGACCATGGCGTTGGGCAGGAGGTGCCGCCACATGATAACGCCATTGGAGACGCCGAGCGCGCGCGCCGCGTTCACATACTCAAAGTTGCGGGCGCGCAGGAATTCGGCGCGCACGATGCCCACCAGCGATACCCAGGAAAACAGCAGCAGAATGCCGAGCAGTACCCAGAAGCTGGGCGCGATGACGCTGGAGATGATCAGCAACAGGTAGAGCGCCGGGATCGAGGTCCAGATTTCAATGAGGCGCTGCGCCACAAGGTCAAGCCAGCCACCAAAATAGCCCTGCACGGCCCCGGCGAACACGCCGATGACCGACGAAACGACCGTGAGGATCAGGCCGAAGAGGATGGAAATCCGGAAGCCATAGACGAGGCGCGCCAGCACGTCGCGGCCGCGATCGTCGGTGCCCAGCCAATGATAATTGCCGAGGTGGCAATTGGGGTCGGCGGTGCCGCCGGGGTAGCGCGAACAGAACTGGTCCCAGCTCTGCATCCAGCTCGGCGGATTGGTGCCGGAGGAGGGGAGATAGCCATCCACCGTATCATGGCTGAAGCGGACCGGCGGCCACAGAGCCCAGCCATTGGCGGCGATCTCGTCGGCAATGAAGGGCTGGCGATAGTCGGTGGTCGCGAGGAAGCCGCCGAAGGTGACTTCGGGATAGGTGACGAAAGCCGGCGTCAGCAACTCGCCCTTGTAGGAGACGATGATGGGCCGGTCATTGGTGATGAACTCGGCACCCAGCGTCAGCACGAAGAGCACGAGGAAAATCCAGAACGCCCAGAGGCCGCGGCGATTGGCCTTGAAATTGGCTAAGCGGCGCTGATTGAGCGGGGAAAGAACGAGGCCGCTCATACGTCGCGGCTTTCAAAGTCGAGCCGCGGATCGACCCACATATAGGCAAGGTCTGAAATGAGCCCGATGACGAGACCCAGCAGCGAGAAGATGTAGAGCGTCGCAAAAACCACCGGATAGTCGCGCGTGCTGATGGCTTCAAAGCCGAGCAGCCCGAGCCCATCGAGCGAGAAGATGGTTTCGATCAGCAGTGAGCCGCCGAAGAAGGCGCCGATGAATGCGCCGGGGAAGCTGGCGATGATCAGCATCATGGCATTGCGGAATACGTGGCCGTAGAGCACCCGGCTTTCGGTCAGCCCCTTGGCGCGCGCCGTCACCACATATTGCTTGGAGATTTCGTCGAGGAAGGAATTCTTGGTCAGCAGCGTCGCGGTCGCGAAGGCGCCGAGACCCATGGAGATGATGGGCAGCACAAGATGCCAGAAATAGTCGAGCACCTGTTTCCAGAGCGGGAAGCTCGAAAAGCCGGGGGAGGTAAGGCCACGAAGCGGAAAGACCGACCAGAAACTGCCGCCGGCAAAGAGCACGACGAGGGCGATGGCAACGAGGAAGCCCGGCACGGCATAGCCGATGATGACGACGGTCGACGTCCAGACGTCGAAGCGAGAGCCGTCGCGGCGCGCCTTGGCGATCCCGAGGGGAATCGAAATGCCATACGCAATCAGCGTCATCCATAGGCCAAGCGAGATCGAGACCGGCATTTTTTCGCGCACCAGGTCGATCACCGAAATGTCGCGATAGTAGCTCTCGCCGAAATCGAAGCGCAGATAATTCCAGAGCATGGCGCCAAAGCGCTCGAGCGGCGGCTTGTCGAAGCCGAACTGCTTTTCGATCCGCGCAACCATTTCGGGCGGCAGGCCCTGGCGGCCGCGATATTGCCCGCCCTGCTGCCCGCTTTGCGGTGGCTGCGACAGGGTTTCGTCCCCGCCGCCGGTTACGCGCTCGCTCAGAGCGACGTTTTGGCCCGAGAGATTGGCGAGGGCCTGTTCAACGGGGCCGCCTGGGGCAAACTGGGTGATGAGAAAGGAAACGGCCATGATGCCGAATATCGTCGGAATCATCAGCAATAGACGGCGGATGATATAGGCGCCCATCTCGTTCCCTGTGTGCGTCCTCTCTGGCGCTGAGGCAAATCACCTTGCGCCTGCGGGACTTTAGCCGCACTGCATCACTTGCACGCCGCTTTGGCAATGTCACAACCGCGTTGAGTCGTTCGATTGCACACGGATTGGCATTGCGATGGCCGGTTTGCCCGGTCACAATCGAGCGAGAAGAGGAGCCGATATGGACTTTATCACTGTTGGCCAGGTGCGCGATGAAGGCGTGGCGCGCGTCGTTCTGGTGGCGCTGCGGGCGCATGGATTCCACCCGCTCGAACCGCGCAATGGGGGGCTGCCCGGCGTGCCGAACCTGTTTGGCGCCGAGGGTGTGGGCATTGAGGTGCCTGAAGATGAAGCTGCCGATGCAACGCTTCTGCTCGAAGAACTGTTGAAAGACATGGACCGCCCCGGCACCTAAAACAGCCACAAAGCGGTAACACGTTTTCTATGCGGGTCGGGCGTTGAACCCACGGGCAGCTTCGGTTAATAAGCCGCCTAATGAGTTAATTTCCTTTAAGCCTTCGGGCAGGAGTGACCAATGAAGGTTTGGATGCGCGGAGCCGGCTCCGTGATTGGATTGGGCCTCGTCGCACTGGCGCTCGCCGGTTGTTCGTCGACGGCTTCCAATACGGCTGGTCTGAATGTCGTTCGCGCGCCGCAGCAGTTGCAGCCGGTGCAGTCTTCCTCGGTGCAGCAGGGTACGCTGCCCGCAATCGGTGCCACCGGCACGCCGGCCCCCGGTCTTTCGGGCTCGCCGGTTCTCGGCGGCGTACCGGCCACGACCACTGCGGCCGTGACCCCGGGTACCAATAGCTCGATCGTCAATGTCGGCGCTCCGACCGCTGGTTTCTCGGCCGGTCCGGAAGGCGTGTGGACGGTTTCGGCGGGCGCAACCACCTGCCAGCTCAACCTGCCCATGACCGCCAAGACCGGCACCAACTATTACCGCGCCTCGTCGCCGGGGTGCACCGTCGCCCAGATCGCGGGCGTGACCGGTTGGCAGCAGGTTGGCAGCCAGCTGCAGCTTTATGATGATAACGGCAACATCGCCGCTTTCCTCGCTCCCTCGGGCGGCCGCTATATCGGCACCATGGGCGGCGGCCAGGCGATCTCGATGTCGCGTTGATTTTTGGGCCGGTCCTGTGCGACCGGCCTTTTCTTGACCTCCTACGGTCCAGCCTCACTCACCATGTCACCCCCGCGAAAGCGGGGGCCTCTGTTTGAACGGAGAGTCCTGCCTTTGCGGGAGTGACACCGTGATTGTCTCGGCATCGGAACTTTGCCCATGACCTTCTCCCCCCAGGGCCCAGTCCACAAAGCCTATCTCGACCTTGTCGCGCGCGGCGCGCTGACGAGCGATCCGGCGCAGCTCGATGCCACGGCGCATTTTGACCGGGTGCTGCACGACCTCAGCGTCGCCAGGCCCAAGAGTTTTCTGGGCCTGCGCGGGAAGGCAAAGCCTGTACGCGGCCTTTATCTCGTGGGCGAGGTCGGGCGCGGCAAGACCATGCTCATGGACCTGTTCTTCGCGGCGCTGCCGACGCGCCACAAGCGGCGCGTGCACTTCCACGAGTTCATGGACGAGGTGCATGTCGGGATTTCTGCCTTCCGCAAGGCGGCCCGGGGCAAGAACGAAGACGCCGATCCGGTCGAAGCGGTCACCAAGCCCATTCTCAAGTCTGGCCTGCGCGTACTCTGCCTCGACGAGTTCCACGTGCATGACATCACCAATGCCATGCTGCTCGATCGCCTGTTCGAAAAACTCTTTGCCGGTGGCGTTACCCTGATCGCCACTTCCAATGTGGTGCCCGACCAGCTCTACAAGGATGGCCTCAACCGCCAGCTCTTCCTGCCGTTCATCGCGCGGCTCAAGGAAGAAACCGAGGTCGTGGAACTGCTATCAGAGCAGGACTATCGGCGTTTGAAATTCGCCGGCCAGCAGGTCTACGCCTTTGGCGCCGACACGCGCGCTACCATGGACAAGCTCTGGCTGCGGATCACCGGTGGCGAGCCCGGTCATCCCGGCACAGTCGAAAGCATTGGCCGCCATATTCCGGTGCCGCTGCAATCCATGGGCGCGGCGCGCTTCAACTTTTCCGACCTCTGCGAAAAGCCGCTCGGCACGCGCGACTTCGTGCGCATTGCCCATCAGTTCGATTCGCTTGTCATCGACGGCATCCCGCAGATGGATCGGACCAAGTCGGACGCTGCCAAGCGTTTCATCCTTCTGATCGACAGCCTCTATGATCGCGGGGTGAAACTCGCCGCCAGTTTCGAGGTGCCGCTCGAACAGCTCGGGCTCGACGACAAGACCGCCTTCGAGTTCCAGCGCACCATTTCGCGCCTCAACGAGATGCAGTCGGAAGAATACCTCGCCAAGGGCCTTCGCGATGCGGCGCGGGTGGAGGAGGGGGCTTAGGCTCCACATGCCCGTTTGGCATACCCCCATCGCCCTTCGGCAAGGCGATTTGCGCCATTACGACGAAGGGTTCACTTGCCCGGTTTGCCCGGTAGGGTTAAGACGTGCCCGAAATCAACGCAGTCCGGGATGAAGACTTATGGCGCGTAAGAAGATCGCACTCATTGGCTCGGGTCAGATTGGCGGTACTCTCGCCCTTCTCGCAGCCCAGAAGGAACTTGGCGACGTCGTTCTGTTCGACGTGGTTGATGGTGTCCCGCAGGGCAAGGCCCTCGACATCGCCCAGTCCGCTCCTTCGCAGAGCTTCGACGCGGTCATCAAGGGCACGTCCGAATACAAGGACATCGAAGGCGCTGACGTCGTGATCGTCACCGCCGGCGTGCCGCGCAAGCCGGGCATGAGCCGTGACGACCTTCTCGAAATCAACCTCAAGGTGATGGAACAGGTCGGCGCCGGCATTGCCAAGTACGCTCCGAACGCCTTCGTCATCTGCATCACCAACCCGCTCGACGCGATGGTCTGGGCCCTGCAGAAGTTCTCCGGCCTGCCGACCAACAAGGTCATCGGCATGGCTGGCGTGCTCGACTCCTCTCGCTTTGTCCACTTCATCGCCGACGAACTCGGCGTGTCGGTCGAAGACATCAACGCCTTCGTGCTCGGCGGCCACGGCGACACCATGGTGCCGCTCGCCCGCTACTCCACCGTTGCCGGCATTCCGCTGACCGACATCGTCAAGATGGGCTGGATCACCAAGGAACGCCTCGACGAAATCATCCAGCGCACCCGTGATGGCGGCGCCGAGATCGTTTCGCTGCTCAAGACCGGTTCGGCCTTCTACGCCCCGGCTGCTTCCGCCATTGCCATGGCCGAAAGCTACCTCAAGGACAAGAAGCGCATCCTGCCCTCCGCTGCCTTCCTCTCCGGCCAATATGGCGTCAAGGACACCTATGTCGGCGTCCCCGTGCTGATCGGCGCCGGCGGCGCGGAAAAGGTCATCGAGATCTCGCTCAACTCGGCCGAGCAAAAGGCCTTCGACAAGTCCGTGGAGGCCGTGGAAGGCCTTATCGCGGCCTGTAAGAAAATCGCGCCAAAGCTGGCGTAAGAAACAGAAAAGCCGCTGGTAGCCCCAGCGGCTTCTCCCTTTCCGGTCTCTGGAATTGGCCGGATCATCTCTGCCCACCCAAGGGGAATTCAATGAACATCCATGAACATCAGGCCAAGGCGCTGCTGAAGGAATATGGCGCGCCCGTTGCTGCTGGCGTCGCCATTTTCTCGGCCGACGAAGCTGAAGCTGCAGCCAAGTCGCTGCCCGGCCCGCTCTATGTGGTCAAGAGCCAGATCCATGCCGGCGGCCGCGGCAAGGGCAAGTTCAAGGAACTCGGTCCCGATGCCAAGGGCGGCGTGCGCCTGGCCCGTTCGATCGAAGACGTTGTCGCCTTCTCCAAGGAAATGCTTGGCAACACCCTCGTCACCGCCCAGACCGGCGATGCCGGCAAGCAGGTGAACCGCCTTTATATCGAAGACGGCGCCGATATCGCCCGCGAGCTCTACTGCTCGCTGCTGGTCGATCGTTCCGTCGGTCAGGTGGCTTTCGTCGTTTCGACCGAAGGCGGCATGGACATCGAGGCTGTCGCCCATGACACCCCGGAAAAGATCCACACCATCGCGATCGATCCCGAAGCCGGCGTGACCGCCGCAGACACCGCCAAGATCGTTGCTGCCCTGGCGCTCGACGGCGCTGCCGCCGAAGACGCCAAGACGCTCTTCCCGATCATCTACAAGGCGTTCAGCGAGAAGGACATGGCTCTTCTCGAAATCAACCCGCTGATCGTCATGACCAATGGCCACCTGCGCGTTCTCGACGCCAAGGTGTCGTTCGACGGCAACGCCCTGTTCCGCCACGATGACATCAAGGCGCTCCGCGACGAGACCGAAGAAGACAGCAAGGAAATCGAGGCCTCGAAGTGGGACCTCGCCTATGTCGCGCTCGACGGCAATATCGGCTGCATGGTGAACGGCGCTGGCCTTGCCATGGCGACCATGGACATCATCAAGCTTTACGGCAAGGAGCCGGCAAACTTCTGCGACGTCGGCGGTGGCGCCGGCAAGGAGAAGGTGGCTGCAGCCTTCAAGATCATCACGGCTGACCCGAAGGTCGAGGGCATCCTCGTCAACATCTTCGGCGGCATCATGAAGTGCGACGTCATCGCCGAAGGCGTGGTCGCAGCCGTGAAGGAAGTGGGTCTCAAGGTGCCGCTGGTCGTGCGCCTCGAAGGTACCAATGTCGAACTGGGCAAGAAGATCCTCAACGAGTCGGGTCTGGCGATCACCGCTGCGGATGATCTCGACGACGCCGCCAAGAAGATCGTCGCGGCGATCAACGGCTAACTGAAGGACCCTTACTCATGTCGATTCTCGTCAACAAGAATACCAAGGTCCTCGTTCAGGGCCTGACCGGCAAGACCGGTACCTTCCACACCGAACAGGCGCTTGCTTACTACGGCACGCAGATGGTCGGCGGTATCCACCCCAAGAAGGGTGGCGAAACCTGGACCGGCGCTGGTGGCGAAACCCTGCCGATCTTCGCAACCGTCGCTGAAGCCAAGGAACGCACCGGCGCTGACGCTTCGGTCATCTATGTGCCGCCTGCCGGCGCAGCCGATGCCATCATCGAAGCCATCGATGCGGAAATCCCGTTCATCACCTGCATCACCGAAGGTATCCCGGTGATGGACATGGTGCGCGTCAAGGCTCGCCTCGATCGCTCCAAGTCGCGTCTCCTCGGCCCCAACTGCCCGGGCGTCCTGACGCCGGAAGAATGCAAGATCGGCATCATGCCGGGTTCGATCTTCCGCAAGGGTTCGGTGGGTATTGTTTCGCGTTCGGGCACGCTTACCTATGAAGCAGTGTTCCAGACCTCCAATGAAGGCCTCGGCCAGACCACGGCTGTCGGCATCGGCGGCGACCCGGTCAAGGGCACCGAATTCATCGACGTCCTCGAAATGTTCCTGGCTGACGACGCTACCGAGTCGATCATCATGATCGGTGAAATCGGCGGTTCGGCCGAAGAAGATGCGGCTCAGTTCCTCATCGACGAAGCCAAGAAGGGCCGCAAGAAGCCGATGGCTGGTTTCATCGCCGGCCGCACCGCTCCCAAGGGCCGTACCATGGGCCATGCCGGCGCCGTGGTTTCCGGCGGCAAGGGCGATGCCGAGTCCAAGATCGCTGCGATGGAAGCTGCGGGCATCCGCGTTTCGCCGTCGCCGGCGCGTCTGGGCACCACGCTTGTGGAAGTGCTCAAGGGCTAAAGTCGGGCTACCTTCCGCCTAACCTCCCCCCGGATGGGGGAGGGATAGCGCGGTGGGTGGGGCTTCGATTTGGCCAAGGCCCCGATCGGTTTCTCCTCCCTTTCAGGGGGAGGTCCGATGGGGGTGGTGTCGACTGAAATTACCCCTATGCGACCAATGTTGGTCGCGCTTCGGTCACGGTTCAGTGTTACGCCTGCCAGTAGACAAGAAAAATTGTAGTGTGAGTACGGCGCCTGCTCACGGGCGCCGTAAGTCTTAACAAGATACAAAGGAAAAGCGGTCAATATCCCCCGCAATGGGTGACCGCAGTTAGAACCGGTTCTCCGCTGGTTTGTTGAGAAGGATGACAGGACGCAAGGTCCTGCGCAAAAAGCGATGACACGACAGGAAAAGAACGACGCGTTCTTACTGACCTCGTTCCTCTATGGGGGGAACGCCGACTACATCGAACAACTCTACTCCCGTTACAAAGCGGACCCCAACAGCGTCGATGCGACGTGGTCCAGCTTCTTCTCCCGGCTTGATGACAGCGATGGCGTCGCCGAGAAGAACGCAGCCGGCCCGAGCTGGGGCCGCAAGGACTGGCCGCAGCCGGCAAGCGGCGAGCTGGTTTCCGCGCTGGACGGTAACTGGGCCGAGGTTGCGGTAAAGACCGAGAAGGCTGTGGCCAAGAAGGCTGCCGCCGAAGGTAAGCCCGCCCCCACCGTCACCGAGGTGCTGCAGGCCACGCGCGACTCCATCCGCGCCATCATGATGATCCGCGCCTATCGCATGCGCGGTCACCTGCATGCCGATCTCGATCCGCTCAAGCTCAAGGCCGATGAACCGGCGCCGGAACTCGATCCGCGCAGCTACGGTTTCACCGACGCCGATTTCTCGCGCAAGATCTTCATCGACAACTATCTGGGTCTCGAATACGCGACGCTCCCGGAAATGCTGGCGATCCTCGAACGTACCTATTGCGGCACGGTCGGTATCGAGTTCATGCACATCTCCGATCCTGAAGCCAAGCAGTGGATTCAGGAACGCATCGAGGGTCCGGACAAGGAAATCACCTTCTCTGCCGAAGGCAAGAAGGCGATCCTCAACAAGCTGATCGAGGCCGAAGGCTTCGAGAAGTTCCTCGACGTCAAGTATACCGGCACCAAGCGCTTCGGCCTCGACGGCAGTGAAGCGGCCATTCCGGCGCTCGAGCAGATCATCAAGCGCGGCGGTGCCCTGGGCATCAAGGACATCGTTGTCGGCATGGCCCACCGTGGCCGTCTCAACGTCCTTACCCAGGTTCTGGGCAAGCCGCACCGCGCGCTGTTCCACGAATTCAAGGGCGGCGCCTTCTACCCCGACGACGTCGAGGGTTCGGGCGACGTGAAGTACCACCTCGGTGCTTCGTCCGACCGCGAGTTCGACGGCAACAAGGTTCACCTGTCGCTGACCGCAAACCCGTCGCACCTCGAGATCGTCGATCCCGTCGTGCTGGGCAAGTCGCGCGCCAAGCAGGACCAGCACATTTCGCCCGAAGGCAAGCTGGTCAACGTCGACCAGGAAGGCAAGCCGGACCGCTCCATGGTTCTGCCGCTGCTCATCCATGGCGATGCGGCCTTTGCCGGCCAGGGCGTCGTTGCCGAGTGTCTCGGTCTTTCTGGCCTCAAGGGTCACCGCACCGGCGGTTCGATCCACCTCGTGATCAACAACCAGATCGGCTTCACCACTTCGCCCATCTATTCGCGTTCGTCGCCCTATCCGACCGACGTGGCCAAGATGATCGAGGCGCCGGTTCTGCATGTGAACGGCGACGATCCCGAAGCCGTGGTCTTTGGTGCCAAGGTCGCTGTCGAATATCGCCAGAAGTTCGGCCGCCCGGTCGTGCTCGATATCTTCTGCTACCGTCGCTTCGGTCATAACGAAGGCGATGAGCCTGCGTTCACCCAGCCGCTGATGTATTCGCGCATCCGCAGCCACAAGACGACGCTGGAAATCTACTCGGAAAAGCTCGTTGCCGAGGGTCTGCTTTCGGCCGAAGACGTCGAAAAGCTCAAGGCCGACTGGCGCGCCAAGCTCGAAAGCGAATTCGAAGCCGGCCAGGACTATCGCCCGAACAAGGCCGATTGGCTCGACGGCGCCTGGAAGAACTTCAAGCCCGCCGATGACGAAGGTCCGCGCCGTGGCGAGACCGGTGTTGCCCTCGAAAAGCTCACCGAGATCGGCACCAAGCTCACCCAGGCTCCGGCCGACTTCAACGTGCACCGCACGGTCAAGCGCTTCCTCGACAATCGCCTCGGTGCGATCGAGTCGGGCGAGGGCATCGACTGGGCGACGGCCGAAGCTCTGGCTTTCGGTACGCTCGTCACCGAAGGTCACCCGGTTCGCCTTTCCGGTCAGGATTGCGAACGCGGCACGTTCAGCCAGCGCCACTCGGTGCTGAATGACCAGCAGGTCGAGAACAAGACCTACACACCGCTCAACAATCTCGATGCCAACCAGGCGCGCTACGAAGTCATCAACTCGATGCTTTCCGAAGAAGCCGTGCTTGGTTTCGAATATGGCTACTCGCTGGCCGAGCCGCGCGCGCTGACCCTGTGGGAAGCGCAGTTCGGCGACTTCGTGAACGGTGCGCAGGTCGTCATCGACCAGTTCATCTCCTCGGGCGAACGCAAGTGGTTCCGCATGTCGGGCCTCGTGATGCTTCTGCCGCACGGCTATGAAGGGCAGGGCCCGGAGCACTCCTCCGCACGCCCCGAGCGCTTCCTGCAGCTTTGCGCCGAAGACAACATGCAGGTCGCCAACTGCACGACCCCAGCCAACTACTTCCACATCCTGCGCCGCCAGCTGAAGCGCGAGTTCCGCAAGCCGCTGATCCTGATGACGCCCAAGAGCCTGCTGCGCCACAAGCGCGCCGTCTCCGGCCTCGTCGAGCTCGGCCCAGACTCCTGCTTCCACCGTCTCCTCTGGGACGATGCCGAAGCGCCCGGCCTGCCCAAGACCACGATCAAGCTCGTTTCCGACGAGAAGATCCGTCGCGTCGTGCTCTGCACGGGCAAGGTCTATTACGACCTGCTCGAAGACCGCGAAAAGAAGGGCGTCGACGACGTCTATCTGCTGCGCGTCGAGCAGCTCTATCCGTTCCCGGCCAAGGCCGTGCTGGACGAGCTCAGCCGCTTCCCGAATGCGGAAGTCGTCTGGTGCCAGGAAGAGCCGAAGAACATGGGCGCCTGGGCGTTTATCCAGCCCTATGTGGAATGGGTGTTCGACCAGATGGGCCGCGAATATCAGCGCGTCCGTTATGTCGGCCGTCCGGCCGCTGCCTCGCCGGCGACTGGCCTGATGCGCACGCATCTGGCTCAGCTCCAGGCATTCCTCGACGAAGCCTTCGCCAAGTAAGCGCAAGATAAAAGGATCAAACAATGTCGACAGAAATCCGTGTGCCGACGCTGGGCGAAAGCGTTACCGAAGCCACCATCGGCCAGTGGTTCAAGAAGGTTGGCGACACCGTCAACGCTGACGAGCCTCTGGTTGAACTCGAAACCGACAAGGTGACCATCGAAGTGCCGGCTCCTGCCTCCGGTGTGCTCGAAGCCATCGCTGCCAACCCCGGTGACACCGTGGACGTGGGCGCGCTGCTCGGTGCCATTGCTGCCGGCGCAGGCGCCGCGGCCTCGGCTCCCGCCGCCGCTGCTGCTCCCACTCCGGCCAAGGCTGAAGTTCCGGCTGCCAATGCTGCCGGTCCCGAGCCGATCAAGGCCACCGACCGCGCTCCGGCTCCCTCGGCCCAGAAGCTGATCGCCGAAAGCGGCATTGACGCCGGCAACATTGCCGGTTCGGGCAAGTCCGGTCAGGTGCTCAAGGAAGACGTGCTGGCCGCGCTTTCGCGCGCCACCACGGCTCCGGCTGCTGCTGCCGCTCCGGCCAAGCCCGCTGCTGCACCGGCTCCGGCCGCGCCGCGTTCGCCCAGCCCGGCAGGCGATGCCGAGCGCGAAGAACGCGTCAAGATGACCCGCCTGCGCCAGACGATCGCTCGTCGCCTCAAGGACGCGCAGAACACCGCTGCCATGCTCACGACGTTCAACGAAGTGGACATGAAGCCGGTCATGGACCTGCGCAATTCCTACAAGGAACTGTTCGAGAAGAAGCACGGCGTGAAGCTGGGCTTCATGGGCTTCTTCACCAAGGCCGTCGTTCACGCCCTCAAGGAAATCCCGGCCGTCAACGCCGAGATCGATGGCGATGACCTGATCTACAAGCAGTACGCCCATATCGGCGTCGCCGTTGGTACCGACAAGGGCCTCGTGGTTCCGGTCGTGCGCAATGCCGACACCATGAGCATTGCCGAGATCGAGAAGGAAATTTCCAACCTCGGCAAGAAGGCGCGCGACGGTCAGCTGTCGATGGCCGACATGCAGGGCGGCACCTTCACCATCTCCAACGGTGGTGTCTATGGCTCGCTGATGTCCACGCCTATCCTCAACGCGCCGCAGTCTGGTATTCTTGGCATGCACAAGATCCAGGAGCGCCCGGTCGTCGTCGGCGGCCAGATCGTCATCCGTCCGATGATGTATCTCGCGCTCTCCTATGACCACCGTATCGTCGACGGCAAGGAAGCCGTGACGTTCCTGGTCCGCGTCAAGGAAAGCCTGGAAGCGCCCGAGCGCCTCGTGCTCGACCTCTAAGGGTCAATCAAATTTTTCGAGGAAAGGCCCGCTTCGGCGGGCCTTTTTTCATGCGCTAACCAAACCGTGTTGTGGGCTGTGCTCGACGTTAACAGTCTGTTAGCGCATACACCCCCTAAGCATAGCGCTGTCGTATCATTGTTACACGCACCGGAGATGTGGTTTGCGTTCCTGTCTGGCCCTGGCCGTTTCCCTTGTGAGCCTGGTTATCCCCGCTCATGCACAGGACGATACCACAGCCAACAATCAGCTCATTGGCGAGCTCATGGCCTTCCACGGCTCGCAGGCCATCGTGCAGGCCATGACCACCCATTGCTACGAAAACACCGGCCTCGACAGCGCCTACAAGACCGCCGCCGAAAATTGGTATCTGCGCAATATCGGCTTCCTCGATCTTGCCGACCGCGTCATCAACAGCCTGGGCGGGGCCGCCGAAGGCCAGCAGCGCGCGGCCGAGACCTATGGCGGTTCGCAGATCATGTCGGCCTATAACCAGGCGCCCGACAAGAACAGCTTCTGCCGGGCTTTCCTCGAGCAGGTCGATTCCGGCGCCCTCGATATCGACCAGCAATTGCCCGCGCCGCTGAAGCGCGCGCAGGAAATCTCCGCCTCTTCCTGATCCCGCTTGTCATGGCCCGCGGCTCGCCTAAACTCCTCTGAGGGCAGGGGGAGTGGTCATGCGCTGGCTACCGGTTTTCATGCTGATCTGCGGATCGAGCGTCGCCATGGCGGCGCCGGATTGCTCCTTCGAAAACGCGCGCTATGCCCAGGCAGACGGATGGATGCTGCAGTTCCAGCCGGTGCCGCGCGATGCGCCAGCAAACCAGACGGCCTCCTTTATCCTCGGTCTCAAGTCGGGTGCTAAACTGACCGGCGCGATCATGTGGCCCAATGGCTATTCGACCCCGCTCTGGAGCGTGGAAGGGCCGTGCCAGCCCGATGGAGACGAGATTTGCCGTTTCACCGAAGCGGAGAACAACACGGCCTATGTGCTGGCCGAGGCCGGGATAGAGCGCATGCCGGAGCAGATGGACGGACCGCCAGCACGGCAGGTTCTGCTGACGCAACTGGCAGCGACGATCTGGTATTCATCCCATCGGTCCCTCGAGTTCGACGGGGAGCCGGGTGACGTCTTCGATTTTGCCGGCTGCGCAAACTGATCCGGGACCGGCCGCGTTCCGTAGTCAGTCAGAGGTCACCAAGGAAATAGCATGAGCATCGAACTCACCCTCGTCATCTGGAGCGCCGTGCTGGCAGGCGCCTATCTCTTTGTGCAATCGACCATTTATCGGCTCGACTATGGCGTGAAGCATGCCGCGACGCCGCGTGACGATGAGCGAGAGCCCAACAAGTGGACCGGCCGCGGCAATCGGGCCCTGCGCAACTTTCTTGAGACCTATCCGATCTTTATCGCTCTTGCCCTGGCTGTGGAACTCTCCGGCCGGTCTGATGCGCTGACCCAGTGGGGCGTGCAGATCTGGTTCTGGGCGCGCTGGGTCTATCTGCCAGCCTATTTCATCGACATCGCCTTCCTGCGCTCGGGCATCTGGTTCATTTCGGCCATCGGGCTGGGGCTGCTTTTCTTCGGGGCGGCGTTCTAGGGCAGGGGGCCTTGCCGGGCGCCGCATTGCCGCCCGGGTGCCGGTGGTGTAACCCTTGCCTCGCTTACTTTCGCGGTGCGGAACATGACCTTTCCCTGGTTCGAATTTGCCGGCCTGATGCTCGCCTTCGGGATCAATGCCGTGATCCCCGGCGCCGACTTCGCCATGGTGCTGCGACAGTCCGTGGTTCACGACCGCCGAGCGGCGCTCTTCACTTCAGCCGGCATTGCCACATCGATCCTGGTCCACGGCACCTATACCCTGCTGGGCGTTGGCGTGATCGTTGGGCAGTCGCTGCTTTTGTTCAATATTCTCAAGTGGTTGGGTGCAGCGTATCTCGTGTGGCTGGCAATCGCGGCTCTCCGCAGCCCGCCGCCGCAGCCGCCGACCGAGCTTGACGCCACGCAGGCGCGCCGTGGGGACATGGCCGCGTTCGCGCTCGGTTTCCTGACCAATCTGCTCAATCCCAAGGCCGTACTCTTCTTCCTTGCCCTCTTCACATCGCTGGTGTCGATCCACACCCCAGGAGAGATCAAGATCATCTATGTGGGCAGCATGAGTCTTATGCTTTTTGCCTGGTTCGCATTGGTGTCGGTTTTCTTTACGACCCCTTCGGTGCGACAGGGCTTTTTCCGAGTCGGCCGGTGGTTTAATCGGGTCACCGGCATTACATTCCTGGCGTTGGCCGTTCGCGTCGCGCTGGCACAGCAGCGCTAATCTTTTCTGAGGCTTTGAAATCATGGCAGACCAATTCGACCTAGTAGTTATCGGCTCCGGCCCCGGCGGCTATGTGGGCGCCATTCGCGCCGCACAGCTCGGGATGAAGGTCGCCGTGGTCGAGAAGTGGCCAACCCTGGGCGGCACCTGCCTCAATATCGGTTGCATCCCCTCCAAGGCGTTGCTCCACGCCTCCGAGCTGTTTGAAGAAGCCGGCCACAGCTTCAAGACGCTCGGCATCGACATTCCTGCCCCGGTTCTCAACCTGCCGCAGATGATGAACCACAAGGCAGACGTCGTCGCCTCGAACGTTGGCGGCGTCGATTACCTGTTCAAGAAGAACAAGATCACTGTGTTCCGCGGCATCGGCTCCATCCCCGCCGCCGGCAAGGTTCTGGTGACCCCGCAGTCCGGTCCGCAGACCGAAGTGCTGACCAAGAACATCGTCATCGCCACCGGCTCGGTTTCGACCAATCTGCCGGGCATCGAGATCGACGAAAAGACCGTTGTCACTTCCACGGGTGCCCTGACGCTCGACAAGGTGCCGGCCCGTCTGCTCGTCATCGGCGCTGGCGTCATCGGGCTTGAGCTGGGTTCGGTCTGGGCGCGCCTCGGCTCGCAGGTGACCGTCGTCGAATATCTCGACCGCATCCTGCCGGGCATGGACAGTGAAGTTGCCCGCCAGTTCCAGCGCATGCTGCAGAAGCAGGGCATCGAGTTCAAGCTTTCGAGCAAGGTTGCCGGCATCGACAAGCAGGACAATGGCGCGCTCAAGGTTCGCGTCGAGCCCGCCAAGGGTGGCGAAGTCGAACTGCTCGATGCCGACGTGGCGCTGGTCGCCATCGGTCGCAAGCCGTTCACCGAAGGCCTGGGCCTCGATCTCGCCGGTGTGTCGCTCGACGAGCGTGGTCGCGTGCATGTCGACGGCCACTACAAGACCTCGGTCGACGGCATCTATGCCATTGGCGACGTGATTGCCGGCCCGATGCTGGCGCACAAGGCCGAAGACGAAGGCATTGCCGTTGCTGAAATCCTGGCTGGCCAGGCTGGGCACGTGAACTACGCCGCCATCCCGTCGGTGGTTTACACCAATCCGGAAGTCGCCTCCGTCGGCAAGACCGAAGACGAGCTGAAGGCTGCCGGCGTCAACTACAAGATCGGCAAGTTCCCCTTCACCGCCAATGGCCGCGCCAAGGCCATGCTGGCTACGCAGGGCTTTGTGAAGATCCTGGCTGATGTGGAAACCGACCGCGTTCTCGGCGCCCACATCGTGGGCAAGAACGCTGGCGAGATGATCCACGAGCTGGTGACGCTGATGGAATTCTCGGGGGCTTCCGAGGACCTGGCCCGCACCACGCATGCTCACCCGACCCTGTCGGAAGCGGTGCGCGAAGCCGCCCTCGCACTGGGCGACGGGGCGATCCACATCTAGGGATCGCTTTCTCACCCACCGGGTTATTCCCGCGAACGCGGGAAGCTGTGGCGGGGCAGGGCCTTTCCGCTTTCGTCGGGATGACGTCCCTCAAATTGAGCCAGATCAGGCGCCGCAATCCGCGGCGCCTTTTTCGTCTCTCCAAAAGTCATCATACAACATGATGTTAATTGTACGTTGACTCATCTCTTTCACTTCCATACCAGTTTCAGTCATGGCGCTGGCTCGTGCAAGAGGCGGCGTCCGTGGCTGGCAAGACCGGCCGGGCATGCGCGGTTCGTGGAGGAGCCGCCGTGTTGGATTTTGGGAGGACACCAATGTTTCATATGCCAAAGGTGGCGGCTGCGGCCGTCATCGCCTCTAGCCTTATGCTTTCGGGGGCCAGCGCCCAGACGGTGTTGCGCTCGTCGGACACCCATCCTGATGGCTACCCGACCGTGGAAGCCGTCAAGAAGTTCGGCGAGCTCTTGAGCGCCAAGACTGATGGCCGCTATTCGGTGGACGTGTTCCACTCCGCCCAGCTTGGGCAGGAAGCCGACACGATCGAGCAGACCCAGTTCGGCGTGATCGACATGAACCGCATCTCGATCGGCGCCTTCGGCACCCAGGTGCCGGAAGCCACAGTCACCCAGCTGCCCTATATTTTCCGCTCGGCTGACCACTTCCACAATGTGCTCGACGGCCCGATCGGCGAGGAAATCCTCTCCGCCTTCGACAAGGTGGATGTCGTGGCGCTGGCCTTCTACGACGGCGGCGCGCGCTCGTTCTACAACAGCGAGAAGCCGATCACTTCGCCGCAGGACATGGCGGGCCTCAAGTTCCGCGTCATGCAGTCTGACATTTTCGTCGACATGGTCGGTGCCCTCGGCGCCAATGCCACGCCGATGCCCTATGGCGAAGTCTATTCCGCCATCCAGACCGGCGTTATCGAAGGCGCCGAGAACAACTATCCGAGCTATGACACCGCCGGCCACGCCGAAGTTGCCAAGTTCTACTCCCTCGACGAACACCTGATGGTGCCGGAAGTCCTGGTGATCTCGAAGGTCATCTGGGACGGCCTGACCCCTGAAGACCAGGCTCTCTTCCGCGAGGCCGCCAAGGAATCCGTTGCTGCCCAGCGCGACCTCTGGGCCGCCAAGGAGGTGGAGTCCAAGGCCAAGGTGGAAGCTCTCGGCGCCACGATCAATGAGGTCGACAAGGCTCCGTTCATCGAAGCGATGAAGCCGGTCTATGAAAAGTACGTCACCGATCCCGCCCTGCAGGATCTGGTTGCGCGCATCCAGGCCACTGAAGGCTGATCTGCAGCCGGGTCGACCTTCGGGTCGGCCCGGCCGTCTTGCGGGGGAGAATTCCTGATGAGAGATCGGCTTTTGAAGATCAGCGCCGTGCTGCGCGCGCTGTCGAACGCCTCACTCTGGCTGGCGGGCGTCGGGCTTGTCGCCATGACCGCCATCGTCGCCTACCAGGTCTATATGCGCTTCGTGGTCAATTCGTCACCGCCATGGACCGAGGCGGCTTCGATCATGATCATGAGCTGGTTCATTTTCCTCGGGGCCGCCGTTGGCGTCCGGGAGAATTTCCATATGGGCTTTGACGTGCTGCTGTATTTCCTGCCGCCGGGTGCCAAGCCGTGGCTGCGGGCGACCAGCGACGTTGCCATTCTGGCCTTTGCCATGGGCATGGTCTTTTACGGCGGCGAACTCGCCTGGCGTGGCCTTGGCGTTCGCATTCCGGTCATCGGCCTGCCACAGGCCTTCACCTATCTTCCGATCGTGATTTCCGGCGTCCTCATGTGCCTGTTCTCGCTCGAGCGCATCTTTCTGCGCCTGGCCGGCGAGAATGTGGACGATGCCGAAGCCGATCCTTCAATCACCGAGGCCTAGTTCCCAATGGAATACTGGATTCTCTTCGGCGTCTTCACATT
>NZ_JAFKHD010000285.1 GCF_017307565.1 Devosia sp.
GCCTACCGCTCCGCCCATGACTTCTGCCCGTTGGCGCATTATCGCGCTGTTCTTCACCCATGCCCTGGCTGCCGGCGCGATCCATACGCGCATTCCCGACCTGCAGGTCGCCATGGGTCTTTCAGAGGGCCAGCTTGCCCTCGTACTGATGGGGCAGCCGCTTGGCGCGCTGACCATGTTCCTGTTCTCGCGCGCCATCATCGCGCGCTTCGGGCCGCGGCGTGCCATTCTGGCCGTGCTGCCCATCGTCATCATCACCGCGGCCCTCGCCACGATCCTCTTGTATCCCATCGCGCTCTTTGCGCTCCTGGCTCTCAATGGCCTTGGCTTCTCGCTCAGCAATATCGCCATGAATGTCGAGGCCGACCGGGTGGAAGCGGCCACGGGCGCGCGGGTGATGAACACCTGCCACGGCATCTGGAGCGTCGGTTTTCTTCTGACTTCGCTGCTCGGCGCCACGCTGCGCGGCATGCATGTCGATCCGGCCATTCACCTCTGGGCGCTGGTTCCGGTCCTGATTGCACTGCTGCTCTTCGTGGTTGTGCCCATGCCGGTCATGCCGCCGCGGCCCCATAGCGGGGAAAAGGTCAAGAAGCTGGCGCTGCCGACGCTGGCAACGCTGGGCCTCGTTGCCTTCGGGCTCGGGGCGGGCCTGACCGAGGGCGCTTCGCGCGCCTGGTCGATCATTTATCTGCGCGACAATTTTGAAGTCTCGCCCTTCATCGAATCCATGGCCCTGCCGGCACTGCTCGCGGCCATGGCGGCAGGCCGGCTCCTGGCCGACGGCCACGCGGTCGGGGTGGGGGCCACCTGGATGAAGGTCGGAGTCATGCGTGAGGCGGGCGCCCTCATCACTGATAGTCAGTTGCACCGCCCAGCGCGCCGCGACCTGGCTGCGCGCCCGTTCAAGCGCCTCGTCTTCCAATATCGCCGCATCGGGCGAATGTTCCGCGCTCGGCACCGCAACCAACCGGGCCATACCAAGAAGAGCCTTCAACCCTTTCTCGACTGACGGCGTGACGACCAACTCAGCTGTCACCTCGGCATTCCGTCCAGTCCAAGCCCGCATGGTTGCATTCGCGCTGCCGAGCCAGAGCCGCCGCTGCTGACCCTTGCGTATGAAGAGCAGCTTCGCGTGGAGGCCACTCCCGACCTCTTCCTCCTCGTCCTCGGCCAGCTCACTCCCATTTGCTGATGCAGCGATGGACGAATCAGTCTCGGGATCCCCATTAGGATAGTCGGGCGCTTCCAAAGCGAGGAGCTCGTCGAACGCTGCCAGCGATGGACCGACGCGCTCAATCTCGCGCATGGTCGTCAGCAGCACCCGTCGCACCGATTTCGCGCCGGCGGGCGCCTGCCGTTCAAGAAAGGGCTTGTCGATGAAAGGGCTTACCACCACGATCTCATCGGTTCCCATCGGCGGACTAGGGACCGTCTGATCTCCAAAGCCCGCCGACCAGCGAAGCCGCTCGACCCGCACGCCGGCCGGCATGCGCCACGGCACCTTCGCGATGCTGGCAGCCAGCGAAGCCGAGCGCAGTCCTTTGAGCGCAGCCCTTTCAGCCAGCGTGCGAGCCAACTCGTCCACGCCTGGAATCGAGGTCGCGCCCTTTTCCCCAGAAACGAGCAGTAGCCCGATGTCGCAATTTACACACTCCGTGAGATTCCGGCTGCCAATCCAGAGCCGCCAGCCGACCTCCTCGTTGACGCCGCGCGTTCGAACAAGTGCAGCCTTGGGATGCCAGCTATGTGTCGCCTCGTCGAAATCCACTTCGCGCACAAATTGGTCCAGCACCGCGGCGATGCGCGGCGTCCG
>NZ_JAFKHD010000347.1 GCF_017307565.1 Devosia sp.
GCTAATCATGCCGTCGAAGCCGTTCGCACCCGCGAACCCGGCGGCACGGCCAAGGCCGAAGCCATCCGCTCCTTCATTCTCCAGGGTCGCAGCGAAGCCTGGGGGGCAGGGGCCGAAGCCGTGCTCTTCGCCGCTGCCCGCTATGATCACGTGACGCAACTGATCGCCCCCAATCTTGCCAAGGGCACCTGGGTCATTTCCGATCGCTTCTGCGACTCCACCCGCGCCTATCAGGGCCTGACCGGCGGCGTCGACACCAAGCTCATCGATGCCCTCGAGAACCTCGCTCTCGATGGCCACACGCCCGATCTGACCATCGTCCTCGACATGGACCCGGAGACCGCCTTCAAGCGCGTCGCCGAGCGCGCCATCGAAGATGGTCTCGCTCTCACCGGCGACCGCTTCGAAAAGGAAGAGATCGACTGGCACAAGCGCCTGCGCGACGGCTTTCTCGATATCGCCCGCAACAATACCGAGCGCTGCGTCGTCCTCTCCGCCAATCAGGGCGAAGAAAGCCTCGAGCGCGAAATCTGGGCGGTCGTCGAGGCGCGTTTCCCCGAACTTCAGAGCGGTATCCCCGCGTGACCGATCCAAACGCGCTTTCCGGCCTGCCGTTGCCCGAAGAACGGCACGGCGCCATCGGCCATGACGCCGCCCGGTCGGCCATCCTCGCCCAGCTCCACGAGCGCCGTCTGCCGGGCGCGTTTCTGCTCCACGGCCCGCAAGGCATCGGCAAAGCCACCTTCGCCTTCGAACTCGCCGCCGCCATCCTCCTCGCCACAGGCGACGAGAGCCCCGAGCGCGTGCAGGAACAGGTAACCGCGCTCTCGCACCCGAACCTCTTCGTCCTTCGCCGCCGCCCCAAGGACGCCAAGGGTTTTTATACGATCATCCGCGTCGAAGACGTGCGCGAACTTCGCGATGCGCTGCATCACACCCGCGGTCGTGCCGGGCACCGCATAGCCATCCTCGACTCCATCGACGACTGCAATCCGTCGGCCGCCAATGCGCTCCTAAAAACCCTCGAAGAGCCGCCCGCCGACACGACCTTCCTTCTCATTTCACATCGCCCCGGCCAGCTGCTGCCGACCATCAAGTCGCGCTGCCACAACCTGGCCCTGCGCCCGCTTGCCGATAGCGATGTCGCCCAGATCGTCACCGCCAGCATGCCCGGCATCGACGAGGAAACTCTGCAGCGCGCCCTCGGCCTTGCCGGCGGCCGTCCGCGCCGGGCCTTCGAAACGCTGGCGCTGTCACCGGAGTCGCCCGTCGGCGCTCTCATCGCCTGGTTGCAGGCGCCGGAAAGCCTTCCCGCCGGCACCTCGATTGCGCTGGCCGATGCCATCGGTTCCGACCCGCAGGGGCCAGACATGTCCTTCGCCCGCGAAATTCTCCTCGATTGGCTTTCCGACGAGGCGCGCAATGCGGCAATGCAGCCCGATCAAAGGTTGCGGCTTGCCTCTGCAACTGAGCTATGGGACAAGGCAAACGCGCTTCTGAGCGAAGCCGACAGCGTCAATCTCGACATGAAGCAGACGCTGTCCGTGCTGTTCGACGCCATAAGGAAGCACCGAAACACGACTGCCATCCCCACAGAGTCACAATGACCGCAAAGCCCTTTTACGTCACGACCGCGATTTCCTATCCCAACGGCGCCCCGCATATCGGCCACGCCTATGAGATGATCGCGACCGACGCCATCGCCCGCTGGAAGCGGCTCGAAGGCCGGGAAGTCTACTTCCTCACCGGTACGGACGAACATGGGATCAAGATGGTTCAGACCGCGGCCAAGGAAGGCATTCCTGTCCGCGAACTGGCTGATCGTAATTCGGGCGAATTCCGCAAGCTGGCCGAGGCTCTGAACCTCTCCAACGACGATTTCATCCGCACTACCGAAGAGCGCCACTACAAGGCCTCGCAGGCCATCTGGCAGAAGATGGAAGCGAGCCACAACGGCGACATTTTCCAGTCCACTTACAAGGGCTGGTACTCGGTGCGCGATGAGGCCTATTTCGACGAGAGCGAGCTGACCGAAAAGGACGGCAAGCGCTTTGCTCCCTCGGGCGCCGAAGTCGAATGGGTCGAAGAACCGACCTATTTCTTCCGCCTGTCCGCCTATCAGGAAAAGCTGCTCGCGCTCTACGAAGCCAATCCCGATTTCATCGCTCCCAAGGAGCGCCGCAACGAGATCATCTCCTTCGTAAAGGGCGGCCTGCAGGACCTTTCCGTGTCCCGCACCACCTTCGATTGGGGCGTGCCCGTTCCTGGCGGTCCAGGCCACGTCATGTATGTCTGGGTCGACGCCCTGACCAATTACATCACCGGCGTCGGCTATCCCGACGAGCAGAGCGAACTTTTCAAGAAGTTCTGGCCGGCCGACCTTCACGTGGTGGGCAAGGACATCATCCGCTTTCACACCGTCTACTGGCCTGCCTTCCTGATGAGCGCCGGCATCGAAGTGCAGCACCGCGTCTTCGCCCACGGCTTCCTCACCGTCGATGGCCAGAAGATGAGCAAGTCGCTCGGTAACGTCATCGACCCGTTCGCGCTGGTCGAAACCTTCGGCCCCGACGCCGTCCGCTACTTCTTCCTGCGCGAAGTCTCCTTCGGCAATGATGGCGACTATTCCAACGAGAAGCTGGTCAACCGCGTCAACGCCGACCTTGCGAACAATCTCGGCAATCTCGCGCAGCGCTCGCTGTCGATGATCAACAAGAACTGCGACGCCAAGGTCCCGGCTCTCGGCGACCTGACCGACGCGGACAACGCCATCATCGCAGAAGTCACCGAAGCGCTCGAAGCGGCCCAGAAGGCCATGGACGAACAGCTCGTCCACGAAGCCACCGGCGCGCTCATCGCGGCCCTTTCGTCGGCCAATAACTACTTCGCCGGTCAGGAACCCTGGGCGCTGAAGAAGACCGATCCGACCCGCATGGCGACCGTTCTCTACGTCACCGCCGACACGGTTCGCCGCATCGCCATCCCGATGCTCGCCTTCGTTCCGGCCTCGGCCGCGCGCCTTCTCGACCAGTTGGCGGTGCCTGCTGACCAGAGAACGCTGTCTGCTGCGCTCAAAGCTAACAGTCTGCTAGCAAATACTGACCTGCCAGCACCGCAAGGCGTCTTCGCGCGTCTCGAAAAACCGGCCGAGTAAGCCATGCTGATCGACAGCCACTGCCATCTCGATTTCGAGGCACTTTCGGCCGACATCGACGGCGTCATGGCCCGCGCCGCCGCCGTCGGCGTCACCGGAATGGTCACGATATCAACACGTGTGGATAACTTTTCCACATATGCTGATATCGCAGAACGTTTCCCGAACGTCTGGTGCTCGGTCGGCACGCATCCGCACAATGCCGATCAGGAATTGCACATACAAACGGATGATCTTGTCCGGCTAAGTGCCCATCCCCGTTGCATTGCCATCGGCGAAGCCGGCCTCGATTACTTCTACGACAACGCCCCGCGCGAGGCCCAGGCGACCGGTCTCCGCCGCCACATCGCGGCGTCCCGGATCACCGGTCTTCCACTGGTTATCCACAGCCGCGCCGCCGACGAAGACATGGCCAACATCCTCGAAGAAGAGAGCCGGGCAGGGGCCTTCCCCTTCGTGCTCCACTGCTTCACCGCCGGCCGCAACCTCGCCGAGCGTTCGCTGGCCCTCGGCGGCTACATTTCCTTCTCCGGCATCGTCACCTTCAAAAATGCCCAGGAAATTCAGGAAGTTGCGAAGTTCGTTCCGGCCGATCGCTACATCGTAGAGACCGACTCCCCATACCTCGCGCCGATCCCACACCGCGGCCAGTCGAACGAACCCAGTTTCGTCCGCCACACCGCCGAAAAGGTCGCTGAACTGCGCGGTATTTCCCTCGAACAGCTTGGCGCTGAGACCACCACCAACTTCGGCCGCCTGTTCTCGAAATCCGGTGTGATTTGAAGTGGTTAAGCCCGACCGGATCATCGCGACCATTTTAGGCTGCGGTTCTTCCGGCGGCGTGCCGCGCATCGGCAATGATTGGGGAATCTGCGATCCGCACAATCCCCGAAACCGCCGCCGCCGCTGCGCCCTTCTCATCGAAGGTTTTCGCGACGGCGAGGCCGAACCCACCCGCGTCCTGATCGACACCGGCGTCGATCTCCGCGAACAGCTCCTCGATGCCCATGTCGATCGCGTCGACGCCGTGCTTTATACCCACGAGCACGCCGACCACACCCATGGCATTGATGACCTTAGGGTCTTAGCCCTCCACAACCGCCGCCGCGTCGACGTCTATTTCACCAAGGAATGCGGCCACCGCCTCAACGAGGCATTCGGCTACTGCTTCTCGACGCCCCCCGGCAGCGCCTATCCGCCGATCCTCAACGCCCACATTATCGAACCCGGCCAGCTACTTACGGTCGATGGCCCCGGTGGCACGCTGGAGGTCCAGTCCTTCCTGCAAAACCATGGCGACATCGACTCCCTGGGCTTCAAGATCGCCCGCACCGCCTATTGCTGCGACCTCTCCGGCTTCCCCGAAAGCGCCGAGCCGCATCTCGAAGATCTCGATATCTGGATCATCGACGCCCTCCGCCAGACCCCGCATCCGAGCCACCTGAGCCTGCCAGAAACGCTAGATCTCATCGAGCGTTACGCCCCGCGCCAAGCCGTGCTTACGGATATGCACATCGACCTCGATTACGCGCAGACTCACGCCAACACCCCAGCCAACGTCACCCCGGCCTTCGACGGCATGCGGATCGACGTGCTGAGCGGCCGGATCCTGAACCGCTAGGTTCTCCTACGGTCTCCCCACCACCGCGATGTCTTTCCCGCGAAAGCGGGCATCCCTGTTTCAGCCCGCAAAACAGAAATCCCCGCTTTCGCGGGGATGACAAGTGCTTGCGTTGAGAGGAGGGACCTAGACGTCCAGATCCGTCACAAACTCTGCGTTTTCCTGGATAAATTCGAACCGCGCCTCGGGCTTTGTACCCATCAGTCGATCGACCGTGGTCTTGGTCGCCTGATGGTCGTCGAGCACCTTAACCTGCAACAGTGTGCGGGTTTTCGGCGACATCGTCGTTTCGCGCAGATGCGCATAAGGCATCTCGCCGAGGCCTTTGAAGCGGGTGATGTCGGCCTTGCCGCGGCCGGTAAATTCCGTCGCCATCAGCTCGTTCTTGTGGGCGTCGTCACGGGCATAAAGCGTCTTGCCGCCCTGGCTGATGCGGTAGAGCGGGGGCAGGGCAAGATAGAGGTGCCCGTTCTCGATCAGTCGCGGCATCTCCTGGAAGAAGAAGGTGATAAGCAGCGACGCAATGTGCGCCCCGTCCACGTCGGCGTCGGTCATGACGATGATCTTGTCGTAACGCAGATCATCCTCGGTGTACCGGTCGCGTGTACCACAGCCCAGAGCCTGAATAAGGTCGGTGATCAGCTGGCTCGCCGCCATCTTTTCACGGCTGGCACCAGCGACATTGAGGATTTTGCCACGCAGCGGCAACACAGCCTGGTTGGAGCGATTGCGCGCCTGCTTGGCAGATCCGCCGGCCGAGTCACCTTCGACGATGAACAGTTCCGCGCCCTGCGCAGCGTTCTGCGTACAGTCGGCCAGTTTGCCCGGCAGACGCAGCTTTCGCGTCGCGCTGGCGCGGTCGATCTCTTTTTCCTTGCGGCGACGTAGGCGCTCTTCGGCGCGTTCCACTGCCCAATCGAGCAGCTTGCCCGCCTGCTGCGGCGATGAACCAAGCCAGTGGTCGAATGCATCGCGCAGGGCGTTTTCGACAATGCGCGTCGCTTCCTGAGAAGCCAGCTTGTCCTTGGTCTGACCCACGAATTCCGGCTCGCGCACGAAGACGGAGAGCATGGCATTGCAATGCCCGAGCACGTCTTCCGCGGTCAGGTTCGCGGCCGCCTTGTTCTTGGTCAGCTCGGCATAGTTCTTGAGGCCACGCAGCAACACCAGCCGCAGGCCAGCCTCGTGCGTACCGCCATCTGGCGTCGGCACGGTATTACAATAGGAGGAAACGCTGCCATCCTCGATGGTCCAGGCCACAGCCCATTCCACCGATCCGTGGCTGCCCGGGCGCCCGGTCTTGCCAGCGAAAATGTCGTCGACGATGCGCGTTTCGCCCTCGATCCGCGCCGTCATGAAGTCCTTGAGGCCGTCGGGGTAGTGAAACACCGCCTTTGCCGGCACGTCATCGCTGGCAAGGCTCTCGTCGCAGCTCCAGCGCAGTTCAACACCACCGAACAGGTAGGCCTTGGCGCGCGTCATGCGGTAGATGCGGCCCGGCGAGAAATGTGCAGTGGCGCCAAAGATTTCCGGATCGGGATGGAAGCGCGTGGAGGTGCCGCGCCGGTTCTGCACCCGGCCGACATTCTCGACGTCCTGAACGACCTTGCCGCGCGAGAAAATGATGCGGTGCAGCTGCTGGTCGCGCGCCACCTCGACGATCATGTCGTCCGAAAGCGCATTGACCACGGAGACGCCGACGCCGTGCAGGCCGCCCGAGGTCTCATAAGCCTTGGAATCGAACTTGCCGCCGGCGTGAAGGATCGTGTGCACGATTTCGAGCGTCGACCGCCCCGGGAATTTCGGATGCTTCTCGACGGGAATGCCGCGGCCATTGTCCGAAATGGTCAGGTAGCCATCAGCGCCGAGATGTACCTCGATGCGCGTGGCGTGGCCGGCAATGGCCTCGTCCATGGAGTTGTCGATCACCTCAGCGAAAAGGTGATGATAGGCGTTGGAATCCGTGCCGCCGATATACATGCCGGGGCGGCGCCTGACAGGCTCTAGCCCCTCGAGAACCTCGATGTCAGACGCGTCGTAGCTGTCGGAGGTTGCCGGAGCAGGGCTCTTGGCGACTGGCTTTTCCTTTGCCGGCTTGGGTTCCTGGGGCTGGCCTTCAGCCCCACCGCCAAAGAGATCATCTGCTTGCATGCAACGGTGTCCGCGTGTTCCGTACGAATCAGTTCACTAGATGTTCTAGTATATCGCAGACCGGCGCTGAGGCGCGGTTTGCCTTGGTTTTTCCCCCGAAACCGGGTGGTGGTGCCGAGGAATTCATTCTGCGTTCAGGAGCACAGGCGCAGCGTGTCCCTTTGGTGGCAAGGTCGAATGGAGAGGTTGTCAGTCATGGTCAACAGGATTTTTGCAGCAGCGATGATGGCGACTTTGGCGATGGCCCCGCTGCCGGCGGCAGCGCAGGTCGGCTTCGGCCTTCATTTCGGCGATGAGCCGCGAGATTTCTACCCCCAGCTGCCTATGTGTCTCACCGACAGACAGATCCGTGAGGCCATCGCCCGGCGCGGCTACACCAAGATTTCGCTCAATGTGCCCAACGCAAAGCGCATTCAGGTCCGCGCGACCCAGGATGGCTGGGTCTATCTCATTGATTTCGACTTCTGCGCAGATCGTATTCGTGGTCGCCAGGCGCTACGGCCCGCAGGCTAGATCGGGAAAACCTCGTTTCAACTTGAGGCGCTGCGTTTACCGCTCGTTTGCTTCTTGAAAGCACTTTCTTAAGTGCGCGCTGTTAGCGTTCAGGCATACGGTTTTTGTATGGAGTTGCCGTATGCGAACCCGAAATGGGCCCAGTATTGCGTATCCAGTGCCCCATTTCGGTTCATCTGCTGGCGTTTGGCCACGAGCCGGGTTTTTGAGTATTGCGTACCGGCTGGCCCAACTCCGCGTCCCGCGTATCGGGGCGACTGTGTTTGCGAGCCTGATTTTCTATCTCGCTTAGCCCTTGCCTTCGGCGGCAAGGTCGAATAGCTCTTTGGCATCGTCAACCCAAGCGGGGGAGGGATGCATGGTCTATTTTACTCATCATCGCCAGTGTGGCCCCGTTCAGGCCCTGTGGTTCAAGCTGCAGGGCTGACCAGCACGGTTCGGACGATTTCCTGTCATTGATCCTTCTGGTTTGCCCGTCACGGCATTCTGACGCTCGTTCAGAATGCAGATTGATGGACTAGGTGCGCGAAAGAACGCAGCGCCACCCCGGAAAGACTATTCCAATGGCAAATCTCAGCCTTCGCAATGCCGGCCTCCGTGCAGGCCACGTGCTTTTCTCCGACCTCTCCCTTTCTCTCTCCGACGGCGACCGCGTCGGTCTCGTCGCCGCCAACGGTCGCGGCAAGTCGACCCTGTTGCGCGCCTTTGTCGGGGAGGCGGAGCTCAGCGAGGGCGAACTCTCCCGCTCGCGCGGCCTCACCGTCGGCTATGTTCCTCAGGACGTGCCCGCCAATGCGCTGGCGGTTCCGCTACGCGACTTTGTCGAGCAGGCGCTGCCGCCGGCTGATCGCGAAAGCGAGGGCTGGCGCGCCGACGTAGCCCTCGACGAACTCGGTTTCCCGCTTGATCTCGTGCAGAAGCCGATCGGACAATTAAGTGGCGGTTGGCAGCGCCTGGCGCTGATTGCCCGCGGCTGGGTCACCCAGCCCGACCTTTTGCTTCTCGACGAGCCGACCAATCACCTCGATCTCGGTCGCATCCTGGCGCTCGAAAACTGGATGGCCGCGCTGCCGCGCCAGACCATCGTCGTCATGGCCAGCCATGATCGGCAATTCCTCGATAGCGTCACCAATCGCACGCTGTTCCTGCGCCCCGAAACCTCGCACTTCTTCCCGATAGCCTATAGCGCCGCCCGCGCGGCACTCGAGGAAGCGGATGAGGCTGCCGAACAGCAGCGTCAGCGAGACCTGAAGGAAGTGGCTCAGCTACGCAAGCAGGCAGCCAAGCTGACCAATATCGGCATCAATTCCGGCAGCGATCTGCTCACGGTTAAATCCAAGCAACTGCGGGAGCGCGCCGAAAAGATCGAAAACCAGGTCGTCTCAGTGCATCGCGAAAAGACCGGCAAGGTCATGCTGGGCAATTCAGGCGCCGAGGCGCGCGTCATGCTGGCGTTCGAGAATATGGCTGTGGCCACGCCCGATGGGCGGCCGCTCTTTTCCATCGACAAGCTCCACGTCTTCCAGGGCGATCGCGTCGTCCTGCTGGGCCGCAACGGCACCGGCAAGTCGCAGCTGATGCGAAAGGTTGCTGCGGCGCTGTCGGGCGAAGCTGTCGATGGTCTACGGCTCAGCCCACAGATCGTGCCGGGTTATCTCGAGCAGGCTCTCGATTGGTTGCCGCTGAACAAGTCGGCGCTTGATTTCATCGTCTCGTCCTATGACGAGGGCGATCGTCGCAGCGTCGCGTTGCTGGCCGGCGCAGGCTTCGATCCAGACCGGCAGGACAAACCCATCCGCACGCTGTCCCTTGGCCAGAGGGCGCGCCTTGCGCTTCTAGCATTGCGCCTGCAACGGCCGAACTTCTATCTGTTGGACGAGCCGACCAACCACCTCGACATTCCGGGGCAGGAGCAGCTTGAGGGCGACATTGCCGAACACGGGGCGACCTGTATCCTCGTGTCGCACGACCGCGCTTTCCTGCGCGGCGTGGGCACGCGGTTTCTGCAGATTATCGGCAAGCGCCTGCGCGAGGTCGATGGGCCCGAGGCATTCTTCGCTGAAATGGCAGAAACGCCCTAGCTTGGCCGCGCTATCCCGCCCGCGAGGTGCAGACGGACTTGCGTCATTACCGCTCTGTCCTTGCCTTCGCTCTTGGCGCGGTAGAGCGCCTTGTCGGCGCGAGCCATCATGTCGTTGAGGCTCTCTTGGCTGTAACTCAGATGTAGGCCGACACTCAGCGTCACCGGATAGCCTTCGGGCAGTCCGGGGACGCTCGCCTGCGAGAGTGCTACCCTTATTGAACGGGCTGCGTCCTGAAGATCAGCGCGGTCGACATCGTTGAAATAGAGAGCGAACTCTTCCCCGCCAGTTCTGGCCGTCAGCAGGGCTCCACCGTGTCGCGCCAGGGTGCGGGCAACTGCGATGATGACGGCGTCTCCGATCTTGTGCCCATAGGTGTCGTTGATCTTCTTGAAGTCATCGATATCGGCTACGAGCATCGCGGGCAGACGGGAAACAGCGAAATCCCGCTTGATCGCCTCCGCGCCGGCCGTCTCGAAGCCGCGCCGATTGAGGAGCCCGGTCATGAAATCTCGGTCGGCCTGGCCCTTGAGGTGGTTGACGATATCAATCCCGATGGCAACGACGAACAGGGTCGCGACCAGGAAGGACATGATTGGGGTGAAGGCGCGGATGGATGTCCAGTAGTCAGAGGACGTGAACTCGGCGCCATTGTCGATGTCAAGAATGCCGGTCAGGACGAGAGCCGGCCGGAACAGGGCGATAAAGAATGCGATGCCGACACCGGCGGCAAACAGATTGTCGGCCAGTGTCTTATCGGTAAGCCGGTTGAGCCCGACGAAGGTGATCCCCGCTATGGCGGCGAAGGCTGCCGAGGTGATAACGATGCGCGCCAGTGTCGAGGGCTCGACGAACAGATACCACGCAAAGGGCAGGGCACCCGCGGTGATCGCGGCTAGATAGAGCGCGATCGGCGGTGTCTGGTTTTTGCGAAGGAAGGTGCTGGCGCAGGCCAGGGTGATGGTGGCGACGTAAAGGATGTTCGCTGCGAGATTGACTTCCCCCGGCCAGACCAGGAGCTTGAAGTCGTGCAGCACAAAGCCGACGCCCATGCAGAGGAAGGCAAGCGTCAGCGCTGGGAGATGCCGGTACTCCCGCCATCTGAGCCAGATGAGCCAGAATGAAACCGAGAAAATCAGGGCGACGATAGGATTTACGAGCGCAAAGAACAGCTGTTCGTGCACCTTCTTGCGCCCCCGCAATAGCCTTCAACGCGTTCCAGCTTAGACATGTCCGGTAAAAAAAGACGTTAACCTTGCCGTGCCTCGGTCGTCACGGACAGAAAAGGGCCGCCCGAAGGCGGCCCCTAAATACCTTGCGTCGCATCACTTGCTGCATGTGTTCCGAGAGCTTTCGCCGACCCGGAAGAGCAGTCGATTAGTGGTGGTGCTCGTCCGGCACTTCGTTTTCGTCGGCCTGGATGAGCTTGGCCAGTTCGTCACGCGACATCTTCTTGTCGGTCTGGTCAGCAAGACCAGCGATGAAGTCGACGACCTTGTTCTCGAAGACCGGAGCGCGGAGGCTGGCGAGAGCCTGGGCGTTCTTGCGGTAGTAGTCGTAAACCTGCTGTTCCTGGCCCGGGAAGCGACGGATTTCAGCAAGCAGAGCCTGCTGGTGTTCGTCGTCGGTCACCTGCACTTCGTTCTGGTTGCCGACTTCGGCGACCACGAGGCCCAGGCGCACGCGGCGCTCGGCGATACGCTTGTACTGTTCGCGAGCTTCTTCCTCGGTCGTGCCTTCGTCTTCGAAGGAACGGCCATGGCTTTCAACTTCGTGCTGCACGCGCTGCCAGATGGTGGCGAATTCAGCGTCGACCAGCTGGGCCGGAACGTCGAACTTGTGGCCTTCGTCGAGCGCGTCGAGGATCTGGCGCTTGACGTGCTGGCGGCTCATCGACTCCAGAGCGGATTCCATCTGCTCCTTGACGGCGCCGCGCAGGGCAGCGAGGTCTTCGAGGCCGAGGCGCTTGGCGAAGTCGTCATCGAGCACGCCCTGGTTCGGACCGTCAACGTGCAGGACGGTGACGTCGAAGGTTGCTTCCTTGCCTGCGAGTTCGGCATTGCCGTAGTCAGCGGGGAAGGTGACCTTGATGGTGCGGGTCTCGTCCTTCTTCTGGCCAACGAGCTGTTCTTCGAAGCCAGGGATGAATTCGCCCGAACCAACGGTCAGGTGAGCGTGGTCGGAGGTGCCGCCTGGGAAGGCAACGCCGTCGATCTTGCCGACGAAGGAGAGACCGAGACGGTCGCCCTGTTCGACAACGGCGCCATCGCCCTTGTCGGAGTAGCCGCGGTTCTGGGCGAACACGCGATTCACTTCGGCGTCGATTTCTTCTTCGGTGGCTTCAACGACCGGCTTGGTCAGCTTGAGGCCCTTGAGTTCCATCAGGGTGACGGGCGGGAGAACTTCATATTCAACTTCGAATGCCAGGTCGGCCTTGCCGTCGAGCACATCGTTGATGATGGTCTGGTCCTGCGGCAGGTCAACCTTGGGCTGTGCTGCGGCGCGTTCCTTGCGGCCATCGAGCGTGTCGGACACGGTCGAGTTGATCGCGTCGGTCATCACTTCGGACATAGCCGAGCGGCCATAGACCTTCTTGAGGTGAGCGGTCGGAACCTTGCCGGGACGGAAGCCCTTGATGCTGGCCTGGCCCTTGAGTTCTTCGAGCTTGGCATCGAGGCGCGACACGAGGTCAGCGGCCGGAATGGTGACGCTGAGCTTGCGCTTCAGGCCTTCGTTAAGGGTCTCAGTTACCTGCATTGGGGTTTATCCCGTATTGGTTCATCTCGTTCGGCCGAGGCCGCTATGGTGCGGGTGAGAGGACTCGAACCTCCACGCCTTGCGGCGCTGGAACCTAAATCCAGTGCGTCTACCAATTCCGCCACACCCGCAAGGGTCCCCGTCGGCCGGGTTGGGATGCATCTATATGAAGTGTTCGGGCCAGTCAAAGCCTAACGCGCGTCTAGCGAAACTGGCTCTGTTTTCGAGAAAAAGCGGGGAAGAAAGTCAAAGACAGCAAAAACGCAGGCCTCCATGCCCGCGAATCTCATGAGGCGTGAACGTGGCAGGGCCCCTCCCAAAGCCTTGCCACGTTCTTGCCAGGCTCAGGCTATTCCAGCCTCAGCCCGCGTCCAGAGCCACATTGTCTTGCCCCAGCCAGTCCCAGACCGGTTTGGCCAGCTTTTGTGGCGCTGGTGTTCTCTCCTCGGAAGGGCGGGTCGACGGACGCGCACGTGGAGGCTCCCCGACGACAAAGATGTCGACGATCCTGTCGAGTTCGGTGGCTTGCCCCTCTGTTTGTTCGAGGGCTGCATTGATCTCTTCGACCAGGGCCGCGTTGTGTTGGGTCATCTCGTCCATCTGCTGCACGGCCACGGCGACCTCGGCGATGGCGCCGGATTGTTCACGACTGCCGCTTGCGATGCCATCGATGAGACCGCTGTTTTCGCGCACATCGTCAAGCATGCCGGCAATGCGTTCCGCTGCGTCGGAAAGCAGGCGGGACCCTGTGGCAATTTCTGACGAAGACCGCTCGATCAGCGCTTTGACGTCGGACGAAGCTTCCGCAGCCGACTGCGCCAGACGGCGCACCTCTACCGCGACAACCGCAAAGCCTTTGCCGGCTTCGCCCGCCCGCGCCGCTTCCACCGAAGCATTGAGTGCCAGAAGATTGGTCTGGAAGGCGATGTCGTCGATCAGGCCAACGATGTTTGAAATCTGTGCGGAGGAGGCGAGGATGCGTCCCATGGCGTCCTTTGCCTCGCCCATCACCGCGCCGCTCTCTTCCGCTGTCGTCGAGACGGCTCGAGCCTTGCTGCTGGCCGCCTCCGCCCGTGCGGCGTTTTCCTCGACGGTGCCGGCGAGGTTCTTCATCGCTGCGCTTGTTTCCTGGATAGCCGAAGCCTGCCGGGAGGTTCGCTCCGCCAGATCATTGGCGCCTGTCAGGATCTCCGCGGTCGCCGACCGGAGCGTGCCAGACGAGCGGCGCAGGCGTTCAACAATCTCGCTGAAACGGTCGACGGTATGGTTGTAGGCGAGGCGGACCGCATCGAGTTCGCCCTTGAACGGGGAGGGGAGGCGTCCCCTGAGATCGCCGTCGGCAAGGTTGGCCAGCTCCGCGCCCAACAAATTGACCGCGCGCTTCCGCTCGGTGATGTCGGTGGCATACTTGACGATCTTGAACACCTTCCCGTGGTGGTCAAAGATCGGATTGTACGTCGCCTGAATCCAGACTTCCTTGCCGCCCTTTCCCAGCCGCAGATATTCAGCGGCCTGGAATTCGCCGCGCGACAGTTTGGCCCAGAAATCGGCATAGCCAGCGCTCGTTGCCTCCTCCGGTGGCACAAACATCCTGTGGTGACGGCCACGAATATCTTCCAGGGAATAGCCCAGCGCCTGGCAGAAATTGGTATTGGCGGTGACGATCTCGCCCGAAGGCGTAAACTCGATCACAGCCTGCGAGCGCGAGATTGCTGCCAGTTGGCCAGCACTGTCGGCCGACGCAAGTTTGGCCTGGGTGATGTCCGTCGCGAACTTGATGATCTTTATGGGCTTCTCATCGCGCCCAAAGACCGGATTGTAGGTGGCCTGAATCCAGACCTCCTTGCCGTCCTTGCCGATACGCCTGTACTCGGCGGCCTGAAATTCGCCGCGGGCCAGTTTTTGCCAGAATAGCTTGTAGTCCGGCAGCGCCGATTCAGACGGATCGACAAACATGCGATGATGTTTGCCGACGATTTCCTCGAGCGCATATCCCATTACGCCTAGAAAATTCTGGTTTGCTGTCCGGATCGTGCCATCAAGGTCAAACTCGATAACGGCCAGCGCTCGCGAAATCGCATCGAGCGTGGCCTGGTTCTCCCGCGCCAGAACCTGACGTTTATTATTGAAGAGGCGGACGTCCACATAATCCCCCTGAGTTGAAGTGGCGCGACGCTAGCAACTTCTGGTGAGCGCCACCTTGCTGCCGGCAGGCCATTTTGGGGCTGTTTCTGGGGCCGGAGCGGCCCGTGGGATGATTTCGCCACTTTTCGGCTCAGACACTGAATGAAAAAGTGTCATTGATCTGGATCAAGTCGCCCCCGCCAATTTTGCTCCCAATGTGAAAAAATCGATCACATCAGGGACTTGCGTTCAGCCGCTTTTTGACCGAGAGACGACATGCGGCACTTGATGATGCCGCGTGGTCTCTGTCCTGCCTGGTCAGCCCTGCAATGCGGTTGCCGGATGCTGACGCATCCAACGGAGGTTGGGACATGGCCGAACGCGGTCCGGGTATCAGGCAGTCTGACGAATGGCTGCGCGCCGCCGAAGCAAGGTTGGGCATTGGCTTCTGGTCTTGGGACGTTGCGGTTTCAAAGCTGCACTGTTCGCCCGGCCTCTATGCTCTGGCCGGCCTTAATCCGGCCGGTCTTCATCTCGACTTGGCCTTTCTGGAAACTCTGGTGCATCCAAGAGATCGCCTGGCCGCGGACGATCCTCAGGTCTTCGTGCTCGATCCGCGTCAGTTCGACCGGCGCTTCCGCGTCATTCGGCCCGATGGACAACTTCATCATCTCAGAAGCGAAGCACGCCACATTTTCGATCGCGAGGGCAATGTCACGCGCGTCGTGGCTGTCGTCTCTGACGTCACAGAGAGCCTCGAAATCCAGAGGCGCCTCATCGATCAGCGAGCGCTGTTGAGCGTCGTTGCCCAACTGGCAGAGGCCGTCTTCTGGATAGCGGACGAGGAGGGGCGCGTTGTCGACCGTTTTGGGCAGGCGCTGGAAGAAGCCAGCAATGCAGCCGACGATGATTTGATCAATTGGCGTCTGGGGCTCCATCCAGACGACCTCGAGCGCCTGCCGGGTCTGTGGCGAGAGGCCGTGGCGCGCCGTGGTCCCCATCGCTTCGCGCCTCGCCTCAAGGTTGGAGAGAATGGCTATCAACAGTTTTACGTAGAGGGATTGCCATTTCCGGCTAACGCGCTGACCGAGCAGCACTTTGGTGGGTTTTTTTAGTCGCAACCCATGGGTTACCCGTGCGCGTGATGCAGGTGTCTCCATCACTGCTCTGACGCCCGCCCAGGTTCGGGCCTGCCGAGCTATTCTTGACTGGACTGCAGAAATGCTCGCCCACAAGGCGGGGGTTTCCCTCTCTACCGTTCGTCGCATCGAGGGGGCAGTGACCTCGGCGCAAGGACAGGGCGATAGCCTGCGCTTGATAATCCGTGCTTTTCGCGATGCGGGCCTCACCCTCTGGCACGATGAGAACGGAAGCTTTTGCATTTCCGACCGTAATGCGACCAGCTCACCTGGCGATTGGTGAGATTTTGATCACCTTGGAAAAGCGGTTCTGTCGAAAGTCGCAAATGCGTGCATAAAAATTATGCAGACAGCCCGAAAAGCAGACAAACGTGGTATGGCTGCCGGATGGTCGCATATAGGGTTTCCCAACCAAGCCCATGCAAAGACTGGTATTTCCCCGTGTTTGGTACGCTGGCACAGACCATGCATACAGGTTGGCGGTAACGGCCTAAGACGCTCAGTGGAGGCACAGTTGAAAAAAATCGAGGCTATCGTAAAGCCCTTCAAGCTCGACGAAGTCAAAGAGGCGCTGCAGGAAGTAGGCCTGCAGGGCATCACAGTGACCGAGGCCAAGGGCTTCGGCCGCCAGAAGGGCCACACGGAGCTCTATCGCGGCGCCGAGTATGTCGTGGACTTCCTTCCCAAGGTGAAGGTCGAAGTGGTTTGCCCCGACGAGCTCGCCGAAAAGGCGATCGAGGCGATCCGCCATGCCGCGCAAACCGGCCGTATCGGCGACGGCAAGATCTTCGTCTATTCGATCGAGCAAGCCATCCGCATCCGTACCGGCGAATTCGGCGACGACGCGCTTTAAGCGTCGCGCCCCATAAATCCAGCAACAAACGTCCGTTTACAGGGGAAGACCTGATGACTACCGGAGCAGACATTATCCAGCGCATGAAAGACGAGAACATCAAGTATCTCGACGTGCGTTTCACTGACCTGCGCGGCAAGCTGCAGCACGTCACGATGGATGCGTCCGTCGTTGATGCCGATATGTTCGAAGATGGCGTGATGTTCGACGGTTCCTCCATTGCTGGCTGGAAGGCCATCAATGAGTCGGACATGGTCCTGATGCCCGATCCGAACTCGGCCTATATCGACCCGTTCTTTGCTGCCTCCACCCTCGCCATCAACTGCGACATTCTCGAGCCGGCAACCTACCAGCCGTACAACCGCGATCCGCGCTCGATCGCCAAAAAGGCCGAAGGTCTCGTCAAGTCGTCCGGTATCGGCGACACCGTCGTGTTCGGTCCCGAGCCCGAATTCTTCATCTTCGACGACGTGAAGTACTCGACCAGCACCTACAAGGTCGGCTTCTCGGTCGATCACTCGGAGCTGCCGACCAACAACGATGCCGACTATGAATCCGGCAACAATGGTCATCACATCGGCATCAAGAAGGGCTACTTCCCGGTTCCCCCGCTTGATAGCGCGCAGGATATGCGCGGCGAAATGCTTGAAGCTATGGGCCAGATGGGCGTCATCATCGAGAAGCACCACCACGAAGTGGCTTCCGCCCAGCACGAGCTCGGCCTCAAGTACAAGCAGATGATCGCGTCGGCTGACGACGTGCTGATCTACAAGTATGCCGTGCAGCAGGTTGCCAATGCCTATGGCAAGACCGCGACCTTCCTGCCCAAGCCGGTCTATGGTGACAATGGCTCGGGCATGCACTGCCACATGTCGATCTGGAAGGACGGCAAGCCGCTCTTCGCCGGTGACCAGTATGCCGGTCTTTCGATGGACTGCCTCTACTACATCGGCGGCGTCATCAAGCATGCCAAGGCGATCAACGCCTTCACGAACCCAACCACCAACTCCTACAAGCGTCTGGTGCCCGGCTTCGAAGCTCCGGTTCTGCTGGCCTACTCGGCCCGTAACCGTTCGGCTTCCTGCCGTATTCCCTTCGGCCAGTCGCCGAAGGCCAAGCGCGTTGAAGTCCGCTTCCCCGATCCGCTGGCAAACCCGTACCTGGCCTACACCGCGCTGCTGATGGCCGGCCTTGACGGCATCAAGAACAAGATCCACCCCGGCGAGCCGATGGACAAGGATCTCTACGAACTGCCGAAGGACGAACTCAAGGAAATCCCGACCGTTTCCGGTTCGCTCCGCGAAGCTCTGGAAAACCTCGACAAGGATCGCGACTTCCTCAAGGTCGGTGGCGTGATGGATGACGATTTCATCGATGCCTATATCGAACTGAAGATGCAGGAAGTCCTCCGCGTCGAAATGACCCCGCATCCGGTCGAATACGAAATGTACTACTCGGCCTAAGAGCCAGAGAAGAGAAAGGGCCCTCCGGGGCCCTTTTTTATCCCGGCAATTTCATGGCGATTTCACCCTGGCTTCCCGACTTTGCGGG
>NZ_JAFKHD010000286.1 GCF_017307565.1 Devosia sp.
CGAGGGCAGGATGACCGAGTGTGCTTCCTGATCGACGCCCTGGTAGATGTCGTTCACGATCGTTGCCTGATCGACGAGCTTGGCAAAGGCCTGGCGCATCTTCGGATCAGACAGCAGCGGATCCTTGACGTTGAAATTGAGGTAGTTCACGCCGAGGCCAGCAGTGATGACATTGCCGAAGCGGTCATCATTCTTGAGGCGTTCGATATCCTGCGGCGCCAGCGGCGACTGGATGACGTCGAGATCGCCGGCCTCAAAGGCCTGCGAACGAGCCGAGTTGTCGCCGATGATCTTGAGAGTGACATTCTCGATCGTCGGGGTGCCGCGCCAGTAGGCATCATTGGCTTCGAGCACGATCTCGCTGCCGCGGTTCCACGACACCAGCTTCATCGGGCCGGCGCCGACCGGGTTGAGCGCGATATCGGTGCCGCCTTCGACCAACGCCTTGGGCACAATGCCGATATCGAGATAGGTGAGGAGCGGCGCATAAGGCGCGGAGAGCGTGAACTTCACGGTCTGCGGGTCGACGGCCTCCACGGCCGAGATCGGTGCGTAGAGCGCGCGGCTCGGAGCGTTGAAGTCCGGATTGACCAGCGTCGTATAGGTGTAAACGACGTCATCGGCGGTCAGCGGGCTGCCATCCGAGAACTTCAGGTCCGGGCGGAGCTTGAAGATGAAGGTCTGCGGATCGGGCGTTTCCCAGCTTTCGGCCAGATCGGGCACCGGCTCGAGGCTCGGGGTGATGTGGACGAGACCGGAATAGATGAGGTCGGCAGCACGCGATGCGGTCGTGTCGCGCATCAAACGCGGATCGAGCGTACCAGCATCAACGTCCATCCCCACGACGAGCTTGTGCTGTTCCTGCGCGACGATGCCCTGGATCGGCATCATGCTGAGCGCCACGAGGGCGCTGGTGGTCAAAAGTAGCTTCTTCATTCCCTGTTCCCTTGATTTGACTAATTAGGCGGATAGTCGGCCCGCTAGCTGACCACCTTTGGCGCGCCGGATATCGGCGAGCCGCGGGGCCAGAATGGTGTCGAGAGCGCCCGAGTCCGGCGCATGGCGATATTCGAAACACTGCACGCCCGGCCGCACGAGCTGGGCCACATGGTCGGCGCCGGAGGCGTAGACCACAGCATCGGACCCCTCGATGACCTCGCTCAGATCCGGCGCAGACGACCAGGTGACGCGGATGTCCGAAATATGCGGCGCAAACTCGCGCACGCTGGGACGCATGATCGCGATATATTCCTTGAAGTGCGTGATGGCAGCGACCCGGGCCCGCGAGTCGAGCCCTGCAAGGCTCTGCCGCGTCCGCTGGGACGGAATGAACCGCAGCCCCAGCACGTCGCCCCTATCCACCAGAGCCCGCACTTCAGCTTCCCTGTGGCTGAAGGTGAGAACGAGGTCAGCCGAGGCACAGGCGCGCCGCTGCGGACCATCCTCGCGGATGCTGTCGAGCGTCACGAGCTCGACTTGGTCATTGCTGGCGAGCGTCGGACGGATTTCCTCGACATAGTCGCGGCCCGGCCCTTCGAAGATGCAGACAAAGACGATGTTGAGCCCGGCTGCCGGACGACGCATCTGCGCGCCGGCATTGATCATCGACACTAGCGCCATGGACGAGACGCCGAGCGCCTCGGCCTTGGCAAGAATGGCTTCGATGTCCCCGCGCAGCGCATTGATCGGCTGCCCCGATGCCGCGACCGCCAGCGGATCGCGTGCAGTGAAGGCCCCGAGGCCCGCCCGCATCTCGATCAGCCCTTCGTCGCGAAGCTGCTGGTAGACTTGGCTGACAGT
>NZ_JAFKHD010000287.1 GCF_017307565.1 Devosia sp.
CGGCCGAGATCGAGGCCGCGCTGCGCTGCGCGCTCATCGACGGGCTCGGCCTGAAGCCGCGCACCGCGTTCGGCCCGCTCCGCGCCGCGCGGCACTTCATAGGGCACGCCGGCATCGGCAATGGTGCGCTTGGCCCGCACGATGCGCTGACCGATGGTGGTGTCATTGGCAAGGAAGGCCCGGGCTATCTCTTCCGTCGTCAGCCCGCCGATCAGCCGCAGCGTCAGCGCGACGCGGCTTTCGGCCGGCAGGATCGGGTGGCAGGAGGTGAAAATCAGGCGCAGGAGATCGTCGCCGACGTCGTCGTCCATGCTTTCATGGATGGCGGTTTCGGCGTCCGGCACCTCGTCCTCCATGATGCGGCCGACTTCCTCGAGCTTTCCCGTAGCCATCTTGCGGTGGCGGAAATAGTCGATGGCCTTGCGCTTGCCCGCCTGCATCAGCCAGGCGCCCGGATTGCGCGGCACTCCGGTTTCCGGCCAGTGCTTCAGCGCCGCCATTAGCGCGTCCTGCGCCAGTTCCTCGGCCAAAGAAATGTCGCGCACGAGCCGCGTCAGGCCGGCGATCAGCCGTGCCTGTTCCACGCGCCAGACGGTCGCAATGGCCTTGTCGGTTTCCTGGCGACTGCTCATCGACCCCTCCACTTCGCTGCTGAAAGTGCCAGCGAAGTGGCGTGAGGAAAAGGCCGGAGTGACATCTGGCACCGGTTCCGATCATTGATCGAACATGCCTTTGGGCGTTTCGCCCTTGAGGAAGGGTTCGATAAAGCCCATCAGCAGGTCGACCTGATCGATCACAGCCGTGTGCGAGGTCGCCGGCAGGATGGCGAGGCGTGAGGCGCCGAGCGGCTTGCCCATGTCGCCGGGTTCACCGCCGCCAAGCAGGCGGAACATGCTCACGAGATGTTCGAGCGTCATCATGTCCGCATCTCCGGCGATGATCAGCACCGGCGACTTCAGCGCCTTGACCTCCTCGCCCCAGGCAAGTGGCTCATGTTCCAGTGCGATCATGCGTTCCACGAAAGGCCGGAAACCATCGGGATTGGGCGCATACTCTTTCCAGGCGTCTTCCATGGGCGAGCCGATGAACATTTCGGGCACCATGGTCGGGATCATTTCAAGAAAAGCCGGCTGGGCGCCTTCCATGTCGTAGCTCACCGAGGCGGTGATCAGCTGGTCGACTTTTTCGGGGTGGTCGATGGCCAGTCGAAGCCCCGCCGCAGCGCCCATGGAATAGCCGAAGACATCGGCCTTCTCGAGACCGACCGCGTCCATGAAGGCGGCGACGTCGCTGGCAAGATTGGGGTAGGTGACCGGGCGGTCGATATCTTCCGTCCGCCCGTGCCCCTGAAATTCGATGGCGTAGACCTTGTGGTGTTCGGCCAGCGCCGGAATGATCCCACCCATGGTCGGGATGTTCATATAGGCGCCGTGCAGCACGACGATCGGATCGCCCGATCCTGAAACCTCGTAATACATGCGCATGCCGTTGACCTCGGCAGAGTCGCCTTTGACAGCTTCCCCGGCAAAGGCGCCGGCGCTGGCAACGAGGGTAATGGTCAGGGCAGTCAGTGTCGAACGCATCATGTCCGGTCTCCCAATGGCGCCACCGGCGCTTTCATCGAGACGACGACTGGCCTCAGGCCGTTTCGACAGGGTTGGACAAATTCTGCCTCAAAAAACAAAAAGCCCCACGCGATGCGTCGCGCGGGGCTTTTTGTTGCTGTCGTCTGAAATCAGGCGACGTTTTCGCTGTAGGCATCGGACTCATCGGGCTCGCGCAGCACATAGCCGCGGCCCC
>NZ_JAFKHD010000348.1 GCF_017307565.1 Devosia sp.
CAGGGCAGCGAGGACGGCCAAATCATGCGCACCGGCGACGATGGGATGGCCGAACAGGATTTCGACCTGGCGGGCAACCTTTTCATGCCGGGCATGATCGAAGCGCGACGATAGAACCCGTCCTGTCGCCGGATCGGTTTCCGGCACAACCACATGCCAATGCTGCGCGGCGACATCGGCTACGGCACGGGCCTTGGTGTGTGCCACAATAAGGGGCGTTGCGGGGTCAAAACCGAACTCGGCCCCCAGCATGCCGACCACATCGTGGAACTGCCGGCGGTCCATTTCCACCTGGGGCGCGATGATGAAATGCCGGAGGGAATAGGAGCGACCGAACCGGCGTGCATCGGCCACGGCGTCATCGAGGTCGGCAATCGCACCCTGCACGATCTCCACCGCCTCGTTATCGTCCGCATCGCTCAGGTGCCGGGCCAGAGCGCCCGCACCGGCAGAGGCCCTGAGGCGTGTGGCCTTGATGAGCATGGTTAGCGACCCAGCAGCTTCTGAGCATCGGCCCGAGCCTGCGCCAAATCGTCAGTGCGGCCATTGCGAGCTTCGATGGAATTGATGCGGCGGCGCAGCGATGCGACGGCATACGCATCATCGGGCGACAAGGAGTGGGGGCGTTTCAGATGCGAGCGCAAGGCGCTGCGGATCAGGGCCGAAACCGAAATGCCACGTTCCTGCGCCGCACGTTCCACGGCACTCTTGTCGTTGGCAGGAAGACGAAGTTCCAGCCTTACATCGTTCGAGCGCATCCTATGCCGCCTTTCTGCCTTTGGGGGTGCACGGGGGACTTCCCCCTGCCCTGCTGTCCGTGCAACGGACATGGCTGGCCCCTCATTCTTCGGGGTCGGCATGAGTATCGATGTGGTATTAGAATACCGCAATAGGTGTGTACGGAAAAATCGACAAAGGACATGTGCGCCAGCACGCAAACCGGCAGATCATCTGCCGGCGGGACACCGCCCGTAGCCGCCAGATAGCGAAGGGGGGCGGCCCGCTTGCGATGGCCCGTCAATGGCAATGACGGGGTGGTTTAGCTGCCAGTCGGCTCTTCGGCAGCACGCCTGATGAGCAGACATGGCTGGCACATTGCCGACTTAGGTACTGACACCGAACAGCGCGCCGATTGCCGCCGTAGCCGCCATAGCGATGGCGCCCCAGAAAACGACGCGGGCAGCGCCCCGCGCGACGCCTGCACCACCGGCCGACGCACCAAGCGCACCCAGGACGGCCAGCCCGAGGAGCGTCGTACCGGCCACGACCAGGTTGGCTTGCTCTGCCGGGGTGAAGAATGCAACGGCGATTGGCACCACGGCACCGGCAGCAAAGGTGAGAGCCGAGACTAAAGCAGCCTGGACCGGATTGGTCTCGACGGTTTCCGAGATTCCAAGTTCATCGCGGGCATGTGCGGCCAGGGCGTCGCGGGCCGTCAGCTGGGTGGCCACCTGGCGCGCCAGGCTATTGTCGAGGCCCCGGGCAACATAGATCTCTGTCAATTCGTCAAGTTCGCCAGCCGGGTCGTCGGCGAGCTCGGCGCGTTCGCGTGCAAGGTCGGCCTGTTCGGCGTCCGACTGCGAGCTTACTGAGACATATTCGCCCGCTGCCATGGACATGGCACCCGCCACCAGACCCGCAAGCCCAGCGATCAGGATCGCCTTATGATCGGACCCTGCTGTGGCGACGCCCACAACCAGACTAGCGGTGGAGACCAGCCCATCATTGGCACCGAGTACCGCGGCGCGCAGCCAGCCGATGCGATGGACCATATGCACTTCCGAATGCGTCAGTCGGCTCATGTCGAACCCTCCGTGCTGAAATGAATCGAGGCCACCATGCCGGTGGCGCTGCTCTGCTGCACGAGCCGGGCGCCATGCAGCGTTAGCACGCGTTCGACGATGGCAAGGCCGATGCCCAGGCTATCGGATGCCCGCTTGGACGCCGCACTGTCCGGCTTGCTGTCGATAATGGAAATCACGGGACCGCTGCCCACCCTAACGGTGATCGCGGTGCCAGGGGGAGAATGGCGGACGGCGTTTTCGATGAGGTTGCGGCAGGCATCCCGAATAAGGCTCGGGACGATCATCGCCATCGGCTCGCCGTCCTTTTCGAAGGCGATGGTATCGCCGCGGGTGAGCACCCAAGGCGCAATGGAGCCGACAACGTCCTCGCACAACTGCGCAAGGTCCGTGGCCAGATACTGCCGCTCGCTGATCGCTTCGAGCCGGGCGAGCGCGGTCAACTGCGTGACGAATTCGGAGAGCTCGTCGACATCAGCCTCTGCCTTGCGTGCCCTGGGGCTGTCGATGCCCGACAGCTCGAGCTTGATGATGGCGAGCGGCGTCCGCACCTCGTGCGCAATGGCCGACGTCAGCATGCGCTGGCCGCGGATGAGGTCGCCTGAGCGCTTGAAGGCGCGGTTGACTGCGCCGGTCAGCCGGCTGATTTCCTGTGGCATGGTGCCGGTCGGCAACCCATCGCCCAGCGCCAGCGGATCGAGATTATCGGCGGCCTGTGCTGCTGCCTCGACCGGGCGCAGGGCAGCGATGATCGAGACAATGGCGCCACCCACCGCAAACACCAGCAACAGGCTCATGGGAACCACCAGATGGTCGAGCACCTCATGCCAGAACACGCCCCAGATCAGGCCCTCGCTGTCGCCAACGGTAGCAAACTCAACCAGAAGCACGCGTCCGCCACGCTCGACCGTGCCGCCACCGGCAACATGCAGCGGCTTGCCGGGCTGGATGAAGCGCACCCAGAAATCGGGCGGCTGGACGGTAGGGGGCAGGAAATGGTCTTCGCAGGCTGCATCGCATGAGGAAAAGAGGATTGTGCCATCGAGGGTGCGCACACGCGCGAAATAGCCGCGTCCGGGCGCGAAGAGGTCGGCCATCTCGTCTGGCAATGCGTAGTGCGTCGTCGAGCCGTCTGTCAGCTGACCCTCGCCGAGCTGGTCAACCTGCTGCTCGATGAGCAAACGCCCAAGCTCCTCGTCGTTGAAATAGTAGTCTGCCACGACCAAGGCCATCTGGGCCAAAGCTGCGATGAGGCCGAAGACGACGATGCGGATGGCAGCGATCTGCCAGAGAGGCCTCGTCACGCAATGGTCCTCAGCAGATAGCCGACGCCGCGAATGGTCTCGATGGCAAAGCCGGTGGGTGCGGCCTCAAGCCGCTTGCGCAGGCGGGATACCGAGAGCTCCACGGCATTAGCGCTCCGCTCGTCGCCGAATTCGGAAAAGCTGTGCTCGATTGTGCGTTTAGGCACGACCTGATCGGCCTGGCGCATCAGCATTTCCAGTAGCCCGCGTTCACGCGGCGCCAGATCGAATATCTCGTCGCCACAGCGAGCGGGCTCACCCGAGAGCGGCAGCACGACGTTGCCGACCATCAGCTCGGGCATCACCGCCTGCGGCGACCGGCGCAGCAAAGCGCGAATGCGGGCAATGAGTTCGCCATTATTGAAGGGCTTGGCGAGGTAGTCGTCGGCGCCAGCATCGAGCCCGTCGATGCGTTCGTCGACCGCACCGCGCGCCGTCAGCACGAGGACGGGTACCGGCATGCGCCGCTTACGGATGCGACGCAGCACGTCGAGTCCGTCTATATCCGGCAGACTCAGGTCGAGAATAACGATGTCGTAGGGCACCTGGCGCAGGGCTTCGTATCCGTCTTCGCCCAGCTCGAACGCATCGACGAGCCAGCCGGCATCGCGCAGCGTCTGGCCCGTCAACTCGCGTAGCCGCGCATTGTCCTCAATCAGCAATATCCGCATCGTGTGCGCCCAAAGCCCGTTTCCTGCCGGTCACCATGGCCCATGGCAGATTTTCCTTATGCCTGAAGCTTTCTATCACGGCGGCGGCGATATGCAGAATAGCCAGCGCCATGATAGAATTGGCCAGAAGGCCATGGAGGTATTCGACCCATTCGACGCCCCAGAAGGCATCGAGCCCCATCATCCAACCGGTGAGACCGAGCCCGGCCAGCAGAGCTATCAGCGCCAGCATCATGACGGCGCCGAGCGGCGAATGGCCGAGGCGCCTTGCATCTGCGCCACGCAACAGGGCGGAGACATGGGCGATGACGCGCCGGGGCGTGGGGAAGAAATCGGAAAACCGGGCATGCCGCGTACCGACAATACCCCAGACAAGCCGGACCGTCAGCGCCGCGACAACGACATAGCCTGTGACGCGGTGGGCATATTTGCCGTGCTCGAAAACCCAGAGGTTGAGGACTACGCCGGTCACTATGGTCCAGTGGAACAGCCGGACCACCGGATCCCAAACCTTAATGGTGGCGGCGGATGGATCCGCCGCCACAGGGAGCATGCCCTTAGCCATCGATCTCGGCCTCGACCACATCACCGGTCACGGGGTTGAAGTAGACTTCGGCGCGCTTGTTGTCCTTGGTGAAACCGTAGATTTCGTAGCAGTTGCCGGTCACCTGGAAGGTCTTGATGGTGTAGCCGAGTTCGTCGACCTTGGCCTTCATCGCATCCTGGCTCATCCACTTTTCCTGCGGTTCGGTCGTGCAGGACGGGCTCGCCATGGCCACGGCAGGACTGAGGGCAACCAGGCCGAGAACCAGTGCAGTCTTGAGCATCATTTGTAGTCTCCATCTGCGCCGCTTCAGCGCGGCGATGACGATGGAATAAAGGCTCGAAGCTGTCGGAATGCTGTCGACCGAGACAGATCGCTTGCCATGCGAATGTCCGCTTATAGGTGGGTCGCCGAGCCTGATGCATGGCGACTATGGGGTCGGCTTCCGACGCCCCCTATGCCTTTGGCTTGGTGATATAAGGAGTGAGGTTCAGCCCCTCGGGCAAGCGGAGAGCGGCCAGCACCTCGACTTCTTCGACCAGCAGGGTCTTCTTGCCATAGTTGTCACCCGCCGACTTCATGGCATGGCCGGTCTGACGGTCGGCGGTGCGAGGGTCGATCTTCGCCACCCTCATGATATCCTTGGCCGTGTGCCGGCTCGAATGGAACGTGGTTTCATAGGGTCGATGGATGCCCAGCTTCTCCAGCCGGCCATTGAGACGCTTGGAGGCGGCGTCGGCGGGGTCTTTCACCAATTCCTTGCCGTGCCGGAAGGCATGGGGGAATAGCCACTCGTCGGCCTTCCGCTTGGCGCAGTGGTCATAGAATGCGGTCTGTTCCAGCACCTCATGCAACGCGAACAGGCGACGGCTGGTCGCGTTCTTGATCTGCCGTTCCGTCTGCTCGCCCTCGATAACGAGGTCGGTGGTCAGGTCTGCGACCCAGAGCGTGTCGGTGATCCGATAAATATCCTTGCCTTGCAGGAAGATCAGTTCGCCTACGCGAGCACCCGTCAACGTCGCCAAGAGCGGCAACCATTTGAGGTCTGGCCGGCTCTCCTGTGCTGCCGCCGTGAACCAGATGTTCAGTTCCTCGACCGTGAACGGCACACGAACCACGGAATCACGGGCCGTATTGGGGATGGCCGGGCTCATGTCAGCCAGTGGTGAGCGAAAATCATGTTCGGCGGCCATGGTCTTGAAGAACATGCGAAGCGGGCTCAGATAGTTCGCCTCGATGGCCTTGCCGGTGAGCGTGGGGAAACGGCGCTCTTTGAGGGTGTCATTGTGGTTCGCAGCCTGTTCCCGCGTCATGCCATGAAACATCCGCTCCTTGACCATGTTGGCGGGGGAGCGTGCCAACACATTGGTGAAGCTCTGGAAGTCAGAGAACCGATAGCGGTTGACCGGCTTGTTGCCGGCATATTCCACGAAGTCGCGGATGCGGTTCGCGTCGGTCTTGACCTTCTTGTCCTGCGCGTGGTCCTTGCGAAGCTCGGTCCAAGTCTCAAGTTCGTCCAGCAGCATGGGCTTATCGGGGCCGCCGGCCAAGACTTGCTGCACCTGAGCCGACAATGCCGCAAGTTGGGCAGCGATGTCGTTGCGCTGATTCTTTGGCAGACTTTCAGCAGTCTTGGCGAGGCCATCGATTGCGCCGCCTAGCAGCTGCAAACGTTCCTGCATGTCCAACTGGTCGCGGTATCGCTCGGTCTGCAATCGCAATGTGACAGTCCTCACCTCCAACTCGCGTTGCCTACGAAGGCTGTCGATGGTGGACTCTGCATCGGCCAGCACCTGCACCAGCAGTTCCTGCAATTCTTCGACCAGTTCGTCGCGGCTCATATCGGTCATGGCGTCCCCCGTTTCGGCGGCACGGAATAGCCTCTCGGCATGACCGGCCAGTAAACGCGCAACACGCAATGCAGGACGTTTTGGTAAGGGTCCAAGGTTGAGCCTGACCGGCACCCTGCCGAAACAAGGCTCAAGTGAACGCGGGATTCTGATCTGGAATCGCCAGCCGCTGGAACGCGCCGTGAGATGCATGCGACCGCCTCGGGTACATTGCTGGGTACAATTCCCGCCCGAAACGTCGAATATTCAATGAAATCAATGGGATGTGAATGGCGGAGAGAGAGGGATTCGAACCCTCGAGACGGTTCCCCGCCTACACACTTTCCAGGCGTGCGCCTTCGACCACTCGGCCATCTCTCCGCATCGCCTTGGCGACCCTGGAACCAGGTCGTGCACGGCACCTTCGGGCCGTTGCGAGCGTGGCGCAATATACTGATGAACGTTTCGGGCGCAAGCACGAGTTTGCGCATCTCCCAAATGTTTTCACAAAGGCGCGGGTCTCTTGTGAAGCGGGGCAAGGGCGTGGCAAAAGAAAAGCGTGCAGGGCGGGCGGTCGCCGCCCATCAGCACGGGACGGGGTGAATGCGGATAGCCTTGCGAATAATCGGCACCTGGCTCATTGGCCTGGCGCTGGTGCTGCTTGTCATTGATGGAACGAAGTCACTCGCGGCCAATGCGCTCGTCATGACGTCGCTGGGTGATATCTGGACCCAGATCCACGCTCAAAGCCTTGTTTCCGTACGCGAATTTTTCGAGAGCCGGTTTTTTGCCAACCTCTTGGGCCAGGCGCTCGACGTGCTCTTGCCCTATCACGCCTTTGCGGTGATCGGGGTGCCCGGCGTGGTTCTGGCGCTGCTCGGTCGCAAGCCGCGACGCGAGCGGTTTTTGCGGACCGAAGAAATCTGACCTAAAAATCGGGGGTGCGAATCCCCATATTATGCGGCGAAAGGAGCAACTCATGTTCTTCCGCACCAAGCCGACTACTATTCCAACCACCGACGAGGCCCTGCCGGGCCGCGATGTGGAAATGCCTGTGGCCGCTCAACATTTCGTCAATGGCTTCAACCTCAAGGGCCCATATCCTGAGGGCGCTGAAACCGTCTATTTCGGCCTTGGCTGTTTCTGGGGGGCAGAGCGCCTCTTCTGGCAGTTGCCGGGCGTCATCGTGACGGCCGTGGGCTATCAGGGTGGGCACACGCCCAACCCGACCTATGAAGAGGTCTGCTCGGGCCATACCGGCCATACCGAGAGCGTCATGGTGGTCTATGACCCCAAGGCTATCTCCTTGGGAACATTGCTCAAAACCTTCTGGGAAGAGCACGACCCGACCCAGGGCATGCGCCAGGGCAATGACGTCGGCACGCAATACCGCTCGGCCATCTACACCACCACGCCCGAACAGGCGGAAGTGGTGACGACGAGCCAGGTGATGTACCAAAATGCCTTGCACGAGAAGGGTTTGGGAGCAATCACCACCGAGGTGGCACCGGCCAAGCCGTTCTACTTTGCCGAGACCTATCACCAGCAATACCTGGCCAAGAACCCCAATGGCTATTGCGGGCTCAATGGCACGGGCGTCAGCTGCCCGGTCGGGCTCGGGGTTGCCGCCGAATAGTTCGATAAACCCGCGACGGGGATAGATTTTTTGTGGGGCGTTTTCGGGGCGGCGACAGGGTTCGCTTCCCTGTCAGCGCCTCCCTTGTTCCCGTCGCGATCTGGTTAGCACACTGTTATCCATGAGCGTCACCTACCCCACCATAATGCGACGAACTGGTTTTGAAGCCTTCGTTGCCGCGCTGCCGGCGGTGACGCTGGTGCGCCAGTGGCGTGACGATTCGGTCGCCAAGGTCGGCGACAAGATTTTTGCGCTGCTCGATCAGGATCCCGGCGAGGTCTGGTGCAAGGTTTCGGACATGTCCTATGACCTGCTGACCGAACTGCCCGGCATTCGGCCGGCACCCTATTTTGCCCGTGCCGGCTGGGTCGCCATTTCGGCCGCGAGCCCCCTCGCTGCCGACGACATCGAAGCCCATGTCGTCGAGGCACATCGGCTTGTCGCCGCCAGGATGAGCCGCAGGAAACGCCTGCAATTGGGTATAGACCACCTGCCGGTGCATCAGCCAATCTAACCCCGGCTTGGGCCAGGGAGGAAAGAATGGTTGGTGCAGGTTTGGCGGCAGTTGGCCAGGTGTCGCGCAGTGTGCGCGATATTGCGGCCTCGACGGCCTGGTATCGCGACGTGCTGGGCCTGACCCATCTCTATCAGTTTGACACCCTCAGCTTTTTCGATTGCGGCGGTCTGCGGCTCTATCTGCAGGAAAGCGCCGAGGCGGGGCCGGAATCGGTGCTTTACTTTCGCGTGGCCGATATTGCCGCTGCACATCAGGCGCTGGTGGCCAAGGGCGTCGAGTTCATCCAACCGCCGAATCTCATCCATCGGCATGAAAATGGAATGGAGGAGTGGATGGGGTTTTTCCGCGACTTGGAGGGGCGGCCGCTGGCGCTGATGGCGCAGGTGAAGGCCGGCTAGGCGCAGGTGGCGTCGGAGAAGGGGCGTAGGGAGCGAGGGGCGTAGGAGGTGAGGCGGTAGAGGTGAGGCGGTAGAGGTGGGCGAGGGGCGTAGGGAGGTGGCGTTGGCGCAGGGGCAGAGACAGAGACAGAGACAGAGACAGAGACAGAGGCAGAGGGCGGTGCCTAGGCTTGTCGGGGTGGGGGCCGACAAGACCGACGGAACTTGGGGCCTGAGGCCTATAGTCCGGTGGGTAGCGCCTCGGTTCCTGGCACGTTGCTTCAGTGCTGTCGCAGGGCTGCTTACGCTCGGTGCATTCCGGCGGCCCAATTGTCTCCGTGTCAGTCCCTCTCAAGACAGGAAACGGACAGACCCGCTTGCGCGAGAATGACGCGGTGGGGTGAGGGCATAGGGTAGGTAGTGCCGGCGGTGGGGACTGCGGGGCGATAGCATCGTGTGACTTGAGGGCCGGGTAGCCGTTGGGACGGGCCAACAGGCTGCGGGCGTTAGAGGGGAGGGGCTGGTACCTCGTCCTGCCGCCTCATGGAGCGCCGTTCGCGCCCGACGCATTCCGGCCGGCGAATTGTCACCGCTTCTTTCCCGCGCAAGCAGAAATCTCTCTGTGCTGGAAACAGAGATTCCCGCTGGCGCGGGAATGACGTCGCGGGTGGGGGAGAGGGAGATGCCGGGCATCGGGCAGGTAGCGTCGGGGTAGGACGAAAGGGCTATAGGATCAGAAGCCAGAAGCCAGAAGCCAGAAGCCAGAAGCCAGAAGCCAGAAGCCAGACCCAAGACCCAAGACCCAAGACCCAAGGCCCAAGGCCTCCAGAAGGTGGGGCTCCTTTGCTGTAGGGCTATGTCGTACGAAGCCATCGTCCGGGCTCTCCATGCTCGACGCATTCAGCCCCCTAATTGCCACGGAGTCATTCCCGCGAAAGCGGGAATCTTTCTGCGTAGGAAGCGCGGATTCCCGCTTTCGTGGGAATGGCCGCGGAGCGGGACGCGGATGACGTCGTGGCGAGGCGGTTGCGACGCGGTGGTGTCGGCGCACCAAGCTGTGGTGCCGTCTGTTTACCGCGCCGCTGAGGCGTAATTGACGTCATCGGTCAGAGCAGGAACATCGCCGTTGGTCGGGCGCGAACGGCGATGGCAGAAATGGGGGGCTGCTGTCGAAGTCGGGGCACGCTCCGCAGGCGCCGCCCTATTGCAGCTGCGGCTTCGTCAGAAAATCATTGCGGTCGGCGGTTTTGACGCGGAGCCAGGATTCGCGGCCGGAGCGGACGATGCGGAGGGAAAACTCGGAGCCGGCGGGGGCCTTGGCCCAGAGTTTGCGGTAGAAATCGCCGAGCCCTTCAACCTCTTCGCCGTCAAGTTCGGAAATGATGTCGCCGCTCTTGAGGCCGGCCTGTTCGGCGGGGCCGCCATCGGACACATTCATCACCACGACGCCATTGCTGCGCTCGGCCGAAAAGACGCCGAGCCACGGGCGGGCTTCCCGGCGGGCGCGGCCGCGGGTGACGAGATCGTCGAGAATGGGTTTCAGAAGGTCGATGGGGACCACCATGTTGATATCGACGCTATCGCCGGATTGCAGCATCTGGAGGCGCAGGGAGCCGAGACCGATGAGATCTCCGGCGCTGTCGATCAGGGCCGCGCCGCCCCATGACGGATGGAAGGGCGCGGTGAACAGCGCTTCTTCGAGTATATATTCCCAGTAGCCGGCGAATTCCTGCTTGGCGACGATCTCGTTGATCACCTCGTGGCCCTCGCCATCGATGATGCGGCCGATATCGCGCACCTTGGCGGCGGTGGAACTGCCAAGGCGCAGCGGCGGCAGATCGAGATCGCCCATGGCCTGGACGAGGCCAAAACCGGTTTCCTGATCATAGGCGACGACATGGGCCGGGACGACGCGCTCGTCATGGGTGGTGAGCCAGACCTCTTCGGCTTCGGTGATGAGATAGCCGATGGTGACGACAAGGCCCTCGTCATTGATCACGGCGCCGCTGCCCTCGCGCAGGGTGCCGAGAGTGGAGGCGGTGAAGGCCGTGTCGGGAACATGGGCCCGCAAGGCGACGATGGAATGGCGCGCGTTGGTGGACATGGCGATACCTGGGTCTTGAGTCATATCCATTAGATATGCCGCAATGGACAGGACGCAAGGATTTGGGGTGCAGGGCTGCTATCCATTCAAAAATGAATGGTCAGCGCCGGATTTTGGGGAATTCTATTCGAGGGTGGTGAGGACTAGCTATGACTCATCGCAGGAAAGGATCGTGCCATGACCAGTCAGACTTCTGTCGCCAACAACCGCCCCCTGGCTCTCAACGCCATGGCGTGGCAGCGCCTCGAGGGGCTTGCAGCCCTGGTTTTTGGTGTAGTGGCTTATGCCTGGCTGGGGCAATCCTGGCTGGTTTTCGCGCTGCTATTCTTTGTGCCGGATCTGTTCATGCTCGGCTATCTGCACTCGGCGCGGACCGGCGCTGCGGTCTACAATCTTGGGCACAATTATGCGGTGCCGGGGTTGCTGGCGCTGGCGGGTCTGGTGGTGGGGCCGATCGCCTTCGGGCTTGCCGCCATCTGGGTGGCCCATATCGGGCTCGATCGGGTGCTGGGCTATGGGCTCAAGCTCGAGGGCGGGTTCGAGCAGACGCATCTGGGCCCGATTGGAAAGGCCAAGCGGAAGTAGAGCTGCTTGCCGATCGATGTGCTCCGAGCTTTTCTATTCCACAGTGTCATTCCCGTTTTCGCGGGAATGACACGGGGCGTGAGAGAAGGCCGGGCGCTCCTACTTCACCACGCGATAATCCATGTGGGTGACATAGCGCGTGGCGCGGGCGCCGGTGGGCTCCAATGTGGCCGTCATGCCGTCCCAGAGGCGTTCGCCTTCGCCGGCGATCATCGGGACAATCTTGAGGTGCAGGGTGTCGACGGCGCCGGCATTGAGATAGTGGCGCAGGGTGCTGACGCCTCCGGCAATGGCGACGTTGCGCGCGCCGGCCACGTCTCGTGCTCGTTTGAGGGCCACATCATAGCCTTCGGTGACGAAGTGAAAGACCGTACCGCCTTCCATCTGCAGCGGCGGGCGGTGATAGTGGGTCAGCACGAAGACCGGGGCGTGATAGGGCGGGTTTTCGCCCCACCAACCGGTCCATGCGTCTTCCCAGGGGCCGCTGCCTGGGGCCGCATACATGTTCCGGCCCATGACATAGGCGCCGTAATCGGTGATCGCGGCGACCTCTTCCTTGTTGTTCTCGCCATCCTTGAACATCCAGCGGGCGATCTGCTGCGGGTCGATGGTGCCGAAGGGTTTTTCACGAGACTGATTGAGGCCGGTGCCGAAACCGTCCAGCGTCAGCATCATATGGGCAGATACGGTCTGGGGCATCTTTGGGGCCTTGGAATTGTTAAGGTGTAACTTTAGTATTGATGGACGGGGTGGGTTTGTCAATGGGGGGGCTGAGTGGCTCCCTCACCCCCTCCCGTCCTACCCCATCAAGGGGGAGGTGAAGGGACAGCGGTTTTGGCGGGATGGTGCCACACTCTCGAAGCAGCACCTCCCCCTTGATGGGGGAGGATGGGAGGGGGTGTCGGCAGGCGTGGGAGCCTACGCCCTGGGCCTAGGCGTGAGGCCGTACAAAAACAACTGCTCGAGATACCGTGCAGCATCTTCAAACCGCCCGTCCCCGCCGCGGCCTTTGCCCAGCACGGCGCGGACCTGGACGTCAAAATCGGCATAGTGCTGGGTTGTTGCCCAGATGGAAAAGATCAAATGATAGGGGTCGGTGCGGGTGATTTTGCCCTGGTCCATCCAGGTCATCAGCACCTGCGCCTTTTCATCGACCAGTGCCTTGAGGTCGATTTCGAGCATGTCGATGATGTGAGGCGCGCCGCGCAGCATTTCGTTGGCAAAGAGCCGGCTCTGGCGCGGGAAATCGCGGGCCATTTCGAGTTTGCGGCGGATATAGGAGCGGATTTCGACGAAGGGGTCGCCATCGGCACGCATCTCTTCGAGCGGGGCGAGCCAGGTGACCAGGAGCTCCGACATCAGGCGGCGGTGGATCTCTTCCTTCTTCGGGAAATAGTAGAGCAGGTTGGGCTTGCTCATGCCCGCGACCTCGGCGATCTGGTCGATGGTCGAGCCCCTGAAACCGTGGGCCGAAAACACTTCCAGCGCCGCTTCGAGTATAATGTCCTGCTTTTCGCGCTGGATGCGCGTCAGCGGACGCGGCTTGGCCGGAGCCGCGCCCTTGGCAGGCGCAGCCGACTTTGCCGCCTTTGCGTCGGCCTTGTGCTGCCGCCGGGCGGGGGAGGGAGGAGGCTCTGACGCGACCACCTTCGGTGACGCTGGAGATTTCAGCTTTCTGGGCGCCATTTTCGTCTTGCGGGAAAGAACAGGAGTGCTAACATTTTTCCAACTGGTCAAAAATCTTGGTTCCATATTCGCGTGTCAAGCGACAATTGGAAAAAGCTGACCAGCCGACAAAGAGGGAGAGCCTGAGCCGTGTCCAATTCCAATGTCGTACCGAACGATCTGAGTGCGTTCTGGATGCCCTTCACGGCAAATCGGCAATTCAAGAAGAATCCGCGCATGTTCGTGGCCGCCAAGGACATGCACTACACCACTTCCGATGGCCGCCAGGTGCTCGATGGCACGGCAGGACTCTGGTGCGTCAATGCCGGCCATGCCCGTCCGAAAATCGTCGAAGCCATCGCCAAGCAGGCCGCCGAGCTCGACTATGCGCCGGCTTTCCAGATGGGCCATCCCAAGGCGTTCGAGCTGGCCAACCGGCTGATCGATATTGCTCCCGACGGGCTCGACCATGTGCTCTTCACCAATTCCGGTTCGGAATCGGTGGAAACGGCGCTCAAGGTTGCGCTGGCCTATCATCGCGTTAAGGGCGAGGGTTCGCGTACGCGCCTCATTGGCCGCGAGCGCGCCTATCACGGCGTCAACTTCGGCGGCATTTCGGTGGGCGGCATCGTCACCAACCGCAAAATGTTCGGCACGCTGCTGACCGGCGTCGACCACATGCCGCATACGCACAACCTGGCGAAGAACGCCTTCTCCAAGGGCCTGCCGCAGCATGGCGTGGACCTGGCGGATGAGCTTGAGCGCATCGTGACACTGCATGATGCCTCGACCATTGCTGCCGTGATCGTCGAGCCGGTGGCCGGTTCGACCGGCGTGCTCATTCCGCCGCCGGGCTATCTCAAGCGCCTGCGCGACATCACCAAGAAGCACGGCATTCTGCTTATTTTTGATGAGGTCATCACCGGTTATGGGCGTCTGGGTACGCCGTTTGGCGCCGACTATTTCGATGTCGTGCCCGACATCATGGTCACCGCCAAGGGCCTGACCAATGGCGTCATTCCCATGGGCGCGGTGATGGTCTCGGCCGAAATCCACGATGCCTTCATGAACGGGCCGGAACACGTCATCGAGTTCTTCCACGGCTATACCTATTCGGGCAATCCGATCGCCTCGGCGGCGGGTCTGGCGACGCTCGAAACCTATAAGGACGATGGCCTGCTTACCCGCGGCGCGGAACTGGCACCCAAGTGGGAATCGGCACTGCATAGTTTGAAGGGCCTGCCGCATGTCATCGACATCCGCAATATCGGCCTTGTCGGCGCCATCGAACTGGAGCCGATTGCCGGGCAGCCGACCAAGCGCGCTTTCGCCGCCTTCCTGAAGGCCTTCGAGCAGGGCGTGCTGATCCGCACCACCGGCGATATCATTGCGCTGAGCCCGCCGCTGATCGTTTCGGAAAGCCAGATCGACCAGATCGTCTCGACGCTTGCAGGTATCCTCAAAACGCTTGAGTAGAATGGAATGAAAATTCTATACGACAGAATATAGAATGTTTGTTCCCAAGAAGGAGGGGAGGTTCTGATGCAGATCATCGAGAATGCCGTGGGTGGCAAGCGCTATGTGTCCTCGTCGACGCGGCGCGTACCCGTGTTCAACCCGGCAACTGGCGAGCAGAGCGCGGAACTGCCGCTCTCGACCATGGACGAGCTTAATGCAGCCGTCGCCAATGCGGTCAAGGCGCAGGTCGCCTGGGGTGCTACCCCGCCGATGAAGCGGGCGCGTGTCATGTTCAAGTTCAAGGCGCTGCTCGACCAATATGCCGACGATCTCGCCCGCGAGATTTCGAAAGAGCATGGCAAGGTGCATGACGACGCGCTGGGCGAAGTGGCGCGCGGCATCGACTGCGTCGACTTTGCCTGCGGTATTCCGCACCTTCTCAAGGGCGAATTTTCGCGAAACGTCGGGCCGTCGATCGACTCTTATTCCGATCGCCAGCCGCTGGGCGTTGTGGCCGGCATTACGCCGTTCAACTTCCCGGCCATGGTGCCGATGTGGATGTATCCGGCGGCCATCGCCTGCGGCAATGCGTTTATCCTAAAACCGTCCGAGCGTGATCCGTCTGCCCCGATGCTGGCCTGGAACCTCTTCATGGAGGCAGGGCTGCCCGAAGGCATTCTCAATGTCGTCCATGGCGACAAGGAAATGGTCGACGGCCTGCTCGACCATCCCGATGTGAAGGCCGTGTCTTTCGTCGGATCGACCCCGATTGCCGAATATGTCTACCAGCGCGGCACCAAGGCGGGAAAACGCGTGCAGGCGCTGGGCGGCGCCAAGAACCACATGATCATCATGCCGGACGCCGATCTCGACCAGGCGGCCGATGCGCTGATGGGCGCCGGCTATGGCTCGGCCGGCGAACGCTGCATGGCGATTTCGGTGGCCGTGCCGGTGGGCAAGGCGACGGCCGATGCGCTGGTTGCAAAACTCAAGCCGCGCGTCGAAAGCCTGAAAATCGGCCCGGCGACCGACAAGGACGCGGAAATGGGTCCGGTGGTCACCAAGATGCACCGGGACAAGATTCTGGGCTATATCGACTCTGGCGTCGAGCAGGGTGCGGAATTGGTAGTCGACGGGCGCGGTTTTTCGCTGCAGGGCTATGAGAACGGCTACTATGTCGGGGGGACGCTCTTCGACAATGTCGAACCGGACATGAAGATCTACAAGGAAGAGATTTTTGGGCCGGTACTCGCCGTCGTCCGCCGCGAGAGCTTCAAGGACGCGGTCGACCTGATCCATGGGCACGAATATGCCAATGGCACGGCGATCTTTACCCGCGACGGCGATGCGGCGCGCGAATTTGCCGACAAGATCGAAGTGGGCATGGTGGGCATCAATGTGCCGATCCCGGTGCCGGTCGCCTATCACTCCTTCGGCGGCTGGAAGCGGTCGCTGTTCGGCGATCACTCGATTTATGGGCCCGAGGGCGTGCATTTCTATACGCGGCTCAAGACCGTCACCACCCGCTGGCCCGCCGGCATCAAGGGCGGGGCGGAGTTTACCTTCCCGAGCCTGAAGTAGGGTGAAAATGGTCAGCGTTTCAATGACATCGCTGACCGGCCCTTGCCTCTCCCCCGCGGAGAGGGCAGAGACATTTATGGCCCCGCCATCGCTGTCGCGCGATGGCGGGGCCTCCTGTTTGAACATCACAATCTAAGAGCTGAAAAATGACCTCTCCCGGTGAAAACCTTCGTATCAATGGCGATCGGCTCTGGGAGAGCCTGATGGACATGGCCAAGATTGGCCCGGGCATTGCCGGCGGCAATAATCGCCAGACGCTGACCGACAGCGACAAGGAAGGCCGCGCGCTCTTCCAGCGCTGGTGCGAGCAAGCCGGTCTCACCATGGGTGTCGACAAGATGGGCACCATGTTCATGACCCGTCCGGGCACCGACCCCGATGCGCTGCCCGTCTATATCGGCAGCCACCTCGACACGCAGCCGACGGGCGGCAAGTATGACGGCGTGCTGGGCGTGCTCGCGGGCCTCGAAGTCGTGCGCTCGATGAACGATCTCGGGATCAAGACCAAGCACCCGATCGTCGTGACCAACTGGACCAATGAGGAAGGCGCGCGCTTTGCGCCGGCCATGGTGGCGTCGGGCGTTTTCGCGGGCGTGCATAGCCTTGACTATGCCTATGGCCGCAAGGACATGGATGGGAAGCTCTTTGGCGATGAACTCAAGCGCATCGGCTGGGTCGGTGACGAAGAGGTGGGCGCGCGAAAAATGCATGCCTATTTCGAATATCACATCGAGCAGGGGCCGATCCTCGAAGCCGAGGAAAAGCAGATCGGTGTCGTCACTCACTGCCAGGGGCTGTGGTGGCTCGAATTCACGCTGACGGGCAAGGAAGCCCATACCGGCTCGACGCCGATGACCATGCGCGTCAATGCTGGGCTTGCGATGGCGCGGATTTTTGAGGCTGTGCAGGAAATCGCGATGAGCGAACAGCCGGGCGCGGTCGCCGGCACGGGCCAGGTGAAGTTTTCGCCCAACTCGCGAAATGTGTTGCCGGGGACGGTTGTGTTCACGGTGGACCTCAGGACGCCGAGCCAGGAAAAGCTCGACCGCATGCGCGCGGCTATTGAGGCCAAGGCGGCCGAGATTTGCGCCGAACTGGGCGTGGGCTGCGCGGTAGAGGCAGTTGGACACTTTGATCCGGTGACGTTTGATCCCACGCTGGTTGGGCGTGTGCGCTCGGCGGCGGAGAAGCTCGGCTACAGCCACATGAACATCATTTCGGGTGCTGGGCACGATGCTTGCTGGGCAGCCAAGGTGGCGCCGTCGACGATGGTGATGTGCCCCTGCGTGGGCGGGCTTTCACACAATGAGGCGGAAGAGATCTCGATGGAATGGGCGGCAGCCGGCTGCGACGTGTTGTTCCATGCTGTGGTGGAAACCGCGGAGATCGTGGAGTGAGGAGGGCTTCCCCTCATCCGGCGCTTTGCGCCACCTTCTCCCCAATGGGGAGAAGAATGGGCTGGCGCTCACCTCTTGTTCCTCTCCCCATCGGGGAGAGGGTGGATCGGCCGCAGGCCGAG
>NZ_JAFKHD010000001.1 GCF_017307565.1 Devosia sp.
TACCGTGCGCGAAGGCCGCGTGGCGCGGGACTAGTTTTTTCCATTTTTCTCCCGCTTGGGGAGAGGGTGGATCGGCCGGAAGTCCACAAAGGCAGGGGCGCAGACTGCCGCGCGTTCGGCAGTTGCTGGCGCCTTCTTCCCGGGGTGGCGAAAAATGGCATGAAGATTGTTTTCTTATGCCCACCAAAAGCCACGAAAACTGGCAATTTTCTTGGGGTTCCAGCCCCATTCCGCTAGAACGAAATGACCAGAAATACGAGTGATTCGGACCCCATGAGCGACAGCGAAAATCCGACCCCGACCGAGTATGGCGCCGACAGCATCAAGGTGCTGAAAGGGCTCGATGCCGTGCGCAAGCGCCCCGGCATGTATATCGGGGACACGGATGACGGCTCGGGCCTGCATCACATGGTCTACGAGGTGGTCGATAACGCCATCGACGAGGCGCTGGCCGGCCATGCCGACCTCGTGACCGTGACGCTCAATGCCGACGGCTCCTGCTCGGTCAACGACAATGGCCGTGGCATTCCGACCGGCATTCACGCTTCCGAAGGCGTGTCGGCGGCCGAGGTCATCATGACCCAGCTTCATGCCGGCGGTAAGTTCGACCAGAATTCCTACAAGGTTTCCGGCGGTCTGCACGGCGTGGGCGTGTCGGTCGTCAACGCGCTCTCGGTGTTCCTGAAACTCAACATTCGCCGCGATGGCGAAGTGCATGAGATGAGCTTTACGCATGGCGTTGCCGATGCGCCGCTCAAGGTTGTTGGCACCTATGTCGAGAACAAGCTGCCGGGCACCTATGAAGGGCGTTCGGGCTCGGAAATCAGCTTCCTGCCGAGCCCTGAAACCTTCACCATGGTGGAGTTCGACTTCAAGACGCTCGAGCATCGCCTGCGCGAACTGGCCTTCCTCAATTCGGGCGTGCGCATCCTGCTGCGCGATCGCCGCCACCCCGAGCCGATCGAGGTTGAGCTGTTCTATGAAGGCGGCCTCGAAGCCTTTGTGAAATATCTCGACAAGTCGAAGGCGCCGGTGCTGGAAGCCCCGATCACCATGCGCTCGGAAAAGGACGGGATCACCGTCGAAGTGGCGCTGCAGTGGAACGACAGCTACCACGAAAACGTGCTCTGCTTCACCAACAACATCCCGCAGCGCGACGGCGGCACGCACCTTGCGGGCCTGCGTGGCGCGCTGACGCGCCAGGTGACGAGCTATGCCACGACTTCGGGCATTGCCAAGAAGGAAAAGGTCGAGCTTTCGGGTGACGATACCCGCGAGGGCCTGACCTGCGTACTGTCGGTAAAGGTGCCGGACCCGAAATTCTCGTCCCAGACCAAGGACAAGCTGGTCTCCTCCGAAGTGCGTCCCGTTGTCGAAAATATCGTCAACGAAAAGCTCGGCCAGTGGTTTGAAGAGCACCCGAACGAAGCCAAGGTGATCGTGGGCAAGGTGGTGGAAGCCGCTGCGGCTCGCGAAGCCGCCCGCAAGGCGCGCGAACTGACCCGCCGCAAGGGCGCGCTCGAAATCTCCTCGCTGCCCGGCAAGCTGGCGGATTGCCAGGAACGCGACCCGGCAAAGTCGGAAATCTTCATCGTGGAAGGTGACTCGGCAGGTGGTTCGGCCAAGCAAGGCCGTGACCGCTCCAACCAGGCCGTGTTGCCGCTGCGCGGCAAGATTCTCAATGTGGAGCGCGCGCGCTTTGACCGCATGATCTCGTCCGACCAGGTCGGCACGCTGATCACCGCGCTCGGCACCGGCATTGGCCGCGAGGA
>NZ_JAFKHD010000002.1 GCF_017307565.1 Devosia sp.
GGTGAGGCTATCGGGCCCCTGTCCGGTGACGAGAACGGTATCGGCAAGGCGGAAGCCGCCGAGGCCGGGTACGTAGAGCGCGGGTTCGGAAGAACAAACCATGTTGGGCAGGAGCACGGTATCATCGCCCCCTTCCACCCACGGCGGCTCGTGGAACATCACGCCCATGCCGTGGCCGACACGATGGAGGCAGAATTCGCTGACGCCCTGGTCGCGGATGAAGCCAAGCGCGCGATCATCGGCCGACGAACAGGTTGCGCCCGCGATCAGCCCTGCAGTCCCAATGGCCTGAGCCTGCTGGGCAAGGTTGTAAAAGCGCTCCTGCTCCTTGCTGGGCTCGCCCAGAATAAAGGTGCGCTCGCTTTCGGCGGCGCGTCCTCCCACCCGGCAGCCCAGAGAAAGGATCATGCTTTCTCCGCGCTGCGGGCGGTGGCCGGTCGGCATTCCGTGAGGGAAAGCGGAACGCAGACCGGAATAGACAAGCCCACCGGCAATGCCCTGCACGAGCATGATGTCCTCGTGCTCGCGATACATGGTATCGAGCGCATGGCGGATGATGTGGGCTTCGATCTCGATTTCGGTCGGCATGGTCTTGCCGCTGCGTAGCGCGTCATCGATGACGGCGACGCCGGCGGCAACCATGGAGTCGGAAATACGCGCAGCTTCACGCTGCAGCACCAGTTCTTCGGGGCGCTTGGTCAGGCGCATTTGCCCCACAATGCCGGAGGCACGCACCTTGGCATTGGGGAAGGCAGCTTCGATCTGACCGACGCGGGCAAGGGAGATGCCGGGGGAATGCGCCACGGTCCCTTTGATGTCGCCCACGGTTCGGGCAAGCACTGCAAAGGGCCGGTCGCGGCCGGGAAATTCGAAATAGACGACGAGTTCTGCCGCCGTCTCCTGGTCGAGCGCGTGGTGACGCTCAAGCTCGGGAACCAGCAGATAGGTCTCGGTCTGCGTCAGCGCAAAAACGACGGGACGCTCGGTGGTGTAGTGCGAAAAGCCGGTCGTGTAGATGACGTCGTCATTGGAATCGAGCAGCAGCACGTCGACACCGTCTTCGGCCATGCGCGCACGGATGTCGCGATGTACGGATGCGTAATAGTCGGCGCTGAGACGCTGGGAGAAGGCCATGGCGATGTCCTTGGAAAGGGGCCTCAAGGCCGGCCGGCGCCGAGGCGCCAGCCGGTTGGTCACAATCAGTCGGTGAAGCCGATCAGGCCGCGGAGGTTGCCGCGCGGCGTTGCCTGCACTTCGACCGGGAGGTCCTTGGCGTAGAACAGCTGATAACCCTGGGCCGAAACGACGTAGTAGGGCAGCTCTTCAGCCAGGATCGTCGCAGCCTTCTGATAGGCGGTGATACGGCCGGCCTGGTCGAGCGTCGAGCGGCCTTCCTGCAGCAGCTTGTCGACTTCAGGGTTGGAGTAGCCACCCCAGTTGGTCGGGCCACCGGTCGAGAACTGAGCGAACATCAGGCGATCGGGATCAACGATGTTGAGCCAGCCGAGCAGAGCGATCTGGTGCTTGCCCTGCTGCACATAGTTGGTCGAGAACGACGGCCAGTCGCTGATCTGAGCAGTGGCCTTGACGCCGGCGGCTTCAAAGAGTGCCTGCAGGAATTCCACGCTCTGGACGCGGTTGGTGTCTTCGCTGTGGGTCGAGAGAACCACTTCGAGATCCTTGCCGTCCTTGTCGAGCACACCGTCGCCATTGCTGTCGTTCCAGCCCAGTTCGTTGAACTGTGCGATGGCCCCTTCGATGTCGAAAG
>NZ_JAFKHD010000003.1 GCF_017307565.1 Devosia sp.
AATTGCGCTTGAACGATCTTATTTCTTTGAAAAGCGGGACGTAAAGACAGAACGTCAGCGAAAATTGCGTGAAATTATTGAGCGTCACACCAATGCAAAGGGTGTCGGCGATGATACTTGATGAGATAAGGTTGCAGGATTTCCGTTGTTTTTACGGCGAATGCAAGATTGAGTTCTCGACAGACAAGGACAGGAACGTCACGCTCATCTACGCGGAAAACGGGGTTGGCAAAACGACTTTGTTGAACGCACTCCTTTGGTGCTTCTACGGGGAAACGACGAGCAGGTTCGAAAAGAAGGAAGACATCCTCAACTATGATGCCAAGAAGGAGGGACGGTCCCTCGCCGCGGTTGAGGTACTGTTCGAACACAATGGCAGCCATTATATCGCCAAGCGGTTCTTTCGCGGGGGCAACGCTTCCGATGGCGGGCGCACCTTCGTCGTAGCGCGCTTCGACCAAGGCGGCCAGGTCGATATCTCATCGCCCGATACCTTTATCAATACCGTTATTCCGCGTGATATGGCCGCCCATTTCCTGTTCGACGGTGAGCATGCAGAGGTTTTCCTCGGTGAGAAGAACCGTGCATCGATTCGCGGTGCCGTGAGAGACATCCTAGGATGCTCGCTGATCGAGACGGCCATTGATGACCTGCAGGCAATCTCAAGCCAGTTTCGCAAACAAATTCCATCAACGCCTGCGACGAAGAAAATCGAAGAACTCAACAACCGCATGGACGCCCTCGGCTCGCAGATCGATACGGCCAGGGAGGAAATCGCTCGTCTTGAAAAATCGCGGCAGCTCACGGAAGAACAAATAGGCGATATCGACACAAAGCTCCGCAATACCGCAGCAGCGAAGGAATTGCAGCGCAGCCGTGAAAGGCTGACCGAGCAAATGCGGCGTGTTGAAAAGAGACAGAAAGAGGCCTCGGACGAGGTCTATAAGTGGCTTGGCGAGAACGGCCGCTTCATCGTGTCCAAAAAGATCACGGAAGAGACTTTCGACTTCCTGAACGACGAATCCCATCGCGGCCGCATCCCGTCTCCCTATAACGAGGAGTTCGTAAAGGATGTTCTCGAAGCCGAGACCTGTATATGCGGTGCTCATCTGACACCTGGTAGCGAAGCCGCAAAGAAGGTCGCGAAACTGCTCGAACGGGCCGCAAATCAGATCATGCGCGACCGGATAGCCAAAGTTCGCGGCCGGCTGAGCAGTCTCAAGTCAGAGCGCGCGAAAGCACCGAATAGGTTGGTACGTGCGAAAGAGCGCCTTGCAGAAGCAAACGAAGAATTTGCGAGCATTGAAGCGCAGCTCGGCGAGATCCACGACAAGCTGAAAGGCATCAATTTTGGCGATATTGCCGCGCGGGAAGAGCGGCGGGAGGGGTTGCGTAAGGAACTTTCTGAAATCGACCGGAGCATAGGCGCTTTTGGCACCGGTATCAGCAATGCCGAACGCGAAAGAGCGCAAATTGATCGCGATATTAATGCGCTTGCGCAGCAGGACAACCAAACTGCCATCTACGCCAAGAGGCGCAACCTTTGTGAATCGATCAAGGGCACGTTGGAGCTGCAACTTGTCGAGGAGGAAACCCATGCCAGAAAGGTGTTGCGCGCGGGCATAAGGAAAATTCTCGAAGCCACGACGCGAAAGGCCCTGAACCTACGCATGTCGGACGACTACGGCATCAGCCTGGTGAATTCCGATGGAATAACGTTACCCAAATCCAGCGGTGAGAACCAACTTCTCGGATTGGCTTTTA
>NZ_JAFKHD010000349.1 GCF_017307565.1 Devosia sp.
AGGGCGAGGACGGGCAGCGTTTTCATGGTTTGCTCCAGCCGGCGTCAAACACTTCGAGCCGCGCCGTGCTCTCGTAGAGGCCCTCCCGAAACTTGCCCGAATGCTGGTCGAACTGGGTCTGCCCCTTGCGATGGAAGAACCGTGTCTTGAGCAACAAATGCGTGCCACTGGCACCGGTCCCGGTGCAGTCCTGCTTGACCGCATTTCGCCCCACCGGGGTTTCGCCATTGGCCAGCGGCAGGTCCACGCAGGACCATTGCCCGGGTACGCGCGCACGCGCCAGAATACCCATGGTGTAGGCGACGCGGCGCACACGGGTCGCGACACGATCGTCGGTCACCACGCGATAGCCATGCACGATGCCATCGTCGCTGATCAGCACCGAGACGATGACCGGAAAGGTGCCGAAGCGGGTGCCGCCGAAGCGATCGGCGATCGGCATCAGGTTCATCGCCAGCGCGTAATATTCGAGCTCGTCATCATAGCGGAAGGTGACTTCGCGCAGGCCCGTTTCGGGCTCGACCGGACAGTTCGCAAAATCCTCAAAGCCGCTCAATGCCCGGGCCGGCGGGCCGCCATTGGTGCCGCAGGCATATTCGCGGAATGGACCAGGCTGAGCCGCGATGGGCTCGCCCAGCCTCAAATCCAGGACGTCGGTGGGCGCAAGGTGCTCGATACTCTGGCCAAGTGCGGGTAGCACCAGCAGGCTCATGGCCATTGCGAATGCCAGCAGCTTGCTCACCCTCATGGCGCCTAAAAACCCTGCGATTCGGCAGTCGGATACTTGCTGCAGAAAGGCTTGCCGCCATAGTAGGCCTTGCAATCTTCCTGGCTCGGCTGGTTGGGATGGCCCAGCATGCTTTCCATCATATAGGCGACCAGCGCGTCTGCCTCGGCATCGCTCATGTCGCGTCCCTTGAGCAGGTTCACGCCGGCCAGATCGGCCTTGGTCATGCCGTAGCAGCGGTCATCGCTATAGGCGCGCGGGTCATGCGAGGGCATGGCCGTGCCCGGACGGCCGCAGAGGATGATTTCCTTGAGCGTTGCAGCGTCGTACTCCAGCGCGCGCAGGCTCGGACCTGTCGGATTTTCCCCGATACGCTCACCATTGCCGGCCCAACCGTGACAGCCGATGCAGTCCTGGCCCTTCCAGACCTTAAAACCCTGTTCGACGAGAGCCGGATCAATTTCCGCGGCAGCGGTGTCCTGAGCCTGAACGGGCGAAGCGAGGGGAGAAATGGCAAGGGCGCCAAGCGCCAGAATGGCGGCACTGAGCGCCAGTTTGAGCCAACCTGACGGGAAGCCCGGGAGCGAAATAGTCATCGATTAGAACCTCCGAGGGTCAAAAAGCACGGAGCCGGCGCGGCAATCCCGAGGGATCACTGCGCCGGCTGAACTCTGGTTAGAGAGCGAAGAAGTACATGGTCGAAGCGGGCTGGAACTGCCGGGCAGCCAGGGCCTCTTCCGAATCCGAGCTCTTGTCGGGGTACTTGTGGAAGCCGAGGCCAACGCCGCCCGGACCCACGGCCAGCGCCAGATACTGCTTGCCATCGATCGCGAAGGTGATCGGCGGAGCGTCGATCATGGTGCCGACATTGAAGTTCCAGAGGCGTTCGAGTGTGGTATCGTCGAGGGCGAAGATGTCGCCGTTCGAGCTCGTGCCGAAGACGACGCCGCCGGCAGTCGAGATCATGCCGCCGCGACCGGTCGAGGCGAACTCATGACGCTGAACCACAGCACCCGTCGTCGGATCAACGGAAACGACAGCACCGGTGATGCGGCCTTCTTCGCCTTCCGGACGATCGTTCGGATTGAAGGTGCAACCTTCCATAAGAAGGCCATAGACCAGCTTGGTGTCGTGGCTATAGGTGGTCGGGAACATGTTCACGCCGCCTTCCCAGTATGGGCAGAACTGGAAGTCGGTCGGCATGGCCATCAGGTCGAAATCCATGCGGCTTTCGGGCAGGTATTCCTGCACCTTGAGGCTCGGATCGTACTCAACCGGCATACCGGTCTTGGGGTCGATACCGGCGGTCCAAGTCACCTTTTCGGCATATTGCGAACCGTTGACATAGGCGCCGTTGGTGGCGTCGAGGTCATAGTAGAAGCCGTTGCGGCCAAAGTGGCTGACGATCTTGCGGTCTTCGCCGTTGATCGTGGCATTGATCAGCTGCTGGCTGCCGACTTCGTCAAAATCCCAGCTATCGTTGGGCGTGTACTGGAAGTGCCAGTTGATCTCGCCATTCTTGGCATTCAGAGCGACGGTCGAATTGGTGTAAAGGTTGTCGCCCGGGCGCTTGCTCGGCTCCCAGTCGGGATAAGGATTGCCGATGCCCCAGACCAGTTCGTCACGGCTGACGTCATAGGAACCAGTGACCCAGGTGGCGCCGCCGCCGGTGTCAGCGCCGGTTTCGAAGGAAGCATCGTCGATGGTCTCGAATGTCCAGAGCAGCGAACCGTCTTCGGGATTGTAGGCTTCCAGGCGCCCGCGCATCGGGCCGTCGCCGCCAGCCGGGCCGGTGATGATCTTGCCGTCGATGGCGAGCGGAGCCATCGTGCAGTATTCGACCGGATTCTGCTGGGTTTCGACGCGCCAGATCAGCTCGCCCGATTCCTTGTTGACGCGGACGAGGCCGCAATCGGGGGTGACCGAGTAGATCGAGTCACCATAGAGAGCGACGCCGCGATTGTTCAGAATGCCCGTGGCCAGTTCGCCATCGGTATCGGGATCATAGATCCAGTCGATATAGCCGCGATCGCCCTTGCTCAGATTGATGCGATAGATGCGGCCCCAGCCGTCCGACATGTACATGATGCCGTTGTCGACCAGCGGCGTGCCCTGCAGCGAGCTGGCGAAGGCGCCGGCGCCCTTGGAACCCGGCATCAGCGGCACGGTGAAAGCCACCTTCAGGTTGCCGACGTTTTCCTTGGTGATCTCGCCGAGCGGGGAATACCGGTTGGAGTCATAGGTACGGTTGATCGAAAGCCAGTTGCCGTCCTCGGGATTGGACAGTCGTTCGAAGGTGACGTCCTCGGCAAAGGCATTACCGCTGAACGCCGCCAGAACAGTGACCGCCACTCCTCCCAGGAGGAAGCGATGAAGATGTTTAGCCATGGATTTTCCTACCCTAACAGATGCTGACATGCGTCGGGCGTTACCCGCCTCTGTCCTGCAACGGTGGGCGCCAGATAAGCCCGTGCCGGTGCGCAGCATCAGCCTAGACGCAAGCTGCCTCGGAAAACCCAATGTGCGTTATTGCGATGTCCTTGAAGGACCTGCGGGGCGGTCGCCGCGTGACGCTCTTGTTTGAGGGGCGGCCGGAGCAACAATTCGTCGCTTTCCCAATTTAACCGGCGGGTATAAGCACGCGGATCAAACTGAAGGCGTCATCAGTTGGAGGGAGCGTTCTTTGTCTGAAAACAGGCCCGGACGGAAACCCGGTCGACCCAAGGCGGGCGATGCAGAGCACCTGTCGGAACTGGTGGTCGATACGGCCCTGAAGATGTTCCAACAGCGCGGCTTCGAAGCGACGACCATAGGCGCGGTGGCAGAGGCCTGTGGCATGTCCAAGCACACGCTTTACCGTCGTTTCTCCAGCAAGGAGGCCCTGTTTGTTGCCGCCATCGCGCGCGAGCGCGTCTCGGTTCTGGCCAAATTTGCCAGCATCGATGTCACCGGGCCGGACACGATGACAGCGTTGCACGAAACCTGCGCGGCGCTCTTTGAAGTCGCCGTGTCCCCGGGCAGCACCGACCTCTATCGCATGTGCATCGGCGCCGTTCCGAAATTTCCCATGATCGGCGCCGAGTTCGCGCTGACCGAGGGCCGCATCCAGGAAATCCTGCTGCCGCTGGTGGTCCGCGCCCAGGAGGAGGGGCTGTTGGCCAAGCAGGACCCCGTGGCGCTTTGCGGGCACCTCTACTATTCCATCATCGGGGAAATCTGGGGACACGCCCTGCTCGGCCTCTCCTATGTGCAGGACTATGATCGCCGCCGGGCGGTATTCGATGCCAACTGGGCCATTTTCCTCAATGGTCTGGGCACTCCAAATGGCCTTCAGGGCAACGCCGTCAGCGGCTGAAAGCGGAAGAGGCTACTTCGTTGCGCCGGCTTCCGCCCCCCAAAAAGTGGGAGGCGGACTATCGGGTCTCGTCGTCGTCAGGGCAGGGACGCGTCCTGTCGCGCCAGCCAATCGAGGATTGCCCGGTTGGTCTCTTCCGGCTTTTCTTCCTGAATCCAGTGACCACAATCGACCGATAGCACTTCGACGTTGGGCACGAAGGTGGCGAGCCGTTCCGATTTCTGGATGAGATCGCGCTCGCCATAGATCATCAGGGCAGGGTGATGGAGGATCGGATCGACATCGGCCAGCAGGTGCCAGTTGCGGTCCAGATTGCGGTACCAGTTGATGCCGCCGGTAAACCCGGATTTTTCGAAGGCGGAGACGATTACGGCCAGCTCTTCTTCGCTCATCACCAGGTCGCCCGGAGTGCTGTCGGCGCGGGCGAGGTTGATCATCACCATGCCTGGTTCGGGAGGTCGGGCAGGCTCGTTCTTGCGATAAAGGTTGCGCAGGAAACGTGCGGTGTTCTGGGCCAGAATGGCGTCGGCCACGCCAGGTTGGCGGTTGAAGTGGACGAAGTAGTAATCGCTGCCGAGGAGCTGCTCCAAAAGCTCGATCCAGGGCAGGTCGCCGCGCTCCTGATAGGGGAGGCTGAGATTGATCAGCCTGCTGGCGCGGTCGGGATGGAGGAGGGCGAGGCCCCAGACGACCATGGCGCCCCAGTCGTGGCCGACAAAGGTTGCCTGGGCATAGCCATAGTGGTCGAGGAGGGCGACGAGGTCGCCCGTGAGGTGCTCGATGTCATAGGCGGTGATATCGGCCGGGCGGGAGGAGTTGCCATAGCCGCGCTGGTTGGGAACGATGACATGATAGCCCGCAGCGACGAGGGCGGGCACCTGGTGACGCCATGAAAAGGCATGCTCTGGCCAGCCATGGCAGAGGACAATGGGCTTGCCGGCGTTTTCCCGGCCGGCTTCGAAAACTTCGAGCTCCACGCCGTTGACCGGAATCAGCGTGGGTTCGGGAAAATCGATCTTGTTGGACATTGCTGGTTCACCTTGCGGATATGTGCGAGCGCTGCCTAAAAAGAAACGGTGCCAAATTTTGGCACCTTTGAATTGCTGTATCTCCAGATGAAAGCCCGCCTCCGACAAGACGCTATCGTGCGCAGCCTTCGCCGCAACGGCACCATGACGGTTGCCGAGCTGGCGGACGGTATTGGCGCCTCCCGCCGCAGCGTATTGCGCGATATCGGGGCACTGCGCGACGAGGGTTTCGTCATTCACTCCGAACCGGGGCGCGGTGGCGGGCTGCAACTGGACCCGCGGTCGCTACAAACGACGGCGCGGCTGTCGGTCGCAGAGGTTTTCGCGCTGCTGATCAGTGTTGCTTCCATGCGGGCGGCCGGCGGATTGCCCTTTGCCAATTTCGCCGATACCGGCCTTGCAAAGATCGAGGCGGCCTTGCCGCCCGACAAGTTGCGCGACCTGCGCCGGTTTCTCGACTGTCTCTTTGTCGGAAAACTTTCGCCGGAGGTGGACATATCGGATATGGGGGCAATGGATCCGGCGCTGCTTCCAGCCTTCGAGACGGCCTTTCTCGAGCGGCGTTGTCTGCGCTTTGGTTATCGCGATGCCAAAGGGGTTTTTACCACGCGCCATGTCGAGCCACAGGCCATGCTGATCCTGCCGCCGCTCTGGTATCTGGTGGCATGGGATCCGGCGCGCGGGGCCTTCCGGCATTTTCGCATGGACCGGATCAGCCGGCCCGCGATCGGCGAGGGAACGAGCTTTCAGCGCCGACATGTGCCGTTTGAGGATCATGTTCGACCGGTTCGCGACCTTTCGCGCTGAGCCGGGTGTAATCATTCTGTCATCGAATGGAAGGTGAACTGTCACCGTCCTGAAGTTTTTGCGTCAGACACACGCTCTAAGAGTGCGGCCGCCTCAGAAGGCCCAATTCTCGGAGCGTCATCATGACCAATATCCGACTGCTCGCCGCAGCGTCGACTGTTTCTCTTCTCGCGCTGGCCAACCCGGCCTTCGCTCAGACCAAGTTCGAATTCTGGTATGGCCTGTCCGGCGACCTGAGTGACCGCATTCAGGACATGTGCAAGACCTTCAACGAGTCGCAGGCCGACTACGAGATCGTCTGTGTCAGCCAGGAAACCTACGAAAACAACCTGCAGAACACGATCGCCGCTTTCCGCGCCAACAAGCAGCCGACCATTGCGCAGATCAGCGACGGCGGCGTGGTTGACCTGATGCTGTCCGGCGCCTACCTGCCGGTTCGTCAGCTGATGGAAGACAATGGCTACGACATCGACTGGTCCAACTATAATTCGGGCGTCAGCTCGTATTTCGCGACCTCGACTGGTGAACTGCTGGCCATGCCGTTCAACAACTCGACGGCCATGTTCTACTACAACACCGATGCCCTCAAGGCCGTTGGCTTCGAAGGCGCTCCCCAGACCTGGGAACAGGTTGAGACCATTGCCCGCGACCTCAAGGCTGCCGGCTATGACTGCCCGGTTGCATTCGATCCGACCGGTCAGTGGCAGTGGTGGGAACAGTTCTCGGCCATCCACAACCAGCCGATCGCTTCCAATGGCAACGGCTATGGTGGTCTCAACGCTACCGTCGAATTCAACAAGGGTCTCTTCGTCAAGCAGCTCCAGTTCTACAAGGACATGTATGACGAGGGCCTGTTTGTCGTGAAGAGCAAGGCCACTGGCGAAACCGCCAATGACGCCTTCATCAACGCCAAGTGCCAGATGTCGTCCTCCTCGATCGCCGACCACGGCACGATCGGCAAGCAGGCCGTCGAAGGCATGCACTGGGACGTCGCCATGCTCCCCGTGTGGGAAGGCACCGAGCGCAAGAACTCGCTCGTCGGCGGCGCGGCTCTCTGGACCCTCAAGGGCAAGTCGGCTGAGGAATACAAGGGCGCCGCTGCGTTCTACGCATTCCTTGCTACCCCCAAGCAGGCCGAATGGTGGTCGACCGTGACCGGCTACATTCCCGTCACCAACTCGGGCTTTGAAGCCATGAAGGCTGCCGGCTTCTACGATGCCGCTCCCTACAAGGGCCGCGAACTGGCTCTCGCCAGCCTGAGCTTTACCCCGCCGACCGAATACACCCGTGGTGTGCGTCTTGGTAACTTCGGCGCCGTCCGCGTCGAAATCCAGAACGCCATGCAGGCCGTGCTGTTCAACAACGTGCCGGTGCAGGAAGCTCTCGATGCCGCTGCCGAGCGCTCCAACGAAGTGCTCCGCAAGTTCGAAGCCACCTATCCGGGCAAGACTCTCCCCTGATCTGAACTGCAATCATGCACGGGCGGCGCAAGCCGTCCGTGCTCATTTTCAGCCGAGGCGGACTGGCTTATGGAAAGACGTGCTTACTACAAGAATGGCGGACTGCCCTGGCTGCTGATCGCCCCCCAGCTGATCCTGGTCCTGGTTTTCTTCTATTGGCCGACGACACAGGCGCTCTATTGGGCTTTCACGCTCGAGCAGCCCTGGGGCGGCGGCAATACCTGGGTTGGTTTTGCCAACTTCCTCGGCATTTTCCGCGATGGGCAATACTGGGCCATGGTTGGCCGCAGCGCCTTCTATGCTATCGCGACGACCGCCATTTCGATGGTGATCGCGCTGACGCTGGCCGCGTTCGTCGACCGCTCGCTCAAGGGCACCAAACTCTTCCAGTCCGTATTCGTCTGGCCCTATGCCATTGCGGCACCCGCCGCCGGGGTGGCTTTCCGCTTCATCTTCTCGCCTGATGCGGGCCTTGTCGGCGCGATCAATCAGATCTGGCCCGGCCTCTGGAACCCGGCCATCAACGGCGCCCACGCCTTGGCCATGGTCATCGTCTGCCACGCCTGGCTTGGCATTGGCTACAACTTCATCTTTTTCCTTGCGGCCCTGCAGATGATCCCGCGCTCGCTTTCAGAAGCGGGTGCAATGGACGGCGCTCGCCCGTTCCGCCGGATGATGGACCTGCAGTTGCCGCTGATCACGCCGACCGTGTTCTTCCTGATCATCATGAACCTGATCTCGAGCTTTACCGACAGCTTCGGCCTGATCGACGTGATGACCGAAGGCGGCCCCATCGGGTCCACCGAAGTGATGGTCTACAATATCTATGTCGACGGGTTCAAAGGCCTCGACTATTCGGGCGCCGCCGCCCAGTCGATCGTCCTCATGCTCCTTGTCATCGCGCTGACCTTCGTCCAGTTCAAATGGGTCGAAAAGCGCGTCCATTACAACTGAGGCAGCCGCCATGATTGAACGTTCGCCGTTCTTCGACTTCGTCTCCTATGCGGCCATGATCCTGGGATTGTTCCTGGTTCTCGTGCCGTTCTGGATCACCTTTGTGGCCGGCAGCATGTCGCTGCCGGAAGTGGCTCGCGTGCCGATCAGCATGCTGCCCTCGGGACACCTGTTCGAGAATATTCAGACTGCCTGGGTTCGCGCCGACCTTGGCCCCAAGATGGTCAACAGCCTGATCGTTGCCTCCGGGGTGACCATCGGCAAGATCACGCTGGCGGCACTGTCGGCTTTCTCTATCGTCTTCTTCAACTATCGCGCCCGCATGTTGTGCTTCTGGCTGATCTTCATCACCCTGATGCTGCCGCTGGAAGTGCGTATCGTACCGACCTACTCGATCGCCGCGAACGCGCTACTCCCGTTCCAGTTCTTGCTGGATACCCTAGGCATCACCTGGCTGATCGAGACTGTTTCGGGCATCCGCGTCGGGCTCGAATGGAACCTGCTCAATTCCTATACGGGCCTGATCCTGCCGCTGGTGGCAACGGCAACCGGCACCTTCCTCTATCGCCAGTTCTTCATGACCATTCCCGATGAACTGGTTGAAGCATCGAAGATGGATGGATCAGGGCCGCTGCGCTTTTTCTGGGACGTGCTGCTGCCGCTGAGCCGCACCAATATGCTGGCATTGGCCACGATCATGTTCGTATCGAGCTGGAACCAGTACCTCTGGCCGCTGCTCATAACCACCGATCGTACCAATTACGGCACCGTTGTCATGCAGCTCAAGGCGCTGATCCCGGCGCAGAACGGCACGCCCGACTGGAACGTCACCATGGCGGGTGCCCTCATCATCATGCTGCCCCCACTGCTGGTCGTTGCACTTATGCAGCGCTGGTTCGTGCGCGGCCTTATTTCCCGAGACAAGTGAGACATCCCATGGCTGCCATCACCATCAGCGGCGTCAAGAAACGCTACAAGAAGAATGACGTCATCCATGGCGTCGACGTGGAAATCGAAGCAGGCGAGTTCGTCGTCATCCTGGGGCCGTCGGGCTGTGGGAAGTCTACCCTGCTGCGCATGATTGCCGGGCTCGAAGAAATTTCCGAGGGCACGATTGCCATCGACGGCACCGTGGTCAACCAGCTCGAGCCGCGCGAGCGAGGCTGCGCCATGGTGTTCCAGAACTACGCGCTCTACCCCCACATGACCGTGTCGCAGAATATCGGCTACGCACTCAAGGTTGCCGGCATGCCCAAGGCCGAGCGTGAGGCCAAGGTGCTGAAGGTTGCGAAATCGGTCAGCCTCGAGCCCTATCTCGACCGCAAACCGGGAGAGCTTTCAGGTGGGCAGCGCCAGCGCGTTGCCATGGCCCGCGCCATGGTGCGCGAGCCGAAGGTCTTCCTCTTTGACGAGCCTTTTTCAAATCTCGACGCGAAGCTGCGCGTTGCCATGCGGGCCGAGGTCCGCAACCTGCATCGCAGCCTCGGCGTCACTTCGGTGTTCGTGACGCACGATCAGACCGAAGCCATGACGCTGGCCGATCGCCTGATCGTCATGAATTCGGGCATTGTCGAGCAGGTGGGCAAGCCTTCGGAAGTCTATCATAACCCGGCAAGCCTCTTCGTCGCCGACTTCATCGGTTCTCCGTCGATGAACCTCGTGCGCGGCTTTTTTGCCGAGGATGGCTATTTCCGCCACGGCCAGGGCGGCATGCTGAGCCTGCCGGGTCTGGCCAAGGCGCATCTCAGCCGTGAGGTTTCCATCGGCGTCCGCCCCGAGCTGGTCCGCCGTGTCGATGCTGGCCACAAGGGCGCTATCGCGGCCGTGGTCGACTATACCGAGGAACTCGGTGCTTCACGTCTCATCTATGCGCGCGCCGATGGCAGCCCGATTATCGCCGTCGACGATGGCAATGATGCGCTGGGCACCGGTATGCCGATCCACTTCGCGGTTAGCGAAAGCGATATTCATGTCTTCGATCACACGACCGGACGCCGCATCGACCATGCAGGCGCTGCCGTTCGCGCTACCGACAGTGTTTCTGCCTGATCTCAAGGAGGCCCAGATGGGCAATATCATCGGCACCGGTTTCAACGTTGGTTCCACCGACGGCGAATTTGCCAGCTTTCACGAAGACCTGCGTGCTCTCGCCGATATCGGCGTCGATACGGTGGAACTTGGGCTGACCAGCCTCGATCTGATTTCGGGTGGCCGCATCATTCCCGAGCGCGCCGAGCGTCTCGTTGCCATCACCAGCCAGTTCGATTTCCGCTACACGGTGCATGGACTGGTTTCATCCAACTTCATGGATCCGGTGACGCAGCGCTACCAGCTCGATGCTGCCAAGGCGTTGGTTGAAGTCTGTGATCGTGTCGGCGCTGGCATTCTCGTTCAGCATGGTGGGTGTCTGCGCGCCAACCAGATCGCCGAACGGGCTGGCGCAGACCAGCGCGAGCGCGAAGCCCTGACCGAACTCGGTGATTTTGCGCGCCCCTATGGCGTGCGCATCGCGCTCGAAAACATCTTCACCACCGAGCCGGGCCAGTATCGCCAGACACCGAAAGAGGTCGCCGAGACCGTCAAGGCGGTCAACCACTCGCAGATCGTGGCGTTGATCGACTTTAGCCACGCCTACCTAGAAGCAACCTATCGTGGTCTCGACTTCTTCGAGGAAATCGCTGCCATGGCTGGTGTCGCGGGGCATCTGCATGTCCACGACAGCTTTGGTCGTCCGCAGGGCTTTTATACGCCCTATCATCCGCAGGAAAACACGGCGATGGGCATCGGCGACCTGCACATGCCGCTCGGCTGGGGTGATATCGACTGGGACCGGATTTTCTCCGAACTCACCTTCCTGCCCGACACCGTGCTGATGATGGAAATCGGCCGTCGCTATCGCGCCGAGCAGCCGGAAAGCCTGCGTCGCGCCCGCGCACTTGCCGGCCTTGCAACGCCGGACGCGGTGGCCGCACAGTAATATCGAGAAAAGCAGCCCTCGGCCTTGGCCGAGGGCTGGCGTGTTGCCTATTGCGGCTAGGCCAACGGGTTTCCGACGGTGAGATGTGTCCCCCCGTCGATGACAAGCAATTGCCCGGTGACGCAGCGGGCCCCGACGACCAGCCATTCGATCATGTCGGCGATGTCGTCCGGGGTGGGAATGATCTTGAGGGGGGCGACATCGGCGACGCGCTGCTTGAAGCGTGCGTAGCTCTCGGCATCCTGCCAGGCGAGGGCCCAGCTGGTATCGACGAAGCCGGGACAGATCGCGTTGACGCGGATTTCGGGTGCCAGTTCGCGGGCGAGACCAAGGGTCAGGGTGTTCAGAGCGCCCTTCGAGGCTGCGTAGGCAAGCGAGGATCCATCGCCCGTGATGGCTGAATCGGACGAGATATTCACGATTGTGCCAGCCCCGGAGCGCTTCAGATGCGGGGTCGCTGCCCTTATCATCTGAAACGTGCCCGCGACGTTGACGGCGTTGACTGCTGAGAAATCCTCGCCGGCGAGGGCCTCAAGGTCGTTGGCCGGAACGCGCCGGGTAACGCCGGCGCAGTTTACCAGAATGTCGAGCCGCCCAAGTCCTGCGACGGTCTCGTCCGCCATGCGCCGACAGTCTTCGTCGTTTGCGACATTGCCGCTGAGCGTGATGGCCTTTACGCCCAGAGCCCGGCAGCGCTCGGCGACGGCTTCGGCGCCGGCGCCATTTCGGGAATAGTTGATCGCGACGGCACAGCCGATCCCGGCGAGTCTTTCAGCCGCTGCGGCGCCTATGCCGGAGCCGCCGCCGGTGATCAGGGCAACGCTGCCTGCTGCTCGTTTCATCGTCTTCGTCCTATTTGATGGCGCCCTGGGTCAGGCCGGCGATGAACTGGCGCGACAGCAGGATGTAGAGGAGCGTAATGGGCAGCGCGGCGAGGGTCAGCCCGGTGAACAGCACGCCCCAATCGGTCACGAATTCGCCCATGAACACGGTGAGCCCCTGGGGCAGGGTCTTGAGACTGTCCGAGGTGATCAGGATCAGGGGGAAGAAGAAGTCATTCCAGATCGGTACCGCGTTCTGGATGGCGACGATGACCATGGCGGGGCGTGCGAGCGGCAGCATGACCTGCCACATGATGACGAATTCGTTGGCGCCATCGATGCGCGCGCTCTCCTCGAGCTCTTTGGGCAGGGCGCGCAGGAAGCCGGTCATGATGAACACGGCCGAGGGGATGCCCATGGCCGTATAGACCAGGATCAGGCCCGCATAGGTGTTGAGCAGGTTGAGTGCATTGAGCTGAAGGAACAGCGGAATGATGGCGAGCTTGAGCGGGACGGTCATGCCCGAGAGGAAGAACATCAGCCACAGGCCCGAGAAGCGAAACTCGTAGCGCGCGATCGCATAGGCCGCCATGGTGCCGACAACCAGGATCAGGGCGACCGACGCTGACGTCACGAGCAGCGAATTGCCCAGATATTGCAGGAAGTTCGTCTCGCTCCAGACCTTTTCGAGATTGGCGAAGTTGAGGCTTTGCGGCAGAGCCAGCGGCGAAGAGAAGATCTCCGCGTTGGACTTGAACGAGGACATGACCATGACAAAGAGCGGGTAGAGCATGATCACGGCATTGAGCCAGAGCAGGGCCTGGATGGCCCCGTTCTTAAAGCCTTCGCCCTTGTAGCTGACGGGGCCCGTCGCCTGATGGGTGGTCGTTGTGCTTGCGATATTGGCCATCAGATTTCGAGCTCGCGGCTACGCAGGAATTTCAGGGCGATAAAGGTGACTGCACCTACGAACAGGAACATGAGAACCGCCAGGGCGCTGCCCTGTCCGAAGTCCTGTATGCCGCTGGTGACGCTGCCGAACGCAGTGCGGTAGAAGTAAAGAGCAAGAACGTCGGTGGAGCGGCCGGGAGACCCTTCCATGTCTGCCATCAGCAGCGGCAATTCGAACCAGTTGAAGCTGCCGATAAAGGTGAGGACGGTGACGATGGTGACGCTGGGGGCAATCAGCGGCCAGACGATCCGGGTCAGGATCGTCCAGTCACCGGCGCCATCGAGCCGCGCGGCTTCGAGGACTTCGCGGCTGATCCGTTGCATGCCGGCGAGGAGCACGAGGGCGGGGAAGCCGATCCAGTGCCAGACATTGGCGAAGACGATGCTGCCAAGGGCAGTGGCTTCGCTGCCGAGCCAGGCGGGCCCCATGATGCCGAACAGGCCGAGAGCGGCGTTGACCACGCCGAAAAGCGGATGCAGCAGCAGCTTCCAGAGGAAACCGACGATCACGGCGGAGAGGACCACCGGCAGGAAGACGATCACCTGATGCAGCCGGTGCCCGGGCAATTCCTTGAGCAGGGCATAGGCGATGAGCAGGGCGACGCCGTTTTCCAGCACCATCAGGGCGAAGAAGACCACGATATTGTGCCAGAAGGCATTGTAGGTCGCATCTCTGAAGGGGCTTTGGAACAGCACCTTGTAGAAGTTTTCGAACCAGACGAAGTCGCCCGGCTTCAGCCCCTCAAATCTGAAAAACGAGAGTTGAAGGGCCGACACCAGCGGCCAGACCACGAAGGTCATCATGATCACGGCCGCTGGCGCCAGAAGGAAAGCGATCCAGAGCGACCGGCGCGACAGATGAAAGGGTTTGCTGCGCCAATCGGCTTTCATTTTACTTTCCTTGGAACGGGGCGAACCAGGTGGCAATGCCGTTGGTCATTTCCACGCCGACCTGTTCTGGTGTCATGTCTCCGGACATCATCTTGGTGATGTTGGCCTGAAGGATTTCCGAACCAGTGGGCTTGCCGAAGCGGAAGTAAACCACGTTGAGATGCGGCACGGCGGTTTTGTTGAGTTCGGCCACGTGGTGCAGAATCGGATCAGTGATCTCAACACCGTTGATGGGCGAGATATTGCCCAAGGTGTTGGAGAACATATTGCCGAATTCGGTTGTCCCCATCCAGTTGACGAGACGGAGCGCTGCTTCCTTGTTCGGGGACGCTGCGTTGACCGCATAGCCACCGTCATAGAACTTGGACGCATGCGGGACATCGCCGGCAGAAGCGGCGGGGGGCGCAATGAAGTCCATCTTGAGCGACGGGTTGAGCTTGCGATAATTGGCGATATCGAAGCTGCCACCGGCCAGCATGGCGGCGCGGCCTGACAGGAACAGCTGCCCTGCGGTTTCGTAGTCGACGCCGGCAAAGTTGGGCGGCATGTAGTCGCGCAGTTCAAGCAGTTTGGAGAGCGCGGCAGCGTAGCGCGGATCCTTGTAGGTGGTCGCTCCCGTGCTCAGTTCAGCAGCGAATTCGGGGCCGAGGAACGGGCCGGCAAAGACCGACACGAACATCTCGTTGAACCAGCTGGTGCCCATGCCGTTGGCGAGCGGAATGATGCCCTTGGACTTGAGCGCGTCGCCGACGGTCTTGAACTCTTCCCAGGTCGTGGGCGGAGTGAGGCCGGCTTTCTCGAACACATCCTCGTTGATGAACAGACCTAGGGTCATGGTGGCGAAGGGCACCGAATAGACCTTGTGATCTTCACGGAAGCTGAGCGCCTCGATGGCGTCTGGCGTGAAGTTGGCAAGGCTGGGGACGGTCGCCTCGTCCAGCGGCTCCAGGTAGCCCGAGCGTACGAACTGGTCGAGCCAGCCATAGGCGTGGGTATGGATGACATCGGCAGCCTTGCCGGCTGCGAGGCCGGTCGAGACCATGGTCGGATAGGTCGTATCCGGCAGGGCTTCGAACTTTACGTTGATGTCAGGATTTTCCGCCGTGAAGGCGGAAAAGAACTTCTCGTAGGCGGCCTTATCTTCCTGGCGCCACGTCCAAAATGTGATGTCTGCAGCGAATGCAGCGGTTGCGATCATCCCCCAGGCCATACCCCCCATGAGGACCGCTCGCGATAGCTTTGCGATAGTCATTGCCTTCTCCATTGGCACCCTTGACGCCGCCACCAAATCATAGTTTGTAGGCGCTGACTAGATAGTTTGTAATCTTTCCTAACTAAGTAGGTGGCCCTGATGGACCAGTTGGTCGCAGGCATGGATGTCGGCGGAACCAAGACCCAGGTCATGGTGCTGCGCGGCGACGAAGTGATCGCCAATGAGACGGTGCTGTCTTCGTCCTGGCGCACATGGCGTCTTGAAGAAGATGCGCGCGGGCTGGCGGCGCTGGCGCGCAGGGTGGCCGGCGGGCCGCTGTTGAGCCTGGCGGCGGGCGCGCATGGTTGCGACAGCGATGCGCAGTGCCAGGCGTTGCAGGGAGCGCTCGGGGCCGAGCTTGATTGCCAGGTGACCGTGGTCAACGATTCCGAATTGCTGGTGCCGGCTGCGGGCTATGTCTCGGGTATCGGTGTCGTCTCCGGCACGGGGTCTATCGCTGTGGCGCGCGACAGTGCCGGGCACATGCTGGCGGCAGGCGGTTGGGGCTGGATCCTGGGGGACGAGGGCAGCGCGGCGGCAATCGTTCGCGAGGCGGCCAAGGCAGTGCGCGGCGCTATTGATCGCAATCGGCTCGATGACCCGCTGATTGCGGCCATGCTGGCGGCGCTCGATACCACCGAGGTCACCAAGCTTGGACGACTGCTCAACGAGGTGCGTGGCGCCGCCGAGTGGGGGCGTCACGCCAATACCGTATTTGCAGCGGCGGACAATGGTTCGGCACTGGCGCGCCGCGTCATCGTTGAAGGCGCGGAGGCCCTGGCTGGCCTCGTGGGCGTTCTGGTCGAGCGCGGCGCAAACAGCGCTGTCGTGGTTGCCGGGGGGAGCGTGTTCGCCCACCAGCCCCTGCTGTTCGATACCTTCCGGACGGCCGTTCATTCGTTTTCGCCCCAGAGCGAAGTCGTGCTTCTCAAAGCCGACCCGGTGGTCGGTGCTGCGGCCATCGCCAGCCGTGTTCTGACCGGCCGTCCGGCCCAGCCTGTCCTGTGACAATGGAGATACCAAGCATGAACAAGCGCATCGGATATCGCGATGCCGTGGCTCGGCAGGTCGAGAGCCTGTCAGAGGTGCGCATGGCAGTTGCCGCTGGGCTCGACCAGCTCGACCTCAGCGATTTTGTCGGTCACATCGGACTTGCCGGGATCGGCGCCAGCTATCAGGTGGCCATGCTGGGCGCCTCCTATCTTCGTCGGCGCGATATTCCGGCCACAGCTTATTGTCCGACCGATCTCTATGAGGCCGTGGGCAGCGCCGGCTCTGCCTTTGTTGCTCTCTCTGCCTCCGGGCAGAGCCGGGAAATCTCCGAGGTCATGGCGTTGCGCAACCATCTGCCACGCGTCGCGCTCTGCCGTTCTCCCGGTACACCGCTGGCGCAGCTGACGGGTCGTGAACTGCCGTTTTTTTCTGGCGCTGACAATGGCGCGAGCTCGACCGGATATACCGGTATGGCGCTGGCGGTCGGTATGCTGGCCGACGCGCTGGTCGGGCGTGGCCAGAGTCCGATTTGGGCGGCGCTACCAGATATGGTGGGCGAGGTTCTGGCAAGCCAGGTCGGGCCCGCAGCAGCAGCGGCGCGCATTCTGGCGGAGCGAGCCTCCATCGATATCGTCGGAGCCCAGGCCGGCTTTGCCACGGCCGGCGAAGCGGCCATGCTGATCCGCGAGGCGGTCCGCGTGCCCGCCTGTGGCTGGGATACGTTGAACTATCTGCACGGTCCGATGGAGTCTCAGGATCAGCGCACCGGCGTTATCGCTTTGGGCGTGGGCCGCGAGACCAAAATTGCGCAAGACATGTCCGAAATTGGGCCTGCGGTATTGGTGACGTCCCGGACCGACATCGCCTCCACCGATCGGCTCGTGGTGTTGCAGGTGCCGGAAACGGACAACGAAATCGCTGCCGCCATTCTCGATATCGTCGCGATCCAGATGATCATCGGCGATATGCAGGATGCGGCCGGGCTGACCAATATCACCTTCCGCTACCGGCAGACCGATACAAAGCTCAAGCCATGGTCGCCCACGGAAGTCTAGGACAGGGGCGGCAGCGCGACGCTGGGATGGACGGCCTCACCGAGAATGAGGCCCAATCCATAGTCGATGGCCAGTTGCACGGCGCCCAACACGGTGCCCGCATTGCCCAGGCGGCTGACTTCGATCTCGGTCGCCCAGGTCAATTCCCGCG
>NZ_JAFKHD010000350.1 GCF_017307565.1 Devosia sp.
AGCTGATGCACCTTCCGCTCCTTGCGGATGATAATCGCTTTGCTCTCAAGGCTATAACCGATGTGTCCCCGAGCCTCGTCGACTATGTCGCCACCCGCTACGGCGTGCCGACACGACACGGCAGCGCCGAGGCGCTGATCGCCGATCCGGAGCTGGACGTCGTTTTTATCCTCACGCCGGACCATCTTCACGCCGAGCTGCTTGAGAAGGCGATCCGCTCGGGGAAGCATGTCTTCATCGAGAAACCAGCTTGCCTGACTGCGGCTCAGCTTGAACCCTTGCTCTCATTGCCGAAGCGGCCGGGGCAGGTGGTGTTCGTGGGCTATATGCGGCGGTTCTCCCGTGCCTTCACGGAACTCAAGAAGCGCTTGCCATCGCTTGAGAAAATTCGGCATGTTCGTGTGCGGGACATCATTCGCGAAGCGCCGTTTTTCGTGGCGCAGACGCGGAACGTGTTCAAGCCCAAGGATGTGCCGGCTGAGCTGATTGCAGAGGGCAGGGCACGGACGCAAGCCATGTTGCGATCCGTCATGGGCGAGGATTGTCCGCCAGATGCGTTGCGCGCCTACCAGGTGCTTACAGGCTTGAGTTCACACAGCTTTTCGGCGATGCGCGATCTGCTTGGCGCCCCCAAAGGCGTGCGTCACGCTACCCAGCACAATGGCGAAACCGTCATCGCGCTTTTCGACTATGGACATTTCACTGCGCTCTATGAGGCGGTGATCGACGACGTTTCGCGTTTCGATGCCGGCATTGAAGTGCTGACCCAGACTCAGCATTTCAAGATGAACTACGATACGCCCTACATCCGCAACCTGCCGACGCGACTGGAGATTACTAGCTCGACCGACACGGATACTGGGACGGAGGTGATCGGGCCGATCTACGAAGATCCGTTCCGCATAGAGCTTGGCGCGTTTTTCGACAGCGTTGCCAATGGTTTGCCGGCAAAGACCAGCCTTGAAGACTCCATGGAAGACCTCAAGCTTTTTGCCGAAGTCGGGCGGCACTTCCGCTAATAACTCCTGACACTCGGTGGCTTGCTAATATTAGCTGATTGTGTATTAGCTTTTTTGGCATACAGCCTCCGAGTATCATGTCTCCTTCAACCCGCACATTGGCGAAGTCTGCCCGTTCCGGAAAAGAGAACGGGTCGAATTCGCGCCGGGTAACGATGACAGATATCGCGCGGGAGGCCGGCTGCTCCCAGGCGACCGTATCATTCGTCATAAATGATGCCCCGGGGATAAGATTATCGAGCGAGACACGGCAGCGGGTGCTCGAGGTGGCGCGGCGGCTGGGTTATGGGCTGCCGCAGGTGAAGGTGGCGGTCGAGGCCAAAAGGGCGAGGAGGGCTGGGCGGATCGGGTTTATCGTCGATCAGCTGGCGACGAGCCCGGAGGCGGTGCAGGCGATTGAGGGGTTGAGCCACGCAGCGCAGGGGGCGGGGGATCTGGTCTTCGTGTCGCAGAGCCGGAATGATCCTGAAATCGAGGCCGAGCTGATCGAGACCTTTGTCGAGCAAGGGGTTTCGGCGCTGGTCTATATGACCATTTTTACCCGCGAGGTGGAGCTTCCGCTGGCGCTGCGGAACCTCGATGTGCCGGTGCTTTTGCTCAATTGCTATACGACGGGGCTGCCCTATCCAGCTGTGGTGCCGAGCGAAATTGCTGGTGGGCAGCGGGCGACGCACCATCTGATCACGCGCGGGCATCGGCGGATTGCGACCATTACGGGCGAAATCTGGATGGAGGCGGCGCAGGATCGGCTGAAGGGGTATCGGCGGGCGCTGGCGACGGCGGATATTCCGTTCGACGCGGATCTGGTTTTCAACGGCAACTGGTCGGCAAGCGCCGGCTATGAGGCGACGCGGAAAATCCTGGACCTGCCTGAGGTGCCGACGGCGATCTTTTGCCAGAACGACCGTATGGCGATCGGGTGTTATGAGGCGCTGAAGGAGGCGGGGTATGAGATCCCGCGGGATATGTCGGTGGTCGGGTACGATGACGAAGAAATTGCGCGGCATTTGCATCCGCAGTTGACGACGTCGGTGCTGCCGCATCGGGCCATGGGGCAGTGGATTGCCGAGCAATTGGCTGATGGCGAGGTGGATAGCCGCTATCCGCTGACCAAGCTTGAATGCCCGCTGGTGGAGCGGGCCTCGGTGGATAAGCCGCGGGGGTAGGAGGCCTTGTCGGTGGTCAATCCCCGGCTGTCATCCCGGCCTTGAGCCGGGATCCATCCTGAGATCTCAAGATGGGCCCCGGCCTTCGCCGGGGAAACATCGAGGGTGGGGTGGTTTTGGGTGTTTTAGCTAGGCCTTTGGTGACGCTATCGAATTTCGCTCGACGAACTCGCACTCGATCTTGAGTTTTTGCATGCGCTCGTCGGCGTCGAGGTCGTCGAAACCGTCAAGAAGCTGGCCGACGGCCCATCGGGCCATTTCGTCGTGGGGGAGGACCATGGTGGAAAGCGGTGGGTCCATGCTGGCGGAAAGGTCTTCGTTGTCAAAGCCGACGATCGAGAGATCTTCTGGGATGTTGAGGCCCAGGATGCGGGCGGCTTCGTAGCAGCCGATGGCCATGCGATCGTTGAAGCAGAAGATGGCGCTGGGGCGATCGGGGCGGGAGAGCAGGGCCAAGGCGCGTTCGCGGCCGGCGCGGATCGAATAGCCGCCGAGGGTGACGAGGCTTTCGTCGACCGGTATGCCGGATTTTTCCATGGCTTGCCTGAAACCGTTTTCGCGGTCGACGGCGGCTTCGGCTATGTGGTGCTCGCCGGCGAGGTGGGCAATGCGGGTGTGGCCGACCTTGATGAGTGCTTCGGTCGCCATATAGCCGCCAACGATGTCGCCAGGCACGACGGCTGGGTGTTTCAGACGTTTTTCGTGGCAGTTGAGCAGGATCAGCGGCAGAGCGGAAAAGGCATTTGGAACAATGACTTCGCGCGTCATAAGCGTCGCGTAGATGGCGCCGATGGCGTTTTGGGCGACGAGCATGTCCAGGCCTGCTTGCTCCAGCGCCGGGCTGTTGCCAGTGCAGAAGGTGGCGACGGTAACGTCCTGCAGGGCGGCTTCGTCGCGCGCGCCTTCGATGAATTGGGCGGCGAAAGGCGTTGTGGATACTTCGTCGATGAAAAGGCCGATGACGCGCTGGCGGCCGGCGGGGACGGGGTGGGCTTTGCCGCGGCGGTAGCCCAGTTGCTCGGCGGCTTCCTGCACGCGGCGGCGGGTGGCTTTTGACACTCGAGCATTCGGGACGCCATTGAGTACCAGCGAGACCGTGGCCTGGGAGACCCCGGCCAGTTCGGCCACTTCGTGCATGGTCGCGCGCTTGTCCACCGGCTCTCCCAGGGTGCGGGGATAGATTCCCCTCCTTGTAAGGCAATTGCTAGCAGACTGTTAGCATCGAGAGCAGCTTTTCCGCGAATTGGTTGCCCCTTCCGCGCCGCGCTTTTCCCTCGCTCCAGCTGTCGTTTTTTCACCCTCTTGCCAAGCGGGTCGTTTCGGCCATATGGTGATAATAATATAACTAATACGCTTAAGGGTGGAGATTATGAATCTTGGTCGTGCAGTCGCCACGGAGGCAGTCGACGCGCCGCGCAAGAGCCTGTCGCTGGACGGTGTCTGGCAGTTCAAGCACGAGGATGGTGCGTGGCGCGAAGCGCATGTGCCCCAGCCCTGGCAGGCCGAATTCTCCGACCTCGTCGATACCTTTGGCCATGCCGTCTACAAGCGCAGCTTTTCGGTTCCGGCCGGCTGGGATCGGCAGGAGCTGGTGCTGCACTTTGGTGCGGTGAGCTACTATTGCGACGTGTTCCTCAACGGCCAGAAGCTCGGTAGCCACGAAGGCGCCTTCCTGCCGTTTGAATTCGTGCTCGATAGCAAGCTGCTGCGCCCGACCAATGAGGTCGAAGTGCGCGTGACCATGCCGTCGGCCGATCATCGCGCTTTCCCCGACTTCCCGTTTGGCGAAGTGCCGCATGGCAAGATTTCCTGGTATGGCCGGATTGGTGGCCTCTGGCAGTCGGTCTCGCTGCTGGCGCGCGATGCACGCCGGCTTGAGGCGGTGGTGATCACCGCCGGTACCGATGGTCTTGTGAAGGCTGAGCTTGATTTCTCCGCTGCGGCCGCTGGCCTGCCGGTGAAGCTCGCCGTGCGCGATGCCGGTGGCAATGTGGTGGCCGAAAGCTCGGTGACTGCAGCGGCTTCGGTTGCGGTCGAGCTGGCGGTGACGGCGCCAAAGCTCTGGGGCATCGACCAGCCCAATCTCTATACACTGACCGTGTCTCTCGGCGACGATGTCGACGTCGTCGAGGAGCGCTTTGGCTTCCGCTCGGTCGAAACGCGCGACGGCAAGATCCTGCTCAATGGCGAGCCGATCTTCATGCGCGGTGCGCTCGATCAGGACTACTATCCTGACGGCATCTATACGCCGCCTTCGCTTGAGTTTCTGGAAGACCAGGCGAAGAAGGCCAAGGAACTCGGCCTCAATACGCTGCGCTGCCACATCAAGGTGCCGGACCCGCGCTATTATGACGTGGCCGACCGTTTTGGCCTGCTCGTCTGGACCGAAATCCCGAACGTGGCGAATTTCACCTCGAAGTCGGCGCAGCGGATGCGCGACACGATGACGGGCATTTTGAAGCGTGACCGCAATCACCCCTCGATCATCTGCTGGACGATCATCAATGAGGACTGGGGCACCCGCATGCTCGAAAATGCCGAGCATCGGCAGTGGGTGAAGGACACTTATGACTGGCTGAAGGCTGAGGACACGACCCGTCTCGTGGTCGACAATTCCGCCTGCTTCCCCAACTTCCACGTCAAGACCGACCTCAACGACTATCACTATTACCGTTCGGTGCCGGAACGCCGGCAGGAATGGGACGACATCACCGCGCAGTTTGCGGCCGGTGCTGATTGGACATTCTCGAGCCTTGGCGATGCCGAGCGCAAGGGTGATGAGCCGCTGATCGTTTCGGAGTTCGGTGTCTGGGGTCTGCCTGATCCCAAAATGCTGCGCCGGGAAGATGGCTCGGAGCCGGATTGGTTCGAGACCGGCTCGCTCTGGGGCGATGGCGTGGCGCTGCCGCATGGCATCGAGGATCGCTTTGGCGCGCTCGATCTGGCGAAAACCTTCGGCTCGTTCGATGCCTTCATCGAGAATGTGCAGTGGTACCAGTTCATGAACCTGCGCTACGAGATCGAGGAGATGCGCCGCTATTCCTCGATCATGGGCTATGTGATCACCGAGCTGACGGACGTGCATTGGGAGGCCAATGGTCTCCTCGATATCGAGCGCAATCCGCGCGTGTTCCACGACGTGTTCGGGACGATCAATACCGACGTGGTGATCGTGCCGCGGCCGGCGCGGTACTCGGCATATCTGGGTGAAACGCTCGATATCGAACTGAAGATCGGTACCGGTGGCGAGACTATTCCGGCTGGCGCCGTGCTGCGCTGGAGCGGGGAAGTTTCGGGTTTGGTTTCCGTGCCGGCAACGGGCAAGGTTTCGACTGCTGATCTCGGCAAGATTAGTTTTGCCCTGCCTGCGGGCGGCGGCAATCGTATGCTGTCCATAGAATTTGTGCTTGAGGCCAATGGTTCGGTTCTCTCGCGCAATACTTGCGAGATCGCGCTTTATGCAAAGCGCGACACGGCCGGGCGCCCCTCCATCGCCGCCGCCGATTCCTCCCTCGCAAGCTATGCCAGCGGCCTCGGCTACCGTGTGGTACCGGCTGCCGAGGCCGACGTGGTGCTGGTGCATGCCGTGGATGGCGACGATGTCGAAGCCATCAAGGCGGGCGCACGCTACCTCATCCTGGCCGATGGCACGGTGGAGACGAACAAGAACCTCCGTACCGACATGCCGCTCGGGGAATTGCCGCACCGTTCCATTGTGGCCGATGGCAAGAAGTTCCGGCCGAGCTTGGACCAGCATTTGCCGGGGATCAGCCTTGTCGAGCGTGACGGGACGATCTGGCGCGGTGACTGGATTGCCGGGTTCTCGTGGGTGCGTCGTGAGGGTGCGTTTGCCGACATTCCGGGTGGGCCGATCTTTGATCTCTCGTTCTCGGACGTGGTGCCGCATCACCTGCTTACGGGCTTCAGGCCCTGGGAATTTGGCAACAACGTTATCGCTGGGATGGTCTGCGGCTGGGTGCATAAGCCGGCGGCGATCATTGGCGAGAAGCGGGTTGGCCGTGGTGGGGTTGTCGCGACGACGTTCCGGCTGCTGCGGGAAAAGGCAGGAGCTGACCCGGTGGCGGCGGCGCTGTTCGATGGGCTCGTGACGACGGCGGCTGAGCTGCCGGTGGATAAGGGAAGTATGCGCTGAGGTGAGCCACGATGCCCCCTTCTCCCCTTGAGGGAGAAGGTGCCCCGGAGGGGCGGATGAGGGGTATTCAGGGCCAATAACTCGCTCCTCTGCGGAGGAGAGATACCCCTCACCCTGACTTTTCGCTGAACGCGAAAAGTCTGTCCCTCTCCCTCAAGGGGCGAGGGGAAGTTCGGTGGACGTGGAGAGAATGCAGACCAGAAGACAGCAAAGCTGCGCTGGTCCCAAGAGGAGGAAAGAGATGGCCGATATCGTCCTTCGGGATGTCAGCAAGTCCTATGGCTCCGTGCAGGTGCTGGACAGCGTCAGCATGCATATTCGTTCGGGCGAGTTCATCGTTTTCCTCGGGCCCTCGGGCTGCGGAAAATCGACGCTGCTGCGGATGATTGCCGGGCTCGAGGCGGTCAATGCGGGCGAGATCCATATCGGCGATCGCCGGGTGGACCAGTTGCCGCCCAATCAGCGCGGCGTCGCCATGGTGTTCCAGAATTATGCGCTCTATCCGCATATGACGGTGCGCCAGAACATGAGCTTTGGGCTCGAGAACGTCGGCACCGACAAGGCGGAGATCGCGCGGCGCGTCGATGAGGCGGCGCGGGTGCTCGAAATCGGGCAATTGCTCGATCGGCGGCCGGCGCAGCTTTCGGGCGGGCAGCGACAGCGTGTTGCCATTGGCCGCGCCATTGTGAGGGAGCCCGATGCGTTCCTGCTCGATGAGCCGCTAAGCAATCTCGATGCGGGCTTGCGCGTGAGGACGCGCGTGGAGCTGGCGCAACTGCACCAGCGCATCGGCACGACGATGATTTTTGTGACGCACGATCAGACCGAGGCCATGACGCTGGCGAGCCGGATTGTCGTCATGAACAACCGCAAGGTGGAGCAGATAGGCACGCCCATGGAGGTTTACTCCAAGCCGGCGAGCCGGTTCGTGGCGGCCTTTGTGGGTTCGCCCTCGATGAATTTTCTGCCGGTGACGGCGCTGGCCGATGCTGGTGGGCGGGTCGTGGTGACGGCGGGTGGTTCGACCATTCCGACGACGATCGCGACGTCCGTGGCGCCGACCGTGGGGCAGGGGCTGACCTTTGGGGTGCGGCCGGAATCGCTTGTTGTCGCGGCCGATGGCGAGATTTCAGGGACCATTGCGCTCGTCGAGCGGCTGGGGGACCGGACACTGATCCATACAAAGCTTAGCGATGGCACGGTCATCGTTGGCGACGATATCGGCAAGTCGACGCTCGAGGCCGGCGCGCCGGTAAAGCTCAAGATCGATGGCTCGGCGGTGCATCTCTTCGATGCACAGGGCGTCGCCTATCACGCCGACTGAGGAGAATTTCTGCTGGGCGGAAAACAACAAAGCGCCGCTCCAGCCGGATGAACACATGCATTGGGCATGTTTTGGGAGGAAGATGTTATGAGACTGTCTTTGAAGCGATTGGCTCTGGTGTCGACGGCGCTGATGGCGCTGACGCATGCCGCTGCGGCGCAGCAGACTGTGGTCTGGTGGGATTTTCTGGCAGGCGGCGACGGCGTGCGCATGAAGGCGCTGATCGACGGTTTTAACAAGGAGCATGAAGGCGAAATCCAGATCCAGGGCACGACGCTGGAATGGGGTACGCCCTTCTACACCAAGCTGCAGACCTCCTCGGCCATTGGCGAAGGTCCCGATATTGCGACCTATCACCTGAGCCGCATTCCGCTGGCCGTCAACAGCGGCACGCTTTCTGAAGTCACCGACGAGGACATGGCGGGCGCAGGCATTTCCGATGCCGATTTCACCCAGGCTGCGTCTGACGCGGGCAAGGTCGATGGCACCCGTTATGCCGTGCCGTTCGACCAGCATGGTCTCATCCTCTACTACAACAAGGATATGCTCGCCGAAGCCGGTCTGATCGGTGACGATGGGCTGCCCAAGGGCCTCAATGGGCTCGAGAACTTCAACAAGATCCTGGCTGACTTCACCAAGGACGGGAAGTACGGTATTTCGACCCCGACGGGCGATCGTTACCGCACGATCTATTCCCTGTTTGGGCAGCAAGGCGGCACGATGTTCGACGAAGCCGCCGGCGGGTTTTTCCCGACGGACGAAGATCTGACCAAGCTGACCAACGCCATCGACGTGGTGAAGGGCTGGGTGGATAGCGGCTATACGCCGGTTCAGGTCGAAAGCCCGGCTGCGCTCGCGCTCTTTACCTCGGGCCAGTCGCCCTTCTTCATCATGGGCAATTGGGAAGTGCCGACCATGGTCGACCTCCATGCCAAGGGTGAACTGTTCGAGTGGGGCGCGGTGGAATTGCCGACGCTGTTCGAAAACAAGGCCGCATGGTCTGACTCGCACGCTTTCGTCATTCCGGCCAATTCGGGCAAGGAAGTCGATGCGGACAAGCGTGCTGCGGTCATGAAGGTCATCGCCTGGATGGACCAGCACTCGCTCGACTGGGCAGGCGCAGGCCATATCCCGGCCTTCAATGCCGTGCGTGAAAGCGCTGAATTCCAGGCGCTGAAGCCGCAGTCTGACTATGCAGGGTTTGCCGATACGGCCGTGTTCGATCCACGCACCATCCTTGCTGGTCCGGCTGCTCCGCTCGGCGACGCGTGGAGCAACTTCATCAATCCCGCCACGACTGGTGAAATCGAGCCGGCCGATGCCGCCGCGCAGATGCGCGACGATCTGAACGGCCAGCTCTGATTGAGCTTGGGGGATGCGGGCATGGGTCCGCATCCTCTTTCCACCGCGTCATTCCCGCGAAAGCGGGAATCTCGCTGCACCGAAACAGGGATTCCCGCTTTCGCGGGAATGACGCGGTGACTGGAAGTGTTTCGGTGATTGTCGCAGGCGGGGAGGCCCAGAAAATGCTCAGGGACAAAAGGCAGGAATATCTGGTTGCGCTGATGCTGGTGGGCCCGTTCGTGCTCATTTATGGCGCGCTCTTTGTCTGGCCGACGATCCAGATGGCCATGCTCAGCTTCACCAAGGCGCCGTTGATCGGGACGGGCGACTGGGTCGGCTGGGACAATTATGTGAAAATCCTCAGCCACAAGCTGTTTCACCAGGCTTTCTGGAACACCGCTTATTTCGTGCTGCTGACGGTCATTCCCAATACGCTGATCTCGCTGGTGATCGCTCTCGCGGTGAACCGTTTGAAGGGGCCGGTGCAGGGCTTTGTGCTCGCCTGCTTCTTCCTGCCCTATATCCTGCCGGTCTCGGTGGTGTTCCTGACCTGGAACTGGATCATCGACGTGCAATATGGGCTCGTGCAGGGCTTTGTGGCGCTGTTCAACGGCGGCAAGCCGATCTCGCTGACCCGCACCATTCCGCTCTTCATGCCCACGGTTGCTTTCGTCACCATCTGGTGGACCATGGGTTTTAATATTCTGCTGTTCATCGCCGGCTTGAGGAACATCTCGCCGGAAATCTATGAGGCGGCTTCGCTCGATAGCGCCGGGCGGTGGCGGCAGTTCCAGCGGATTACCTGGCCACTGATCTGGCCGGTGACGGCGCTGGTGCTGACCATCCAGTTGATCGCGCAACTCAAAATCTTCGACCAGGTCTACCTGTTCTCAATCGGGGGGCGGCAGGACGCGACGATCACGCTGGTTCAATATGTCTACAAGCTGGCCTTTCAGCAGAACAAGGGCGGCGAGGCCGCGACCGCTGCCATGCTGCTGTTCGGGATGATCATCATCCTGTCGGTACTGCAATACCAGCTGCTGCGCGCACGAGGTGAGAAATGAGCGCCGAAGCCATTCCCAATCGCGACGCCATGGTCGCCGCACGCAGCCGGGGCGATGGTCCCATCGACATGATCGGGCTGGTACTCACCGTCATCACCATTCTGGTGGCGCTCGGCTCGTTCTTCCCGATCTATTGGGCCGTGATCACGTCGATAAAGCCCGATGGTGAGGTGATCTCGGGCAGCAATTCGCTGATCCCCAATCGCGTCGTTTTCGACAGCTATATCCATATCTGGAACAACACCAATATCGGCATCTGGTACATCAACTCGATGGTGACCTCGCTGATCATCACCGCCTTGGTGATCGTCTCCTCGGCCGGCTGCGCCTATGCGCTGAGCCAGCTCGATTTCCCCGGCCGGCGGGTCATCTATGTGCTCATTCTGGCTTGCTTCATGGTGCCGATGCAGGCGCTGATCGTGAACCACTTTGTGCTCATGGCGCAGTTCAAGCTGCTCAATACATGGGCCGGTATCATCCTGCCGCAGTTGATCGTTCCGGTGGTGATCATCGTCTACAAGCAGTTCTTTGACTCGGTGCCAAAGGAGTTTCGTGAGGCGGCGCAGATGGATTCTGCGGGGCATCTCAAAATTCTGTTCCGGATTTATCTGCCGATGAACTGGGGTGTAACTGCCTCGCTTGCCATCATCACCTTTATCGGCGCGTGGAATTCGTTCCTCTGGCCTTTCCTTGCAGCGACGGGCGAGGCGACGATGACCGTGCCGGTGGGCATTACCCAGGTGAAGGACGCCTATGGCATCGTTTACGGTAAGCTGATGGCCTCGGCCGTGGTGGCGGGCCTGCCGGTTGCCGTGGTCTATCTGATCTTCCAGCGCCGGGTGACGCAGGCGATCATGCTCTCGGCTGGCGTGAAGGGCTAGCCTTGCCACGATCCAGCGACTTTTTCGGCCCCACTCAGGCTGGGGCCGAAAGGGTAGTCTGGACACAAGGGAGGCGATGGGCTAGGTAGCCAGAAGGGCCGAAACGCCCTTGCGCGGCCGGGGACGACCCCGGCGCTGCCGTTCTGACCAGATAGGGGACGACCCCGCCAAGGTGAGAACTGTGTTCAATCTTCGAGATCATTTGCCAAACGCGACGCTGCTCAAGCTGGGCATCGCCTGGCTTGTTGTCGTGACCTTCCTTGTCGGCGGGCCGACCTGGCTGCACGAGCCCATTGAGCCCTCGGTGGCGGTCGTAAGCTTTGTGGTGATCTTTGCCACCATTCTGCTCGCGGCTTTCGGGGTCGTGCATGAGGCAGATTGGCTGGCGCACCGGCTGGGCGAGCCCTATGGCACGCTGATCCTGACGCTTTCCATTGTGCTGATCGAAGTCATCTTGATCGCCGCAGTGCTGCTCGGGCCGGGCGAGAACCCGACGATCGGGCGAGATTCGATCTTTGCGGTGATGATGATCATTCTCAACCTCGTCATGGGCATTTGCCTGGTTCTGGGCGGGTTGCGGTATGGCGAGCAGGAATACAATTTCCAGGGGGCCATGGCCTATGTGGCCATGACGCTGGTTCTGGCCGGGATCGGGTTGATCCTGCCCAATACGCTGAGCACGGGCGACGGCACATTCTGGCCGGTGCAGGCGGTGGCGTTGGCGGTGCTGACCATCGTGCTCTACGGCGCTTTCCTCCTGATGCAGACGCGCGGCTACAAGCGCTTCTTCGTGCAACCGGCGGCGGGGAGCCTCGTCGTGCCCCATGGTTCGGAAGCCGGTGACGCCGGGGAGCCGAAGGCGGCGCTCGACATGAAGGGCGTCGTCGTCCGCTCGGTGCTGCTGGTGGCGATGATGTTGCCCATTGTGCTGTTGGCGCATGATCTGGCGCTGGTGGTCGACTTCGGCATCGAGACGGCCGGGGCGCCGATTGCGCTTGGCGGGGTGATCATCGCCATCATCGTCTTCACGCCGGAATCGATGGCGGCGGTGCGGGCGGCGCTCGACAATCAATTGCAGCGCTCGGTCAATCTCTGCCTCGGGGCTTTTGTTTCCACGGTGGGCCTGACCATTCCGGCGGTGCTGACCGTGGGTCTTCTGACCGGCAAGACCGTGGTCATGGGCGTCAGCCCAACCGATACCGTGCTGCTGCTGCTGACCATTGGCCTCACCGCGCTGACCTTTGTGGGGCAGCGCACCTCGGCGCTGGCGGGCATGTTGCACCTGGCGCTTTTCGCGGATTTTGGACTGCTGCTCTTCCTGACCTGAGCAACTGGCCTGCCGGCGGGACGACCTGCCTGCAAGGGACCGCTTTGGGGACGACCCCTCCTGAGGTAGTCCCATGAATGATCCTATCAATGTCATCGTCCTGATCGGATGCCTTGTCGGCTATGTTGCGGCCGATCTTCTGGTCAGCGCCGGCGCTGCGTCCGGCAATTCCCACTTCGTCAGCCTCTTGCCCTCAGCCTTCGGCCTTGCCGTGGGCCTCGTGGCATTGCGGCTGCGCAAATAACCAACGCCACAAGGAAGAACCATGGCCAGTGATCCCATCCACCAGTTCGTCGTCGAGCCGATCTTTCCGTTGCCGCCCATTGCGGACATGGATTTCAGCTTCACGAATGCATCGGCCTATATGATGCTGACCATGGCGGTGGCCGCGGGTTTCATGATCTTTGCCGGGCGCAAGGCAAGCCTGGTTCCGGGGCGGATGCAGCTGGTGGCCGAATTGGCCTATCGCAATATCGAGACCATGATCGTTTCGAGCACCGGGCGGGAGGGGATGCGGTTCTTCCCGCTGGTGTTCTCGCTGTTCAGCTTCATCCTCGTGGCCAACATGATCGGCATGGTGCCCTATGCCTTTACGGTGACGGCGCAGATCATCGTGACGGCGGCGCTGGCGCTGCTGGTTTTTGCGACGGTGACGCTTTATGGCCTCTTCCGGCACGGTTTCCGGTTTTTCCGCCTGTTCCTGCCGCAGGGCATGCCCGGCTATCTCGCGCCCGTGATCGTGCCGATCGAAGTCATTTCCTACTTCTCTCGCCCGATCAGCCATTCGGTGCGTCTTTTCGCCGTGATGCTGGCGGGGCACGTGACGCTAAAAGTGTTCAGCGGTTTTGTGGTCGATCTGAGCGGGTTGGGGCCGCTGGGCGTGGTGGCCGCACTGGCTCCCATGACGATGGCAGTGGGGATCACGGCGCTGGAGCTGCTGATGTCAGCGATCCAGGCCTATGTGTTCACCATGCTCACCTGCATGTATCTCAACGACGCCATTCACCCCTCGCACTAGGGCGCGCGTTCACGCGCCCGTGGCCGCTCTTGCAAGGCCATGGGCGATGAGCCGGTCGATCACCTCGGCATAGGGCACGCCGCTGGCCGCCATGGCTTTTGCGTACATGCTGATGTCGGTAAAGCCGGGGATGGTGTTGACCTCGTTGACGAGGAGGCGGAAGTCGGCGGTGACGAAGAAATCGACCCTCGCCATGCTGTCGCAGCCCAGCGCCCGGAAGGCGGTTTCCGCCATCCGGCGCATGTCGCGCTCGGTCGCTTCCGGCAGCTCGGCAGGTACTTTGATGATGGCGCCGTCAGCGTCGATATATTTGGCCTCGTAGCTATAAAAGCCGTGGCTTTCGGCCGGGACGATTTCGCCGGGGCGGGAGACAAAAATGCTGCCATCAGCGCCTTCGAGGACGCTGCATTCGATCTCGCGGCCTTCGATGAATTCTTCGGCGAGGAGCAGGCTGTCATGCTTGAAGCCGGTGGTGACGGCGGCCTGATAGTCGGCTGCGCTCGTGACCTTGCTGACGCCCACTGAAGAGCCCTGGCGAGCCGGCTTGATGAAGAGCGGCAGGCCGAGTTTTTCGGCGAGGGTTTCGAAGTTCGGCACATGGCGAGGCGTGATGGTTTCGGAGCGGGCGGCGGGGAGGCCGGCGCCGAGGAGCAGCTGTTTGGCGATGCGTTTGTCGAGCGCCACGGCGGAGCCGAGAATGCCGCAGCCGACGAGGGGAACGCGCGCGACTTCGGCGGCGCCCTGGATGGAGCCGTCTTCGCCGAAAAGGCCATGCAGCACGGGGAAGAGGGCGTCGAGCGGAGCGAGTTCTTCGATGGTGCCGGCGGGGTCGAGGGCGATGAGCCGGCCTTTGCCGCCGGGGATCAGGCTCAGCAGCGGGCCATCTGTGGGGAGGGACAGTTCGCCGTTGCTGAACTGGCTCAGCAGCCAGCGGCCATCGCGGGTGATGAAGATCGGGACGGCGTCGTATTTCTGCGGGTCGAGGGCGCCAACGGCATTGGTGGCCGACATGATTGAGACATCGTGCTCGTCCGAGCGGCCTCCGAAGGCAATGCCGATGCGTGCCCGCTTGTTTTCGCCCATGTCGTCCTATGCCCTTCGTGCAACGTCGAATCCTGGAGTGTCACTGATGGGCACTTCGTATGCATGGTGTATCGGGCACGACCGAAGATCAATCAAGCCGGGTGGTGGCGCTAGTAGCTCCGATCGGGTGGCAGGGCGGCGTTCTTGATCTTGAAGTAGCAGTTGCAGCTGTGTTGTTCGAGAATGGCGCGGTCTTTTACGTGGATGGTGCCGCGCGAATATTCGATGGCGCCGAGGGCCTGGAGGCCCGCGCAGGCTGTGCTGACGGTTGCACGGCGCACGCCGAGCACGTCCGCGAGTGCCTGCTGGGTCAGCTCGAACGTCTGGCCCACACTGTTGTCGTCGGCATTGAGCAGCCAGCGTGCAACGCGCTGGTCGGCGCTGTGCAGCGAATTGCAGGCCACCGATTCAAGCGTCTGGGTAATCAGCGAGCGCGCGTAGCGCAGCATGGTTTCGCGTACGCAGATGAACTCGCCAAGCGCCTCATCGATGTCACGCAGCGACACCCAGGACGCGTAGCCCGGAATCTGGACGACCGAGCGGCTCATGGCGCTGTTGCCGGCCGCACCGCCCAGGATCAGCTCGTAGCCGAGAAAGCCTTCGTGGCCAATGGCTGCCTTTTCTACCTGTTGCCCATCCGAATCCGCGGCAATCAGCGAGATGATCCCCGAATGGGGGAAAACCGCATGGGTGAAGTGCGCGCCCTCCTCATAGATGACCTCTCCGCTGTGGGTCTCCCGGGTCAAGGCGTGTTGACGCATGAACTCCTGCGCGGCGGGGCGCAGCGACGAGAAAATGCGATTCCTGAATGGCTGCTCCATGATCTGCGGCCTTTACTTCTCATTTAGCAATATATGTGTACGCTACCGGATATAGATCGGTCCGATACTGTCCGTATCAATGTACATTGTTGTCATTGGTGTGGTCAGCTGTAGTCATACTTCATTTCTAAATAGACCACTGGGGAGAGCGGTCAAGTGGAGCCTACACGTCTGCCGTTTACCGCGGAAATATCCGCAAGAAAGTTGGTTCCGCTCGACGTGGGCGCGGAACTCGACTGTTATCTGGAAGCGCTGAACCGCACTGCGATTGTTGCGACGACCGACAAAGCGGGTCGTATTGAGACGGTCAACGACAAGTTTTGCGAGATTAGCCAATACAGCCGGGAGGAGCTGATTGGGGCCGATCACCGGCTGCTGAATTCGGGTCACCATCCGTCCGACTTCTTCAAGGACATGTGGCGCACGATCGGCTCCGGGGCCGCATGGCACGCAGAAATCTGCAATCGTGCCCAGGATGGTAGCCTCTATTGGGTCGATACCACCATTGTGCCGAAGCGGTCGCGCGATGGGCGGCGGACTGGCTATGTCTCCATTCGATATGACATTACCAATCGCAAACTTGCCCAGAGCGCGCTGATCGCCGAAAACGAGCGGCGCGAGCGGGCCGAAGAGCTGCTGCGCGAGATTCTCGATTCTCTGCCCGGTTCGGTTGCCGCCTATGACTCGGCGGAGGCCCTCGTTCTCTTCAATCAGCGCTTCGATCAGCTTTATCGCGGGGCGCCGCGGCCCGGCATGTCCATGGCCGATGTTCTGCAGCTCAAATATTCATCCGGTGTGTTGCGGGCGCCGCCCGGTGACCAGTCCCTGGCCGTTGCCGCCATGATGCAGCGCACCATCGATAATGAAAAACTGCTGCAACGGCTCTCCGATGGGCGCTGGATGCAGGTTGAACATCGGCGTTCGCCGCGCGGCTATTCGATCTCGGTTGAAACCGACGTCACCGAGATCAAGTCGATGGAGCGCAAGGCGCGCCGGGAGGCAGAGCGCGATCCGCTGACAGGCCTTTATAATCGCCGCGTTTTTCTTGACCGTCTTGTCCGTATCGGGCGTCGGGGGCAGGAGCGCGGCCACGGCCTCTATCTGATCGATCTCGACCGGTTCAAGGAGATCAACGATACGCTTGGGCATGAGGCGGGCGACCATCTCCTCACTGTCACGGCGCAACGGCTGCAACAGGCCGTCGGGCGCAGCGATGTGCTGGCGCGGCTCGGTGGGGATGAGTTCGCCATCGTCTGTCGCCATGACGGCGCCGCCGACCGGGGCGAAGAACGGGCGCGGGCGCTGCTGGCGCATCTGCGTCAGCCTATCCAACTGCGAGGCACGACCATTCGCCCAGCAGGCAGCATCGGTTTCGTGACCGTGGAAGGCAACGGCACGCCGGCGGCCGAATGGCTCAGGCGGGCAGACCTGGCGCTTTATGCTGCAAAGGAAGCGGGACGCTCCAGCGCCGCGCGCTACACGCCTCTCATGAGCCGTCGGGCCGAGCTTGCTGCCGCCCTTGAGCGAGATCTGATCAAGGCGATCGACGAGGACAAGGTAACGGTCGCCCTGCAGCCGCAGGTGCATATGCGCAGCGGCGATCACGCCGGTTTCGAGGCGCTTTTGCGCTGGAAGCGGCAGGGCCAGATGGTTGCGCCGCCCGATGTGATTGCCGCAGCGGCCCGGGCATCGCTTGGCACCAAGCTGACGCTGATCATCGCAGCGCAGGCGCTCGCAGCGGCCCATGCCATGCGTCAGTCCGGCATCGCGCCCGGTACTATTGCCATCAATGTGGCCGGGCCAGAGTTGCTAGAAACTGGATTTTTGGCACAGCTCTGCCGGTTGATCGACCGGTTCGGCATGGCGCGGGAGCAGTTCGAACTCGAGGTTACCGAGCGCGTCGTGATCGATACGGATGGCGCTCGCATCTGCGAGGCCTTGCACGCCTGCGCGGACGAAGGGCTGCGCATTGCGCTCGATGACTTTGGCACAGGTTATGCCTCGCTTTCGCACCTGACCAAGCTGCCGGTGCATCGGCTCAAGATCGACCAGCAGTTCGTGCGGGGCGCAGTAGCCGATGGTGCCAGTCTATCGGTCGTGCGGATGCTGACCGATCTGGCCCACGACCTCGGCATGACCGTCGTGGCGGAGGGCATTGAGACCGAACAGCAGTTTGCGCTGATGCGCTCGCTCGGTTGCGATTTTGCCCAG
>NZ_JAFKHD010000004.1 GCF_017307565.1 Devosia sp.
GTGATCATGGATTCATCGACATAGCTCTCGCCTTCGACCACCTGACCGTCGACGGGAATGCGATCACCGGGGCGCACCTCGATGATATCGCCGGAGCTGACGGCCTCGATCGGCAGGTCGACAACCGTGTCGGCCCGACGAACCCTGGCGGTCTTGGCCTGAAGCTTGACGAGCCGCTTGATTGCTTCCGAGGTCCGCCCCTTGGCGCGGGCTTCGAGGAGACGACCGAGCAAGATCAGCGTCACGATGACGGCGGCGGCTTCGAAATAGACGTTGATGGTTCCCGGCGGCAGGAAGCCGGGCGCGAAGGTGGCGACCAGCGAAAAGCCATAAGCGGCCAGCGAGCCGACGGCGACCAGCGAGTTCATGTCAGGCGCCAATCGCCAGAGGGCCGGCAAGCCCTTGTCGTAGAAGCGGATGCCGGGGACGAAGAGGACGAGCGTTGTCAGCACGAACTGAATATACCAGCTCGTCTGGATGCCGATGGTCGAGGCGATATAGGTGTGCGCGCCCGGGATCATGTGCGTACCCATTTCGAGGGCGAAGACGGGCACGGTGAGCACTGCGGCAATGGTGAAATCGCGCGTCAGTTCGCGGCGTTCGGCATCCTTCTTGGCCGCGAGTTCGTCGGCCTCGGCCTGATTGGAGGCGTCGGCGCCCCCGCCCAAAGGCCTGGACTGATAGCCGGCGGCAGCGACGGCGGCGACGAGGGCCTGCACATCGCCACCGCGAATGGTGGCGCGCTCGGTCGCAAGATTGACGGTCGCGTCGGACACGCCATCGACGGCCTTGAGAGCCCGTTCGACACGGCCGACGCACGAGGCGCAGGTCATGCCTTCGATGGCGAGTTCGATTGCCGGGGCCGGGGCCAGGAAACGCGCGGGCACGGTATAGCCCGCATGTTCGACGGCACCGACAAGCTGGGCGCGATCAAGTGCCGTGCTCGCGGTGATGCTGGCCTTTTCGGTCGCGAGGTTGACCGAGACGGTTTCGACGCCGGGGATGGCCTTGAGCGCCTTTTCGACGCGACCGACACAGGAGGCGCAGGTCATTCCCTCGATCGGCAGGGAGATGGCTGACGACGTCATGTCTGCGGGGCGAAGCGGGGCATTCATTGCGATGACCTTGCATGTTCGAAAATCATGTTTGATCGCAATGTGGGGCTTCCCATGGTTGGAAGGTCAATGGCTATTTTGCACTTTTTTGAGGCTTGACCTTACAACGATGGGAAGCCCTATCTCGATGGGCATGAGACGCACAACGGAGGTTCTCATGCAGCTTCGCATAGACGGCATGACTTGTGGCGGCTGCGCCAGGTCAGTCACCGGCGCGATCGTATCACTTGATCCCAGCGCCAAGGTTGAGATCGATCTTTCGAGCCGCACGGTCGAGGTCGAAACATCCGCGTCCGAGAGCGAAATCCGGCGGGTTCTGGGTGCCGCCGGCTATCCGGCCAACCCACAAATTGTCGAGGAAATGAAATGAACAAGCTCACACCGATCTTTATCGCGGGTGCCCTGGTGATCAGTGGCGGCCTTGCCATTGCGCAGAGCCAGATGAGCGCGGGAACGCCGGCTGAATCGCATGGCGGTCACGCCATGCCGGCCGCCGCGGCCAATGATAGTGCGTCGACGGCGGCCTACAAGACGGCGCATGACGCCATGATGGCCGGCATGGCGGCCGACTATACCGGCGATGCCGACGTTGACTTCATGCGCGTTTTTATCCCGCACCATCAGGGTGCGATCGACATGGCTCG
>NZ_JAFKHD010000351.1 GCF_017307565.1 Devosia sp.
TCCTCGATCGCCGCCAGCAACAGGCCCTGCCCCGAAATGGCTGCGTCGAACGCGAGCGAAGCGTCGGAATAGACCGGCCCCGAGAGCTTCAGGCCCGGCTCGAACCCGGACGCAGCGAGCCAGCGCGACCAATCGAGCATGCTCGTCTGGTCGGCAATGACCGGCACCTGTGAGAGATTTTTTATGTCGGGAAAGCGCTCCAGAAAGACCGGCGCGCAGACCGGCTGATAGTCCTGCCCGCCGATCAGGCTCGTGGTCACGCCTGGCCAATTGCCGTCGCCAAACCTGATGCCGCAATCAAGGTCGGGCCGCGTCAGGTCGAGCATGGCACCGGTCACCGTCAGCCGCACTTCGAGCCCGGGATGAAGGGCGGAGAATTTGTTGACCCGCCAGATCAGCCAGCGCGAGGCGAAGACGCTGCCCACGGTGACATTGAGCACCCCTTCATGCGCGCCGGTCAGCGTCGCCAGGCCATCGCGCAGGGCGGCAAAGCCGGAGGACAGCTGGGGCAGGATTTCGACCAGTTCCGGCACTGGCTTCAGCCCCTGCGGGGTGCGGGCAAAGAGCTCCATGCCCAGCCGCTCCTCGGCCCGCCGCAAATGCTGGCTGACCGCGCCGATGGTCACGCCCAATTCCTCGGCTGCCGGTGCCAGCGCACCGGCCCGCGCCACGATCTCGATCGCCCGCAGGGCATTGAGCGGAATAGGAAAGGGACTGCTCATATAGATTTTCTATACCGAGCCCAAAACCTTGTCCATTGCGGCGAGAGGTCTCCGGGCGCAGGATAATCGCACTTCAGAACTTCCCGAAAACGCCACCGAACAGGAGACCGAGATGTCACGCCTGAGCGATCTGCTGCGCCGCGTTCTTGCCTGGCTCAATTCGCCCGCCACCCCGGCCATGATGGAACCGGAAATGACCTCCAGGGATTGGGCAGACCTGCCTCCGCATCACCCAAGGGCCGACTGCACGCCGTGCTGAAGCCATAATCGGGCTGAGAATGGAGGGAAACATCCTCCCGTGCATGGAGTACCGACGTGCCCCGCTTCGCCCTTGCCCTTTCCGTTCTCGCCCTGACCATCGCCGCCCCCCTCGCCCAGGAAGCCCCTCCGGCGCCCGCGCCTGCAGCCGCCCCTGCCCCTGCCCCTGCGGCGGCTCCGACCATCACGGTCGATCCCCATGCCATCGTTGATGCCATGCCCAAGCAGGGCCAGTTGCTGACCGGGCTCTATGCGACCCTTGCAACTATCGAACTGTGCAATATCACCGTGCCCGAGCCCGGCGCCACGGCGATGAACGCGCATCGCCGCCAGCTCGAGAACGACTTCCATCTCGAAGGCGAATCCGCGCAGAAGGCCTATGACACGGTGAAGGCCGATGTCGAAAAAACCGGCGTCGACTGCGCCGAAGGCAGCGTCGATCGCAAGCAGACCGACGCCGTCATCAAGGTCTATTCGGGCACCTAAAAGCCCCTATTCGCAGAGCTGCGCCGTGCAGGTCTGGCCATGGCAACCGAGGTCGAGATGCAGGTGATCTTCGTGATCGGCATTGGCCTCGGGGCCGAGGACGGTGGTGAACCGCCCGCAGGCCGCCCCGTGTGACTGGCGCAGCAGTTTTGCCTCCGGCGTCGTCGCCGGTGTCCAGTCATCCTTGACCACCACAGTGCGCCCATCGGCGAGGGTAAATCCCACCACATCCACGGCATTGGCAAAGCCATGCTCGGAGGTAAAAGCCTCGCCCCCGCCGACCCGTGGCCGGCACATATAGCTCGTGCCGGTCTGCAGCGCCGCTATTTCACTGTCGAGCGCGGCCCGCGCATAGGCATCGACTTCACCGGCCCAGTCGACCAGCGCCGTCGCCATTTCGCAATTCGTCGCTATGGGACTGGTCAGTTCCACCGTTCGCCCATTGAGAGTGAGCGCCGTCACTTCGAGCGGGGATTGCGCCATGCACACGCCCTCGGCAATCGGGGGCAGCATTTTTGCCACCACCGCGCCAGAAATCATCGCAGGACACGCGACCTGATAAATCCGTGTGTCAGCCTCCGGCTCGGGCGCCGGCTTTGCCTCCTCCGGCTGCGACGTCGTCTCTTCAGCCGGTGGCGCGGGGTCCTCCGCCGGCGCGGCGGGCTCTTCGGGCACCGGTTTCGCCACATCCTCGCCTAGCCCCTCGGGGCGCGGTTTGGGCAGGGGCGGCGGCGTTTCCGCTGCGGTCTTGGCGACCGGCGCAGGTCTTGGCGCAGGCTTGGTGCGGGGCACCAGATCCTCCACAAAATCCTGCAGCGGCTTGAACATGTCCTGGGCCAGCGCCGGGGCCGGCAGGAGGACGAGAAGGGCGGCGAAAAGGCGAGGATGAAAAGCCATGCCGCTCCAAACGCCCATTTGGCGCTAAACGTTGCCGTTTACCCTACGGAAACCATCTTTTACGCGTCACCGCCTTCTGCTATCAGGCGCGAATGACCACGCCGCTCAAGAATATCCGCAATTTCTCCATCGTCGCTCACATCGACCATGGCAAATCCACGCTCGCCGACCGCCTCATCCAGATGACCGGTGGCCTCGACCTGCGCGAGATGAAGGAACAGGTCCTCGACTCGATGGATATCGAGCGCGAGCGCGGCATCACCATCAAGGCGCAGACCGTGCGCCTGAACTACAAGGCGCAGGACGGCGAGAACTACGTTCTCAACCTCATCGACACGCCCGGACACGTCGACTTCGCCTACGAAGTTTCCCGCTCCATGGCCGCTGTCGAAGGCTCGCTGCTTGTGGTCGACGCCTCCCAGGGCGTCGAGGCGCAGACCCTTGCCAACGTTTATCACGCACTCGATGCCAACCACGAGATCGTGCCCGTCCTCAACAAGGTCGACCTGCCCGCAGCGGATATCCCGCGCGTAAAGCAGCAGATCGAGGACGTCATCGGCATCGACGCATCCGACGCGCTTGAAATTTCCGCCAAGACCGGCGTCGGCATCGACACCGTGCTCGAAGCCATCGTGCAGCGCCTCCCCGCCCCCAAGGGCGATATCGATGCGCCGCTAAAGGCTCTCCTCGTCGATAGCTGGTACGATACGTATCTCGGCGTCGTCGTTCTCGTCCGCATCATGGATGGCGTGATGAAGAAGGGCCAGCGCATCCGCATGATGGCCTCGGGCGCCGTCTACGAACTCGATCGCGTCGCTGTGCAGACCCCCAAGCTGGTGGAAGTCAAGGAACTGACCCCCGGCGAACTCGGCGTCTTCACCGCCTCGATCAAGGAAGTGGCCGACACCAACGTCGGTGATACCATCACCGACGATCGCAAGCCCACTGAAACCCCGCTGCCCGACTTCCGTCCGGCCCAGCCCGTGGTGTTCTGCGGCCTCTTCCCGGTCGACGCATCCGATTTTGACGAGCTGCGCGCTGCCATGGGCAAGCTGCGCCTCAACGACGCGTCGTTCTCCTTCGAAATGGAAACTTCGGCTGCGCTCGGCTTCGGTTTCCGCTGCGGCTTTTTGGGCCTGTTGCATCTCGAAATCATCCAGGAGCGCCTCTCCCGCGAGTTCGATCTCGATCTGATCGCCACCGCTCCTTCGGTGGTCTACGAGGTGCAGATGACCTCGGGCGAGACGATCATGCTGCACAATCCGGCCGACCTGCCGGACGTGATGAAGATCGAGGAAATCCGCGAGCCCTGGATCAAGGCGACGATCCTGACGCCGGACGAATATCTCGGCGCGATCCTGAAGCTTTGCCAGGACCGCCGCGGCATTCAGAACAATCTTTCCTATGTCGGCAGCCGCGCCATGGTCGAATACGACCTGCCGCTCAACGAAGTGGTTTTTGACTTCTACGATCGCCTAAAATCGATCTCGAAGGGCTATGCGAGTTTCGACTATCACCTCGATACCCACCGCGAGGGCGATCTTGTAAAACTCTCCATTCTCGTCAATGCCGAGCCGGTCGACGCGCTCTCGATGCTGGTCCACCGCTCCGTTGCTGAATCGCGCGGCCGCCTGATGTGCGAAAAGCTTAAGGAGCTGATCCCGCCGCATCTGTTCGTCATTCCGATCCAGGCCGCCATCGGCGGCAAGATCATCGCGCGTGAAACCGTGCGCGCCATGCGCAAAGATGTCACCGCGAAGTGCTACGGCGGCGACGCGACGCGTAAGCGAAAACTCTTGGACAAGCAGAAAAAGGGCAAGGCCAAGATGCGCCAGTACGGCAACGTCAACATCCCGCAGGAAGCGTTTATCAAGGCGCTGAAGATGGGCGACGAGTGATCGGTTCGCGCTAGCGCGAAGCCGAGGCGCCGGTGGCGCCTTGGCAGATCATTCGCCGGGTCGCTGCCAAAGGCAGCGGGCACCCGGTACGATGCCCCAGTTCAAACTGTCCTAATCCGCCGTGTCATCCTCGCGAAAGCGGGGACCTTTGTTTTCAGGCACTGCGCCTCAGTGGGGAAACATTGGTGCAGGCATCCGACATTTCCTGCACCCGAACCGTAGAATGAACGTCGTGATGGACTTATTGAGCTCCTATTGACGGCAGGCGCTGTAGGCGTCGACTATCATTCCTTAGAATCATTTCTTCGGAATGGAGATACCGATTAGTTTCTTTTCAGAAAACTACTCCAGATTCACTTACCCGATAAAAGACAAACCAGGCGACGTTGGTCTTAGAAAAGCGCAGATCGGTGCAATTCATGCGATTTCTGCGCACTTCTCCCTTAGGAGTGACCCGGCTGTCGTAACGATGCCTACGGGCTCTGGGAAGACCTCGGTTCTTCTGGCTGCCGCATTTGTTCTTAGGGCCGAACGAGTGCTAATTATTACCCCGAGCCGGTTGGTTCGGGAGCAAATCGCCGAAGAGGCTTCAACGCTCCGAACCCTCCGCATGGCTGGTGCGATCAATACCATGGACGGACCACGCGTTTTTTCTACCTCTGGAAGATTGACCTCGGCAGCGGATTGGGAGGCACTACGGAATTATGACGTGGTGGTTGGTACGATACAAAGCATCAGCCCAGAGTATGAAGCCATTCCTGAGCCGCCAACGGACCTGTTTGACCTAGTTCTCGTTGACGAGGCTCATCATAGCCCAGCCCGCACATGGCAGGGAACACTCGATCACTTCTTGTCCGCGAAGAGAGTACTCTTTACCGCAACACCCTTCAGGCAAGATCAGCGGGAGATCAAAGGGCGATTTATCTATACATATGATCTTCGAGGGGCGTTTGAAGACAAAGTATTTGGTGAGATCACCTATCAGCCCGTCCATCCGCTCAGAGCCCAGAACGCAGACGTAGCCGTGGCAATTGCGACGCAGGAGGTGTTCGATAGAGATACCCAACTAGGTCTCAATCACAAGGTGATGGTCAGAACTGATAGCCGTTCTCGGGCGACAGAACTGGGCGATATATATGCGGCAAACACTAGGCTGCGGCTCAAGGTCATTCGGGGGGATCAGTCGCTACGAGCAGTGAAGGCTGTGCTGAAGGAACTAGATGCCGGCGCTCTAGACGGGCTGATCTGCGTCAATATGCTGGGCGAAGGTTTTGACCTTCCTGCGCTCAAGATCGCAGCAGTTCACTCTCCCCATCGTTCGCTAGCCGTCACCCTCCAGTTTGTCGGCAGATTTGCTAGGACCGCGGGGGAGAACATAGGTGGCGCCACATTCCTAGCTGTTCCCGATGAGATTAAGATTGAAGCCGAACGCCTCTACGATGCACGGGCAGTCTGGCAAGAAATCGTTCAGAACCTCAGTGCTGCCCGCATTGAAGAAGAAGTCCATACCCGCGAAGTGCTGGAATCTTTCCTACCAACCGACACAAATGACGACCTGTCGGATCTCTCGCTTTTTGACCTAGAGCCCTACTTCCACGTCAAAATTCTGCAGCTTCGGGAGCCAGTTGACGTTTCCTCGGGAAGCGATTTTCCGTTCCCCATGCAAATCGCTTACAAATTTTCGAGCGAAGAGCACGGAGCCTCTATTTATATAACAAAAGAAATGTCGCAACCAAGATGGACAGACGACGAAAGATTGTCGTCCGCATCGTCAGATTTGTTCATTGTCTACCAAGACCCCAAGAGTCTTCTTCTTTTCATCTGCGCCTCGCGACGAAATGCTAGCATCTATGAGCATATCGCCTCGTGGTTCGCTTCTGCCGTTCCGCGCGCTTTACCTCTATCCAAGATCAATCGGGTATTGAACGACATAAACTCGCCAGAGTTCTTCAATGTTGGCATGCGAAATCGAGTATCGAGCAATACTAGCGAGTCTTATCGCATTATCACTGGGTCTAATGCTGACAAATCCATTAGCAAATCGGATGGGCGTCTTTTTCACGCGGGGCATGCATTTGGTCGAGGCGAGCAAGATGGTGATGCAGTGACCATCGGCATCAGCAGCGCGTCGAAGGTCTGGAGCAACCGATCCGACAAGATACCTGCGCTTATCGATTGGTGTGCGCTCCTTGCCACCAGGATATCTACAAAAGGCATGCCTAAGACCATGTCGGGTGTCGACATTCTAGATGTCGGCGACGAGATTAGCGAGCTTCCTTCAGAAATCATCGCGGCAGACTGGCCAGTTGATGTCTATCGATCCTCACCGATGTGTAGATTTGACGTTGGCCTAGGGGAGATCCATGCCCCACTCGTGGACTTCGACCTTATTGTTGATCGATCCAGAAGCACGAGGGATGCAGTATGCCTGCAAATCCAGCACGAGAGCGGGTATTCGGAAATCCTATACTTCTCACTGACGGCGGCCAAGCTATTCACATGGTCTGATGAGAAGAAGCACGATCTCGTGCTTTTGCTAGAAAGTGGAAGCATTAACTTTGTTGACTACGTCAACGACGACCCGGTGACGTTGTTCACGGCAGAATTGGGCTCACTCACAGGCACGAGCTACATGTCCTTGCCACCCGAGGATAGCCTTTCGTTCGATCTGTCGCAAATTCAGTCGGTGGATTGGGTCGCAAGGGGAGTCGACATAACGCTGGAGTTCGGCCCCGCCTCTGGGCGAGGAGTCTCTATTCACGACGGGCTAGAGGCGATGCTGAGCGAGGAGAAATGCTCCGTCGTTTACTACGACCATGGCAGCGGCGAAATGGCAGACTTCGTTACAGCGACCTCTGAAGAAGACCGGCTTGTAATCCGGCTGTACCATTGCAAAGGGTCATCTGGCGCAGACGCCGGACATCGAGTGGGCGATGTCTACGAGGTCATTTCGCAAGCCACCAAATCTACGATCTGGGCGCTAAAGCAACGAGCAATTTCTCATGTTAGCCGTAGATTTCGTAACGGCCTAGGAGGCGCTCGTTTCGTAAAAGGAACCCTTGAAGAGCTAGAGGATCTTCTTTCCAAACATGCCGCCGCTCAAATTGATTTCGAATTCATCGCGGTTCAGCCTGGTCTCCGGAGGATCGACCTACCCGACAAGCTAGCGCACTTGCTCGCGGCGTCCGACGACTATCTTGTTCGCGGCGGGTTCAGGAGGCTGAGGGTAATGGCATCGTAGATCAGTTATCCCCGTGGAGCGATCGTGTCTTATCCTCTTCTCTGAAAGAGGAGACCGTCCCATGCTCGCCCTTCCCCAAATCAGCCATCCCCTCGCCGAGCGCCACGAGGCGCTCTGGCTCCGTCTAGCGACCCTCCACAAGGACATTTGCGTCATCGCTGCCAAAAAGCCCGAGGCGTCGGTGGGAAATACCGAGCGGGCCACCGTCGAGGGCTTGATCAGCGACTGCCGCCCGTACCTGCGAAAACCGGTCGATCGCCTGCCGGTGGCGGCTGAAACCTTTGCCGGGCTGGCGGTGCAATTGGGCCAGGTGCTGGCGCTCTTGGAAGATTTTGAAAATCGCCATGCCTATTGGGATGGCAAGCGCACCTGCCGGTGCTGGCGCGTTGCGGGCGAACCGCTGCCCGTGGCCCGGCTGCGGCAGGAAGTGGCGCCCTTTGAATTGAAAACTTTTAAGGGCCGCAATATGCGCGAGGAGCTGGCAAAGCTCATGGCTGCCCAGGACAGCGGCCACTATGAACGCGGATTTGCGGCCGGCCGCGCAGCGCGCCAGGGGCCACCGCAGCCGGGCGAAGATGCGGCTCTGTGAAAAAACTTATCCCCACCCCCATCTGGCGAGACTAGATTGGAGCCATCACCCCGCACGGCAGGTCTGCATGCGAACTGAGCGGGGTGTGCCGGTCGCGTTCCCCTTCGCATGGGAGCGCGGGTTCGTGGCATCGGCCGCCTCGCGACGAGCGTGCAAAGAGGTGCTGTGGGTGCTGTCCAAAAACCCGGCCTCCGGGGTGGCTTTTGCCCCACCTATCTAGTCCCAAGGAGCAAATGCCACCTCGGGGTCTGCTGTTTTGCACTTTAACCGGAGGCGGAGACGCCGGCCGGGGTTTTGGCTTGGGCTGAGAACTCCCCATCAACTCGATGTCACCCCGGCGTTAGGCCGGGGCCCATCTTGAGACGATTGGGTGCGGCGCTACCTCAGGATGGGTCCCGGCCTGCGCCGGGATGACACCCGGTGAGTGAGGCGCCGCAGAGCCCCAAAAAACAAAACCCCTCCCCGCACGAGGCGGGAAGGGGCTGAGTTGCAAAATCCCAAAAAACTAGTTGGGCAGGGCGAAGGCCATGACGTAGTCGCCCTTGTCTTCCGAATAGGGCGCGCCGCCGACTGAGATGACCACATATTGCTTGCCCGTTTCGGGGGAAACATAGGTCATCGGCGTGGCGCTCGAGCCGACCGGGAGTGGGTACTTCCACACTTCGGCGCCGGTTTCGGCGTCATAGGCGCGGATATAGTAGTCCTGGTAGCCGGCGAAGAAGACGAGGCCACCGGCCGTGGCCGAGGTGCCGGCATAGGTCGGCAGGCCCATCGGCATGGGCAGGTGGGTCTTGATGCCCAGGGGCCCGAGCTGTTCGGCGGTACCGGCGGGCACCTGCCAGGCGATCTGGCGGGTGTTCATGTCGATAGCCGTCACCGTGCCGAAGGGCGGGTTGACGCAGGGCACGCCGAGCGGGGAGACCCACATTTCGGTGGCCATGCCATAGGGCGTGCCATGCTGGGGCGAGGGGCCGTGGCCGGTATCGTCGGCATGAGCGCGCTTGGCGAAGGCGTCGTATTCGTCGCGCGGCACGAGGGCAAAGATGCTCGGGGCGCGGACGTCGTTGACGAAGACGCGGTTATTGGGAATGTCGACCGAGACCGAACCCCAGTTGAGACCGCCGATATTACCCGGCTGCGAGATCACGTAGTCGAGCCCGATGGGGGTGAAGTCACCCTCGTAGCGCAGCTGCTTGAAGGCGATGCGGCACATGAGCTGGTCGAACATGGTCAGCCCCCACATCTTGGCTTCGGTCAGGTGGTCTGCACCGATCGTGGGCATGCCGACCGAATAGGGCTGGGTGGGTGCGAGATATTCTTCCGGCACATGCCCGGTCTGGGGCACGGGCTTTTCCTCGACATCGGCCAGCGGCTTGCCGGTGCGACGATCGAGCAGGAAGAGCTGGCCACGCTTGGTGGTCTGCAACACGGCGGCGACAGTGCCGCCATTGCCATCGGGCAGATCGAGCAGAGCCGGCTGGCTCGGCAGGTCATAGTCCCAGATGTCGTGGTTGACGGTGCGGAACTTCCAGCGTTCACGGCCGGTGTTGACATCGAGCGCGACGAGGCTGGCGTTGTATTCGTCCGAGAAGGCCGGGCGATTGCCACCGAAATAGTCGGGCGTGGTGTTGCCCAGCGGGGCGTAGATCAGGCCCAGCTTGTCGTCATAGGCGGCCGTGGTCCACATGTTGGGCGTGCCACGGGTATAGGTTTCGCCCGGCGGGGGCAGCTTGGTGATGGCCTTGTTGCCAAGGTCCCATGCCCATTCGAGTTCGCCGGTGACGGCGTTGAAGGCGCGGATGACGCCGGAGGGTTCGCCCACCATCTGGTTGTCGACCACCCAGCCGCCGACCACGACCTTGTCGCGGGCGACAAGCGGGGCAGAGGTCTGGAAGTAGAAACCGGGGATGATCTCGCCCATGTTTTCGCCGAGCGAGACGGCGCCATTGGTGCCGAAATCGGGGCAGACAACGCCGGTCTTGGCGTCGATGGCAAAGAGGCGCGCGTCCATGGTGGTCATGATCAGGCGCGTATTGCACAGCTGACCATCGGTCTGCTGGCTGGTGGGCAGTTCATAGTAACCGAGGCCACGGCAGCGCTGCCAGAAGGGGCCGCTGGCCTTGGGATCGAACTTCCACACTTCCTCGCCGCTGGCACCATCGAGGGCGATGATGACGTTGGAGGTGGTGCAGGAATAAACGAGATTGTCGATCTGCAGCGGGGTGTTCTGGTCGAGCCCGATATCGCCGCGACCGGTCCGGTAGGTCCAGGCGAGGTCGAGGCTCTTCACGTTGTCGCGGTTGATCTGGTCGAACGGCGAATAGCGCAGGCCCGCCGTGGTGCGACCATAGGAGGTCCAGTTGGCCGGGGTGTTGTCACCTGCAGCCGGCTGGTAGGCCGGAATGTCGGCCGAGGGGTGAATCACGCCCTGCGGCTGGAAAGCGAAGCCAAAGCCGGCGGCAAAGAGCACTGCGGCGAGCGCAGCGCCCCCATAATAGGGGCTGCGCTTGGCAGGCTTGGCCAGGGCCGGGGTGAACAGAAGGGCAAAGCCGGCGAGAGCCAGCGGCGCCATCAGGCGGGCAAAGAGGGGCCAGAATTCAAGCCCGGCTTCCCAGATGGCCCAGGGGACCGTCAGCACGGCCACGAGGAGCACGAGCTGTCCGCCGAGAGCCTTGTCGCGCAGCATCAACACGCCCGCGACGAGATAGACGAGACCAACGATGGCATAATAGGCCGATCCCCCGAGGGTTATCAGCCAAAGGCCACCACCCGCCACGCCCACGCCGATGAGCGCGAGGACAATGGCGTATAACCGCGCCAGCAGTTTCATGATTCACCTGTTCCTAAAAATGGACGGCCAAGAAGGGGGGATTGGCCGAAAGGACCTGTCCGCCCTGCAGGTTCAGCTTATCGCCGCTCCGGCATGACGTATAGGTCAAGATGGATGTAGGGGTCGCATGCGCCCCGATGACGGGCCTTGTCAAGTTTTGCGTGCCCTATCGGGAAGACCCCTTGCCGATCCGGCAAGCCCGGCAATGCGGCCATCAGCGCCATACCGAAGATGCGCGAGCGGACACTTTTCCCCGGATTTGTGCCATCTGCGACGGAGCAGAGCTCCCTCTTTCGCGAGATCATCGCCGTAAAAAAGTTCGGGGCGCCATGAGGCGCCCCGCTTGTGTCAGACCAGCACGACGATGGGCGAGCCGCTGGGCACGCGCTCGTAGAGGTCGACAATGTCCTGGAACAGGAGCCGCACGCAGCCCGAGGACACGGCTTTGCCGATCGAGTGCACGTCCATATTGCCGTGGACACGATAGAGCGTGTCCTTGTTGCCCTGGTGAATATAGAGGGAGCGCGGCCCCAGGGCGTTTTCGAGCCCGGGCGGCTGACCGTGGCGATACTTTTCGATCTCGGGCTGGCGCTCGATCATTTCGGACGGCGGCGTCCAGGTCGGCCATTTGCGCTTGTAGGCAATATGGGCGCGGCCATTCCATTCAAAGCCCGCGCGGCCGATGCCGACGCCATAGCGCATGGCGCGCCCCTCGGGCAGGGTCCAGTAGAGGAAACGGTTGGCGGTATCGACCACCACCGTGCCCGGCTTTTCGCCGGTCGTGTTGTCGACTTCCTGGCGCCAATAGACCGGATCGAGCAGATGGATCGGCGCGGCGGGAATCGGAAATTCCTCGTCCGGCAGGGGGCCATACATGGCGAGGACTTCGGGTGGCACGACGCGGCCGACCGGTTCGGTCGGGGCAACGACGGAGCGGGTGGAACCGGTGGTCGAGCAACCGGCAAGGGCGAGTGCGCCGACGCTGGCAAGACCGGCCAGCACGGCACGGCGCGACGGAGTCGCGCTCAGGGCGATAGACATGAAAAGATCCTCAGCCCCTGATGGGGCTCGTTGAACGAAGGAAAAGGGTGGCTTCGTTTCAGCTGGCTATTGGAGGCCGCAGTTCCGGCGCGCCACGCCAAATCGGGGACTGCGCGCAATAGGTCTCGGGCCGGTCCTCGCCTTCGGGTGCCATCGGCACCTGCGGGGGCAAGGCGTGAATGGCATAGTGCGAGCCGCAGGGCATGATGATCCCTTCGCCGAGATCGACGTCGCCGCGCTGCACTTTCACCATCATGCGGATGGGCACGTTCTCGGCATCGACGTGATTGAGCACGACGATGGGCGTCGCCACATAGCGATGCGCATGCGCAGTCGTCACCCCGGCAAGGGAGGCGAAGGCAAAAAGAATCGCAATGAGAAGACCGATACGCTGCATGTCCTTAGGCTGCTGGATGTCAATTGCGGCAGCAAGGGGGCAATTGGGGTTGTCAGGCCCCGTTCCCGGGCGGCTCCCATGCCATAAGCTGCCGACCGTGTGCTTTTAGCCACGCTCGTCCCCGCTCCATGTCGGGCAACGTCCGCTTCACCGTCGCCCAGAAGGCGTCCGAATGGTTCATCTCGACAAGATGCGCCACTTCATGGGCCGCCACATAATCGAGCACGAAGGATGGCGCGAGAATGAGCCGCCAGTTGTAGTTGATCGAACCGGTCGAGGAGCACGAGCCCCAGCGGCTCGACTGGCTGCGCAGCTTTATGTCCTTCACCGTGACCCCGAGCCGGGCGGCATGGAAGGCACTGCGTTCGGAAAGATCTGCCAGTGCCTCGGCCTTGAGCCAGTCGAAAAGACGCCGCGGCTGATGTTCCGGCGCCCCCGGCACGCGCAATTCCGGCAGATCAGGCAAGGACAGCACTTCCACGCGTCCGCGCAAAATTCCGGTGCCGACGACCAGGTGCGGCACACCGCGCAACGGCACTTCGGTGCCCGCTTCGAGCCGCATGGACCGCGCACCGCGCGGCAGCCTGGCAGCCATCCAGTTGCGATGGCGCAGGAGAAACGCCTCGGCGTCGGCCCAGCGCGCGCGTTCGGGCACAGTCAGCACCGGCCCGCCCGCTGGCAGGGACAGGCGGAAACTGGCGGCGCGCTTGCTCAGCTTGACGGCGACCTCGACCGGCCGGCCGTCCAGCTCAACGGTAACGCTCTTGGGCGCTTTGGGGGCTTGGCGAAGGAATGAGAACATGGAGCCGCAGAATCAATCAAAGTCAGTCTAGTCGCGTTTGCCGGCAATGCCGATCAAACTTATCCTGTGACGCCTCCGAACGAAAAATGGCGCCCTTGCGGGCGCCAGTTCATTTGGAGGCATGGGGAAGGGAGGGGCAGGCTTCAGGCGTTATTGCCCCAGTTGTTGTTGTTCTGGTTGTTGTCGCCAAAGCCCTGGCGATTGCCGCGATGCTCGCTCATGAAGCGGTCGAACTCTTCGCGATCCTTGGCCTTGCGGAGGTTGGCCATATATTCGTGGAAGGCGTCGATTTCGGCATCGAGGCGAGAACGCTCTTCATCGAGACGGCGCAGTTGTTCGGCGCGGTAGTCGTCGAAGGCAGCATTGCCCGAGGAAGAATAGTCGCGGTTAAAGCCGCCAAAGTGCTTCTTGTTGTTGCGCATATAGCCACATCCCTTGTTCCAGTAGCTTTGTGCTTTTTCGGCCGAACCACCAAACTTCTCACCCCAGAGGATGTAGCCGAGCACGGCCAGGCCAATCGGCCAGAAGATGATGAAGCCAAGAACCATGAGAGCGATGGTCAGTGGCGACCATTGCGGTTTGATAATTGCTGTGTTCATGTCGTTTCGTTTCCCAGTCACGTCGCGATGCGCATAACGTGGCCCCTGAGGGGGCAGGATCAAGGATGTGCCTATGGGATTTTTTGGCTTGAAATGATGCTTTTCTGTTCCTATGCGGCGCATTGCCGTACCCCGCGCCCATGACTGAAGAGAGCCTTTCCTTCAGCGATGATGCCGCCCATTGGCGGCCGCTGCGCCTTCAAACCCTGGTGCTGCTGCGCTGGCTGGCCGTCGCCGGGCAGACGATCGGCGTGCTCTTTGTCCATGTCGGGCTCGGCTTTCCGCTGCCGCTCTGGGAGTGCCTGGCGCTCATTGCCCTGTCGGCCGCGCTCAATGTCGGGCTGTTCCTCAACTATGGCGCCAAGGGCCAGCTCTCCCCGCATTTCGCCGCCATCCAGCTCGCCTTCGATCTCTGCCAGTTGGGCGGCTTGCTGGCGCTGACCGGGGGCCTCCTCAATCCCTTCGCGCTGCTGCTTCTGGCGCCGGTCTCGGTTTCAGCGACCACGCTGCCGCCGCGCGAAACGCTGCTGATTTCGGTGATGGCCGCCGTCATCGCCTCGATGATCTCGGTGCTCCACCTGCCGCTGCCCTGGCTGCCGGGTGAAGAGCTGGGCTTCAACCGCATCTATGTGATCGGCATCTGGGTTTCGATCATCTGCGGCATTGCCTTCATCGCCGCCTATACGATCCGCGTCGCCCATGAATCGCGCCTCATTGCCGACGCGCTGGCCGCCACCGAACTCGCGCTCTCACATCGCGAACAGCTTTCCGCGCTCGATGGCCTTGCTGCCGCTGCCGCGCACGAACTGGGCACGCCGCTTTCGACCATCGCGCTTGCCGCCAAGGAAATGCGCGCCGAGGTGGAAGAAGGCAGCCCGCTTGCCGAAGACGTCGAACTGATCATCTCCCAGGCAGCCCGCTGCCGGGCCATTCTCTCAAAACTGCGAAACCTCGGCAGCGACCCCGCCGACATGTTCGCCAAGGCGCCGCTGACCGACATTCTGGCCGAAGTCGCCCGCCCGCATGAGGGGCGCGGCAAAGCCATCTTGTTCTATTCAGAGCGCGCGACTGGCGCGCCGCCTGTCTTTGCGCGCTCGGTGGGCCTCCTCTATGGCCTCGGCAATCTCATCGAGAACGCCACCGATTATGCCCGCGAAACCGTGCGTATCGATACCGAATGGGACCATGCCAGCATTACGGTCGCCATCACGGACGATGGCCCCGGCTTTGCCCCGGAACTGACCGCCCGGCTCGGCGAACCCTATCTCACAAGCCGCCCGCGTGATCCGCAGGGGAGCGACGCGCATCAATCGGGTGGGCTGGGGCTCGGGATTTTCATCGCCAAGACCTTGCTCGAGCGCACCGGCGCCCGCCTTAGCTTCGGCAATGCCAAGGCATCGGGCCATGCACGCGTCACCGTCACCTGGCCGCGCGCGGCACTGTGATCGTGTCGCACCCCATCGATTTTGACGAAAGAGCGGCAAACGCCTAAAGAAAGCGCCATGAACACGCTCGAAGAACTCCTCGCCGCCGATGCGAGCCTCCTGCTGGTCGATGACGACGCCGCTTTCCTGACCCGTCTCGAACGGGCCATGGCGCGTCGCGGCTTTGTGGTGCGCACGGCAGGTTCGGTCGCAGCCGGGGTCGCTGCCGTCGGTGAACAGCCCCCCGCCTTCGCCGTCGTCGATCTGCGTCTCGAAGACGGCAATGGCCTCGAAGTCGTCTCGGCGCTGCATCAGGCCCGCCCCGACGCCCGCGCCGTGGTGCTCACCGGCTATGGCAATATCGCCACCGCCGTGACCGCGGTGAAGCTCGGGGCCATGGATTATCTCAGCAAGCCCGCCGACGCCGACGACGTGATCAATGCCCTCCTCGCCACCGGCGAAGATAAGCCCGAGCCGCCGGAAAACCCGATGTCGGCCGACCGCGTCCGCTGGGAGCATATCCAGCGCGTCTATGAACTGTGCGATCGCAATGTTTCCGAGACGGCCCGCCGCCTCAACATGCATCGGCGCACGCTGCAGCGTATCCTCGCCAAGCGCGCGCCGCGCTGATTCAATCAAGCCACTGCGTCATCCCCGCGAAAGCGGGGATCTCTGTTTCCGTAAGCGAGATTCCCGCTTTCGCGGGAACGACGCGGCCGCCGATCGTCAGACCACGAACAGGTTCGAAAACCCGCCAAAGATCATCCGCTTGCCGTCGAACGGCATGTCGGGGACGTTCTTCATCGCCGGATCTTCCATCATCCGCTTCATAACGGCGTCGCGGGTCGCCTTGTCCGGATATTCGATCCAGGAAAAGACCACCACTTCGTCATCCTTGGCGTGCACTGCGCCATAAAAATCGTTCACCTTGCCCTTGGGCACATCGTCGCCCCAGTTCTCGACGGTGCGCGTTGCGCCCCATTGCTTGGCGAGTTCGGCGACCCCACGGGCATGGGTGATGTACTGGTCCTTGTTCGCTTTAGGCACGGCAGCGACAAAGCCATCGATATAGGTCATTTCGTCTCTCCTCATTCTTGCAAGCAAAACAGCTCGGGCCCCCTCGCGGTTGCCCTCTGCCTCGACTTTGACGAATGGCTGGGTCTAAGTTCGACAGCCAACGAGAAGAATCGGGAGTTTTTCGATGACGGTGACCCTCCATTTTCACGGCGCAGCGGGGACGGTCACCGGATCGTGCTACCGCGTGGTGCATCCTCAGGGGCAATTCCTCGTCGATTGCGGGCTGTTTCAGGGCAACAAGTCGGTGCGCGACCTGAACATGAAGCCCACGCCCTTCAATCCCAAAGAAATCGACTTTCTGCTCCTGACGCACGCCCATATCGACCATGCGGGGCTGCTGCCAAAGCTTTACGCCGAAGGCTGGCGTGGGCCGATGTGGATGACCGAGCCCACCGCAGGCCTGCTCGAATATCTCCTACCCGACAGCGCCGGTATCCAGGAGAGCGAAGCCGAGCGCGAGACCAAGAAGCGCGGCCATCGCGGCGATGAACCGGCCAAGCCCCTCTATACGATGGAGAACGCCAACGAGGCACTGCTCCACCGCAAGACCTGCAACTATGCCGAGTGGATCAATCCCGGCCCCGGCGTGCGTGCCCGCTATTGGAATGCCGGCCACATCATCGGCTCCGCCTCGATCGAAGTGGAAGTGATGAACGGCGACGGCAAGCCGGTGCGACTGATGTTCTCGGGCGATATCGGGCCGGACGAGAAGGTCTTTTACAACGAGCCCGAGGGCCCGTCGGATTTCGACTACATCCTCTGCGAATCCACCTATGGCGGCCGAGAGCGCGAAGATTACACTCTCGTGCAGCGCCGTGAGGCGCTGAAGGTCGAGATCAACGAGGCCATGCGCCGCGGCGGCAATCTTATCATTCCCGCCTTTGCCGTCGAGCGCAGCCAGGAATTGCTGCACGATATCGGCGTCCTCATCCGCGATGGCGAGATCGACCCGCGTCTCGTCGTGCTGGACTCCCCGCTCGCGAGCAAGGTGACCGGCGTCTATCGCAAATATGCAAAGATGTTCGAGGATACCGAGCTCACAGCCGACGAGCTCTTCAACGATCCGCGCTTCCGCATCATCGAGGCCGTGGAAGATTCAAAGGCGCTCAACACCATCAAGGGCGG
>NZ_JAFKHD010000352.1 GCF_017307565.1 Devosia sp.
CGCCGATCATTTCCTTCCACTGGCTGATCCAGCCAACAGTGCGGGCAACGGCGAAGAGCACGGTGAACATCGAGGTCGGGAAGCCGATCGCGTCGAGGATGACGCCCGAATAGAAATCGACGTTCGGATAGAGCTTGCGATCGACGAAGTACGGGTCGGACAACGCGATGCGCTCGAGTTCCTTGGCAACTTGCAGCGTCGGGTTGTTCTCGACGCCGAGCAGGTCCAGCACGCGGTTTGCCGTTTCCTGCATGACCTTGGCGCGCGGGTCGTAGTTCTTGTAGACGCGGTGACCAAAACCCATCAGGCGGAACGGATCGTTCTTGTCCTTGGCGCGGGCGATATATTCGGGAATGCGATCAACCGTGCCGATTTCGCGCAGCATGTTGAGCGCGGCCTCGTTGGCGCCACCATGGGCAGGGCCCCAGAGGCAGGCCACGCCAGCTGCGATACAGGCGAACGGGTTGGCATCGGACGAACCGGAGAGACGTACGGTCGAGGTCGACGCGTTCTGCTCGTGGTCGGCGTGCAGGGTGAAGATCAAGTCCATCGCGCGGGCGATTTCCGGGTTCACCTTGTATTCTTCCGCCGGCACCGAGAAGCACATGTGGAGGAAGTTCGACGCGTAGTCGAGATCGTTGCGTGGGTACACGAACGGCTGGCCGACCGAGTACTTGTAGGCCATGGCGGCCAGGGTCGGGATCTTGGCGATCATGCGGATCGAGGCGATCTCGCGCTGCTCGGGATCGTTGATGTCGGTCGAGTCGTGGTAGAAGGCGGCCATTGCGCCGACGACGCCGGTCATCACGGCCATCGGGTGGGCGTCACGGCGGAAACCGCGGTAGAAGTAGTGCATCTGCTCGTGCACCATGGTGTGGCGCGTGACGAGCTGCTCGAATTCCTTGAACTGCTTGGCGGACGGAAGTTCGCCGTAGAGCAGAAGGTAACAGACTTCGAGATAGTTGGATTTTGCGGCAAGCTGCTCGATCGGGTAACCGCGATAGAGAAGTTCGCCCTTGTCGCCGTCGATATAGGTGATGGCGCTGTCGCAGGCTGCCGTGGAGGTAAAGCCCGGATCGTAGGTGAACAGGCCCGTCTTTGCGTAAAGCGAGCGGATGTCGACGACATCCGGACCCACGGTTCCGCTCAGAATTGGAAATTCGACGGTCTGGTCTCCGACGACGAGTTTGGCGACTTTTTCGGTCATTGAGCTCTCCTCGTTTTGCCCACGCTCCGAGGGAAGGGAGGGGAAGCGGGGCAGCACCTGCAACGGTGCCGATTGATGACCGCAGAGGTATCAGTTTTTGCCCCGCCGAGGCAACCGATAGGTAAGCAGGGGTTACCCTCTGCCTACCCCGGCCTTAAGCGATTTGGTCACCCAAACGTGCCATCGATTCTTCCCGGCCGATCAGCACCATGACCTCGAAGATTCCCGGCGAAACTGTCCGTCCCGTAAGGGCCGCGCGCAGCGGCTGGGCGAGCTTGCCGAGTTTGAGGCCCTTGGCTTCGGCCAGTTCGCGCATGGCAGCGTCGATGGCCGGCACTGACCAATCGGCAAGGCCCCCTAACGTTTCGGCAATACCGGCGAGGACCACCTTGGCTTCCGGCGTCAGCAGGGCGGCCGCGGCAGCATCTGGCGTGATCGGGCGCAGGGCATAGATGAACTGCGCAAGGTCGATCAGCTCCAGCACCGTCTTGGCGCGCGGCTGCAGCTCGGGCAGGGCGGCCAGCACCGTGTTGTGGTTCGCCATCAGGCCCTTGGCGTCCTCGTCGCGGCCGACTTCCTTGGCCGTGTCGATCATGACGTTGTAGAGATAGGTTGGGTCGGCTTCGCGGATATAGTGGCCGTTGATGTTCTCGAGCTTGACGAAGTCAAAGCGCGCCGCGCCCTTGTTGAGGGCTTCAAGGCTGAACCACTCCACCATCTGATCAGTCGAGAAGATTTCTTCGTCGCCATGGCTCCAGCCCAGGCGGGCGAGATAGTTGCGGACTGCGGCCGGCAGATAGCCCATCTGGCGGTAGGCCTCGACGCCAAGCGCACCGTGACGCTTGGACAGTTTCGCGCCATCCGGGCCATGGATCAGCGGAATGTGCGCCATCTCCGGCACGGTCCAGCCCATGGCGTTGTAGATGATGATCTGGCGCGCGGCATTGGTCAGGTGGTCGTCGCCACGAATGATATGGGTGACGCCCATGTCGTGGTCGTCGACCACCACGGCGTGCATGTAGGTCGGCGTACCGTCCGAGCGCAGGATGATGAAGTCGTCGAGGTTCTCGGTCTTGAACACAACATCGCCCTGCACGTGGTCGTGCACGACGATTTCGCCCGACAGCGGCGCCTTGATGCGGATGACCGGCGAAATGCCTTCCGGGGCTTCCTTCGGGTCGCGATCGCGCCAATAGCCGTTGTAGCGCGGCGGCTTGCCGGCTGCGCGAGCGTCTTCGCGCATCTGGTCGAGCTCTTCGGGCGAGCAGTAGCAGTAATAGGCATGGCCCATCTTCACCAGCTCATGCGCCACTTCGGCATGGCGCGAGGCGCGGGCGAACTGGCTGATCGGCTCGCCTTCCCAGTCAAGACCAAGCCACTTGAGCCCATCGATAAGTGCGACGACTGCAGCTTCGGTCGAACGTTCGCGGTCGGTGTCCTCGATGCGCAGCAGCATCTTGCCGCCCTGGTTCTTGGCAAAGGCCCAGCTGAACAGAGCGGTGCGGGCGCCGCCGATATGCAGGTACCCGGTAGGAGAGGGAGCGAAGCGAGTGACGACCTGGGACATGATAACCGGAACGAATTGAGGGAATTTCGGGCCGTGTGTAGCATAGGCGGGCTTGAGCGCAAGGGCAGGAGCGCACGGTGTCGCAAGTGGGGGCAAGGCAGGGGCAGGTTGTTCTACGGGCTGGAGGCGGCCCTGTTGCGCTTGGCGCCGGCGTTGTCCGTTGGCCGAACGCGGCCTGGCGCTCGCTTGCTGCCACGTTGGTCGGGTCGATCGAGCAACGACGTCTCTTTGTGCTTCTCCCCTTCAGCCTGATCCTCGGGCTCATTGCTTATGCTGCACTGCGCGCGGAACCGAGCTTCTACAATTACATGATCAGTAGTCTTATTGTTACCGGTCTGTTGCTCGGTAGCGTCGCCATTGCGTCTCTGCCTGCCATGCGCTTCGCCATTCAGCTGGCGGCCATCTGGCTCGGCTTCTGCCTGCTGCCCATCCATGGATATGCTTTCGGGACCGCAATGCTGCGAGCGCCGGCCTATGGCACCTACGAGATGCGGATCGATGAGGTTCTTTCCGTTGATGACGGCGGCGCGCGGGTGGTCGTATCCGCGCTGACACCTCAGGACGGCGATCGATCTCTCCCGATCCGGCGCGCCCGCGTTCTGCTTCCGGTTGAGCCGGCAGTGGAGATAGGAGACCAGATAGAGGCCCGCATCCGGCTCGCGCCCGTGCCTGGCCCCGTGCTGCCCGGAGCCTTTGACAGCCAGTTCCACGCCTATTTTGCCGGCATCGGCGCCTATGGCAACGCGATCGGGCCGGTCACCCTGGTCGCGCAGGGAGACGAAGGCGATTTGGCCCGCCGCGTGCAAGCACTGCGCAACAACATCGCCGCACGGATAGATCTGGCGCTGATCGGCGAAAGCGCCGCGATAGGCAAGGCCATGATGATGGGCGACCAGAGCGCCATCACCGATGAGACACGCGACGTCATGGCCGCGTCCGGCCTCGCCCATGTCTATTCCATCTCCGGCCTGCACCTCTCCATCGTCGCCGGTGGCATTTTCTGGCTCGTGAGACTGCTGCTGGCGTGCTTCCCCATCGCACTGATCTGGCCGGTCAAGCACGTCGCCGCCATCGCTGGCCTCTCCGCCGCCTTCGGTTACCTCTTGCTGGCCGGCGGCATGGACAACGTGCCCGCCTTCCGTTCAACGCTCATGCTGGGGCTGATTTTCGGCGCCGTGCTGGCGGGTCGTCAGGCGCTCACTATGCGCAATGTCGCCGTTGCCGCGCTGGTGATCATCGTCATCGACCCCGCCAGCGTCTTCCGTGCAAGCTTCCAGCTGTCTTTCGCCGCCGTGGTCGCGCTCATCGGCATATATGAGCTGCCTCGAACCTCGCCCAAGGGCGGCGGGAGCGTAGGGCGCGCCGTCCGCTTCGTGTCGGCCACCGCCTGGACAAGCTTCGTCGCCGGGGCCGCGACGCTGCTCTTTTCCGCCTACCATTTTCAGCAAACGGCCCCCCTCGGGGTTTTAGGCAATGTGCTGGCCTTGCCCTTCGTCAGCCTCATCATGTGGTTCGGCGTTCTCGCCATCCTCGCCATGCCATTTGGGTTGGACGACCTGTTTCTGAAATTCATGGGCTGGAACATCGATCGGATGGTCGATGTGGCCGACCTGGTTGCCGGCTGGAGCGCCGGCATTTCCGGCAATCCGATATTGGCCAGTTGGACCCTTGTGGCCGCCCTCGTCGCGCTCGGCTGGTTTGCCTTCGCCGAAGGAAAATGGCGCCTGCTCGCGCCGGCAGTTCTGGTTCCGGTCGTTCTGGTTTTCGGCTTTGCCCCGCGACCCGATGTGCTGGTCGCCGATACGACCCAGGCGGTCGCCGTGCGGGACGGCGAGGGGCTTGCCCTCATCAGCGGGCGAACCGGCAGCTTTGCCGTCGATGTCTGGAGCCGACACTATCAGACTGAGATTGCCGCAAAGCACTCGTCTTCCAGGTGCGACAGTCTCGGCTGTATCGTTGAGACACCAGACTTCAGCATCGCCGTCGTACGCAATGCCGCGGCGTTCCCTGAAGACTGTTTTGGCCAGAATCTCGTCATCACGCGCGTCGATGCGCCGAAAGGCTGCGGTGCGGATGGGCAGTTCATCGGTCCAAGGGACCTTGCCGCTGGCGGCGTTCACTGGCTCCGCTGGGACGAAATGGCCGGGCGTTTCGAAATCCGTCCGGCCATCGAAACTCTCAATCGACCTTGGCGAGTCGTGCCACGGTGACCCCAGCGGCCGGCACTTCGGCAGAGCCGACGACATAACCGCTTTCGTCAACGGCAGGACTCAGCGTTGCCGGGCCAGCCGAGTAGTTCACATAGACGCGGAAGCCGGCGCGGCTGCGGGCGCGAACGCCGGCTGGCAGGTTCAGGATCGGCAGATCGGCCTCGGCGATGAGATAGTCCGCAACGCGCTGCATCAGCGCCCGGTCGCCACTGGCGGTCAGGTAGAACAGCTTGCCCTGCGAAATCAGCACTGGCACGCCTTCATTGTCTTCCATCACCACTTCGCCGCGCGTCTCGACCTTTTCGCGCCAAAGCCGCGTCGAGCCGCCACCCTTCACCGTGACCGAAACATGGGCTGGAATGCTGTCGACTCGCGTCACCCGTGCATCGAGCAGGTTAGGCGACAGGTCCGGCCCGAGCCTTGCGGGGATGGAGAAGCTCTTGGTCTTCGAGCCCGTACGCGGACCAATCAGCAGATAGCCCTCAAAGGCCGCCACGGCTTCGCGCAGCTCCTCCGTCCACGCAAACAGCGCCGGAATCGCGACAATATCGTAGCCCGCAAAGCTCTTGGTCTTGGGCGACAGAACATCGATATCGACGCCATGCTTGCGGAAGGCGGCATAGATATCCCGCACATGGGCACCGTGCTTGAACCCCTGCGCCTGCGGCTGCACTTCCCAGGCCCATTCGCTGTCATAGTCGAAGACAACAGCGACACGCGCCTTGCCCACCGGACCATCGAGGCCCGTCAGTTTGAGTTCCTCAGCCACCTGGCTCGCTTCGCCATAGGCGGGTGCAGGCTCGCTATCGGGCCGCAGCAGGCCGGCATGCATTTGCTCCTGCGCAAACGGCGCCTGCCGCCAGCGGAAATAGGAAACCACCTCGGCGCCATGCGCGAACGCTTCCCAAGCCCAGAGGCGAGCCATGCCAGGCAGCGGATCGGGGTTGAACTTGGCCCAGTTCACCGGCCCCGGCTGCTGCTCCATCACCCACCAGCGGCCATGGCCGACCGTGCGGTAGAGATCGTGATGGAACGCCGCATTGTCCGGGTCGCCCTGGCGCATGTACTGGCGCTTCAGGTCTTCGCTCTCATCGCTCACCGCGAGGTGGCCGATCGGATAGGAGTCCCAGCTGGCGACATCGAGCGTTTCGGCTAGGTCGTAATGGTCGAACTCCGTGTACCGGCTCATGAAGTTATGGATGACCGGCAGGTCCGGCCGCTTGGCCTTCAGGATATCGTACTGCACCTTGTTGAAGGCGCAGACCTGATCCGAGGAATAACGGCGGAAGTCGAGGTCGTGGATCGGATTGGGCTCGCACACGAGCAGGTTCGGCAGCTCGATCTGGTCGAAGCGATTATACTCCATCGACCAGAACACATTGCCCCAGGCTTCGTTCAGCGCCTCGATCGACCCGTAACGGTCAGCGAGCCATTTCCGGAAACCGTCAAGCGCTGCCGGCGAGTAGGAATAGGTCGTGCCGTGGCAGCCATATTCATTGTCGGTCTGCCAGCCAGCAAGCGCCGGATGGTCGCTGAGCGCATCGGCAAGGATCTGTGTGATCCGCGCCGACTCCTGGCGATAGGGCAGATGCGAAAAGTCATAGTGGCGGCGCGAGCCAAAGCCCTTGCGCTGTCCGCGAGCGTCGACGCCCAGCATGTCCGGGTGCTTGTCGACCATCCAGCGCGGTGGCGTCGCGGTCGGCGTGCCGACAATGACCCTGAGGCCATGCTTGCCGAGCACATCCATGGCCCGGATCATCCAGTCGAGCTGCAGATTACCCGGCGTCGGCTCCAGCCGCGACCAGGCGAATTCGCCGATACGGACATACTTGATGCCGACTTCGGCCATGCGGGCCGCGTCCTTGTCCCACCACTCTTCGGGCCAGTGTTCGGGATAATAGCAAACGCCGAGGGTAGGACTGATGGACATGGCGTAGTCTCAGAGCTTTATGGGAGTTTCAGGCAGGCCGGCAACATCGACCTCGATAGCAAAGACGCCCCCGGCCACCTTTTCGGCAGCAAGCTGTTCTGGCGTCAGCGTCTTGGCTGCGGTGGTGATGAACAGCGTCTTGAGATCCTTGCCGCCAAAAGCGGGGCAGGTGACCTGGCTGACCGGCACTTCGACGATACGGTCGATAGACCCATCCGGCGCAAACCGAACAACGCAGCTACCGCCCCAGCGGGCATTCCAGAGATAGCCTTCGCTATCGACCACAGCGCCATCGGGCCAGCCGCGATGGTCCGAAACGTCAGCAAACAGTTCCCATTCGCCGACCGGCAGGCCTGTCTTGGGATCGGTCGCGCACTTCAAGATTTTCTTGGTCGGCGTGTCGGTCCAGTAGGCGATCCGCCCATCAGGCGAGAAGCAGGTCGCATTCGGAATGGCGACATTCTCGATGATCTTTTTGAGCTGTCCGTTGCGGTAGTGGTAGACCGAGCCGTCCTTCGGCCCCTCTTCCTTGACCATCGTCCCGATCCAGAACGCGCCGGACGGATGGACACGGCTGTCATTCGTGCGATTGGCCGGGATTTCGCGCTCGATGTCGTGCAAGCGGTTCATGCCGCCCACGCGAAGGTCAAACTCGATCAGGCCATTCTCGCTGGCGATGGCCAGTCGGTCCCGGTCGATGATCGCCGCCGCCGCGACCGTCTCGTTGAACAGCCAGCTTTCCTCGATTTCGCCGTCCGCATTGGCGGCGAACAGCGACTGCTCGTTGATGTCGAACCAGAAAAGCTGCTGACGCTCACCATGCCAGATCGGGCCTTCGCCCAATTCGCATTTGCTGTCGATCAGAAGACGCGCAGTGTCGGTCATGCCTTGGCTCCCTTGTCGTAGGCAGCAACCGCTATGGCCGCGCGCTCGGCGACTTCCGACACGCTCATGCCAGGCTTGTAGATATAGGTCCCGAGCCCGAAGCCAGAGCAGCCCACGGCAAAGAACTCGTCAAAGTTGTCGGGATTGGCCCCGCCCACGGCATAAAGCGGCAGGTCCGGCGGCAGCACCGCCTTCATGGCCTTGATCCCCTTCGAGCCCAGCACTTCCGCCGGGAAGAATTTTAGCCCCGTCGCACCCGTACGGATCGCCTTGAAAGCGTCGCTCGGCGAGAACACGCCGGGATAGGACTTGAGGCCCAGCTTCACCGTCTCGGCAATCACGGCTTCATTGGTATCGGGCGACACAATGAACCTACCGCCTGCAGCAGCGACGGCGCGGACGTTCTCTTCGGTCAGGACTGTGCCTGCGCCGATCTCCGCGCGATCGGACAGTGCCTTTGCTGCGCGCGAAATGCTTTCGAGTGCATTGGGCGAATTGAGCGGCACTTCGATGAGCGTAATGCCGGCTTCGACGAGCGCGGTGCAGACCGGCACGGCTTCTTCATTGGTGATGCCGCGCAGGATGGCGATGATATGGCGGTGGGACATGGCAAAACTCCTTAGGCAGCGTCGCGGGCGGCCTTAAGGCCAGCCAGCACGACAGCAGTAGCATCGACGGGGCGACCGGCAGCGCCGGCCATTTCCAGCACCTGGCCATAAAGGGCGCAGAGCACATGCGAACCGATCAGCGGAACCGGTTCGTTACCGATTTGGTGGCGATTGGCAGCAATCTCGGTGCCAATGAGAAGGCCTGAGAGATAGCCTGCGCACCATGCCGGCTGACGGCCCGAAACCAGCGCGCTGGCGCGAACGCGGAACAATTGGCCAAGCAGGTCAGCCGGATGCTCCAGCCCATCCTTCGCACCCGCCGCAAACCCATCCGCGCGCTCTGGCGTATCAAGGTCGCCGCCAAGCGAATGGCGCAGCACCGAGTGGGTGGAGAGAAGCTCAAACATCTCGCCGGTCATCGCGGTGGTAAAATGTTTGATGTTTGTACCGTCGAGCAGCGCCCATTTCGAGTGCGTGCCGGGCATGCAGACGAGGCCGGAATAGCCGGGCAGGGTGCTTGCGAGCCCCAGAAGCTGCGTCTCCTCGCCGCGCATGACATTGTCCGCGCCCTGCTTCTGGCAAACGCCGGGCAGGATCGAAACCCTCAGCTTGTCCGAACCGCTATCAGGCCGAACCGCGCCCTTGAGCAGGCCACGCAGGTCCGTCGGCGCTTCGAGATAGGGCGCTTCGAGCCAACCCTGCCGCGCGCCGGCCATGCCGCAAACGAGAACATCCGTAGGGCCGGCAAGGTCCACGCCGTCGAGCAATTCGGACAGCGCTGCCGGGAATTCCTCGCGGGCGAGCTTGCCCATGCCCTTGGGTGAACTGCGGGACGCGAGGACGTTGCCGCCCGCATCGATCGTCCAGCCCCGGAGATTGGATGTGCCCCAATCGACGGCAATCCACGCAACAGATTCGCTCAACCCAAACTCTCCTCGACGAACGCCTATTGAATGCGGCGCGACCCTAATGGGCTTCGTCCGCTCTGAACAGGGCGTTCCGCTGCACCCGCTACCCGAGCGGGCGCTGGCGATCCCCTCGATTTGTAAGATTTTCAGAGCGTTCCGGCACATCTGGGGTCTGTTGCACCGCGTCAATCAATTGTATGATTTTTTTGTTTGGAGCCGTTCACACCGGCGCTTGCCGTGATAGAACGGGGTCAACCAAGGCCCCACGGTTCGCTGCGGCGGACGGAAAAGGAATTTGACGATGACGACTGACAATGGCGCCGGTGCCCCGAAGAAGCTGCGCTCGCGTGCTTGGTTCGATAATCCCGAAAACCCGGACATGACCGCGCTCTATCTCGAGCGCTACATGAACTTCGGCGTTTCGCGCGAAGAGCTACAATCAAACAAGCCGATCATCGGCATCGCGCAGACCGGCTCCGACCTCAGCCCTTGTAACCGTCACCACATGGTTCTGGCCGAGCGCGTGCGTGAGGGCATTCGTGAAGCCGGCGGTATCGCCATCGAATTCCCGGTCCACCCGATCCAGGAAACCGGCAAGCGCCCGACCGCGGGCCTCGACCGTAACCTTGCCTACCTCGGCCTCGTCGAAGTGCTCTATGGCTACCCGCTCGATGGCGTGGTGCTGACCATCGGCTGCGACAAGACCACCCCGGCCATGCTGATGGGCGCGGCTACCGTGAACATTCCGGCGATCGCCCTGTCGGTTGGCCCGATGCTCAATGGCTGGCACAAGGGCGAACGCACCGGTTCGGGTACGATCGTCTGGAAGGCCCGTCAGATGATGGCTGCCGGCGAGATCGACTACGCCCAGTTCATCGAACTCGTCGCCTCGTCAGCTCCCTCGACGGGTTTCTGCAACACCATGGGCACCGCCACCACGATGAACTCGCTGGCCGAGTCGCTTGGCATGCAGCTTCCGGGTTCGGCCGCTATTCCGGCGCCCTACCGCGATCGCCAGGAAATGGCCTACCGCACCGGCAAGCGTATTGTCGACATGGTCCACGAAGACCTGAAGCCGTCCGACATTCTCACGAAGGACAACTTCATCAACACCATCGTCGTCAATTCGGCGATCGGTGGCTCGACCAATGCGCCGATCCATATCCAGGCCATTGCCAAGCATATCGGCGTTGAGCTGGAATTGCAGGACTTCCAGACCTACGGCCACAAGGTGCCGCTCTTGGTCAACCTGCAGCCGGCCGGTGAATATCTCGGCGAAGATTACTACCATGCCGGCGGCGTGCCGGCGGTGGTCAACGAGCTGATGAAGCAGGGCCTGATCCGCGAGAACGCGCCGACCGTCAACGGCAAGACCATTGGCGAAAACTGCCGCGCGACCACGATCCAGGACGAGAAGGTCATTCGTCCCTTCGATCAGCCGCTCAAGGTCGATGCCGGCTTCCTCGTGCTGCGTGGCAATCTCTTCGACACCGCCATCATGAAGACCTCGGTGATTTCGCAGGAATTCCGCGATCGCTACCTGAACAATCCGGAACACCCGGGCATGTTCGAAGGCAAGGCGGTGGTTTTCGATGGTCCGGAAGACTACCACCACCGCATCGACGATCCTTCGCTCGACATCGACGAGCACACGCTGCTCTTTATGCGCGGCGCTGGCCCGATCGGCTATCCGGGTGCTGCCGAAGTCGTCAACATGCGTCCGCCGGCCTACCTCATCAAGAAGGGCATCTCCTCGCTCGCCTGTATCGGTGATGGTCGCCAGTCGGGTACCTCGGGTTCTCCCTCGATCCTCAACGCCTCGCCTGAAGCCGCTGCCGGTGGCAACCTCGCCATCCTCAAGACCGGCGACCGCGTGCGCATCGATCTCAACAAGGGCGAAGCCGATATCCTGATCTCGGCCGAGGAAATCGCGACCCGTCGCGCCGCCCTTGAAGCTGCTGGTGGTTACAAGTTCCCCAAGCACCAGACCCCGTGGCAGGAAATCCAGCGCGGCATCGTCGGCCAGCTCGGCGACGGCGCCATCCTGAAGCCCGCAGAAAAGTACCAGCGCATCGCCCAGAACGAAGGCCTGCCGCGCGACAACCACTAAGGCGTAACAGAGCGTCTACGCAAAAGAGCGGGCAGCACACAGTGCTGCCCGCTCTTTTATTTGGTCATCTCAGATACTTATCGCCTGTGTGGGCGAACAAGGGGGCTCATTACTAGATCTGCAGGGCGACCAACACGGCGCCCGCAGCAATGAGAACGACGCCGAGCCAATTTACGGCCGACAGTTTTTCGCCCAGAAACACCGCGGCAAAGACCGCGACCATAACGACGCTCAGCTTGTCGATCGGCGCCACTTGCGCCGCGTTGCCCAGCTTGAGAGCGCGAAAATAGCAGATCCAGGACGCACCGGTCGCCAAGCCGGAAAGAACCAGGAACAGCCAGGTCTTGCCGGAGACGCTGGATGGGTCCTGCCAATGCCCCGTCAGGGCCACCATTCCTCCGGCGGCGCCGAGAATGACGATGGTCCGAATGAACGTGGCGAAATCGGAGTTGACGTTCTCGATCCCAACCTTGGCAAAAACGGCAGTCAATGCTGCGAAGGCCGCCGACAGAAGAGCCCAGAAAACCCACGAGGAGAGAGGTAGGTCCATTTTCGACTCCTTAGTTCAACGCCTGCCAACACCACGGTAAGCGAGGTTTCTGGCAACCGCACCTGACGCGTCTCATGACCGCGATACTCGACGCATCGCTATTTCGGGTAGGCACTCAGATGCTCATGAACGATGAACCAGCTCTCTCCGAGTCGAGCAAGAACCGAGGTTCCTCGTCCTACGCCCTCGGCGGGAAGACCGTCGACGATAGCACGCCAATGGAAACGATAGGTGCAGCTGGCCGCGTCGTCGCCTTTGGCTATCCAGGCCAGATTTTCGAGCCAATAGGTCTCGTTGGCGAGGCGCTGCCACGTGCGCTCGAAAGCCGCGCGAGCTTCGTCGTGACCCTGATAGGTGCCGGAACTGAACCAGAAGCTGGCGTCCGGGGCGATCAGCGGGAGCAGCAGAGAAAAGTCATGCCGGTTGATCAGGTCGGCATAGGCCGCCATCACCGTCTCAGGCGTGGCGGCCATGCTCATTAGTATTTCCGCAACAGGCCAACGAGCCGGCCCTGAACCTTCACACGGTCAGGCGGGAAAATGCGGGTTTCATAAGCGGGGTTGGCTGCTTCCAGCGCCACGGTATTGCCCTTGCGGCGCAGCCGCTTGAGGGTTGCTTCCTCGTCATCCACCAGCGCAACGACGATCTCGCCCGTGCTGGCCTGATCCTGCTTCTTGATGACGACGGTATCGCCGTCAAAAATGCCGGCCTCGATCATCGAGTCGCCGCGCACTTCGAGCGCATAATGTTCGCCGGCCCCGAGCATTTCGGGCGGCACCTGAATGGTATGGGTGTGCTGCTCAATGGCCGAGATAGGCGTACCGGCCGCGATGCGACCCATGACCGGGATCGAAACCGGCCGGGCATATTCCTCGGTCGCGACGCCGCGTGCCGGCGGAGCGCTGACCTTGCCGAGGCTACCCTCGATGACAGCAGGCTCGAAGCGGGCCTTGCGGCCACCCAGCGATGGGTTCATCGAATCCGGGAGCTTGACCACTTCCAGCGCGCGGGCCCTGTTGGGCAAGCGGCGAATGAAGCCGCGTTCTTCCAGCGCCGTGATCAGCCGGTGAATGCCGGACTTGGAGGCTAGATCGAGCGCATCCTTCATCTCGTCAAAGGACGGCGGAATGCCGCTTTCCTTCATGCGTTCATGAATGAACATGAGAAGTTCGTGTTGTTTGCGCGTCAGCATCGCCCCTAGACCCCAGAATCGGAACATAGACGGAACGACTATATGTGTTCCACCTATGTTCCGCAAGAGTCTTGGGATTTTTCGCGTTTTGGGCCTCAAAGGGCCGCGGCGATGTCCTTGGCCAGCTGTGCCAGTTCCCCGTCATCGGCCCGGCCAGTGGCGTGGGCGCCAAGCGGCACGCCTTCGTAGGCGGGGATGATGTGGAAGTGCAGGTGGAAGACCGTTTGGCCCGCCGGGGCTTCGTTGAACTGGGCAACGCGCAGGCCGTCCGCCTTCGTGGCTACCTGCACCGCCTTGGCCACACGCTGCACGAGCGGCATCACCGCCGAAAGAGCGGCAGGATCGGCATCCAGCAGGTTACGCGACGCGGCCTTGGGGATGACCAGTGTGTGGCCCTTGGACTGGGGAAAAATATCCATCATCACCAGGGCCGTGTCGTCTTCGAAAACCTTGTGGCAGGGCAGTTCGCCCTTGAGAATCTTGGCGAAGATATTGGTCGGATCGTAAGTCATGGGTCCCTCGAATTACTCGGCCGCCACCAGCGTTTCGTCGCTGGCATTATTGGCATAGCGGAAGCGGAAGAAGTTGAGCACGGCAAGCCCGGTCAGCGTCACGGGCACGTATTTGACTCCGCGCGTGATGAAGAACAGGGCGATATTGACGGCCGTCTCGGCGCTCATCGCACCCTTGCCCATGGCAGAGGTGAAGGAGGACGGGACGATGTGGCGGTATATGAGATCGTCCGAGCGATAATAGCGACGTGCCCGCGCGGCAAAAGCGCGCTTTGAGCTTGAGTAGTCCTTGAGTTCCTCCAGCCCCATATCGCCGTGGAATTCGACTTCAGAGCCGAGGGCCCACACTTCGGGAGCCATCAACCGGTCCTTGCCCATAAGGGTGAAGCGCTCGATGAGGTCGCGGAAGGTGACGTAGTTGGCATTCCAGCAATCGTCCGTCTTGGCGCCGTGCGAAAGAACGAGAACGTCCGCGCGCGCCAGCTTTTCGTCGATCCCGGCATAGTTGCCGGCCGAGAAATCGACACCGGACTTGGCCACTTCGACAATGGCGCCGCGCTTTTCCAGCGCCTTGACCATGGCTGCGCCAAAGGCGCCGCTCGCACCGGTGACGAGGAAGCGACGGCTCTCAATCTGGCATGTCGTGCCAACGAGGAGATCGAAGGTATTGGCGAAGGACGAGAAGAAGTTGTGTGGATAGACGTGGTGCATGGCGTGGTAGTTGTTGTTCACCCACAACAGGCCTTGCTTGCCGCCGACGCGATCCATGGACATGTGGTTGTAGTCGAGCCCTTCCTCGCGCAGCGTCATGACGAACATGACCGTGCGGATCACTGCCACGACCGCCACCGGCTGCCACGGAATCGCGATGAGAAAGAGGGCGATGGCGATCATCGAGGTGAGATATTCCGGCAGCACGTGGAACCAGATGTTCTGGCGCGCATAGGCCGGGTTGATCTGCATATCGAGACCAAGGAATTTGTGGTGCACCCAGTGCCAGGACGAGAAGGTGCGCAGCAGCGGGATCTTGGATTTTTCCCAGCGATGCAGCAGCCAATGCAGGGTGTCGAAGAGTGTCGTGGCCACCACGAAGACGAGCAGGGCTTCGAGAATAAAGGCTACGACGTCCCAAAAATCCATTGGTCCCGGCTCTCCTGAGTTGTGGGGTCAGCTTTCCCTAGCACACTCGACTGCCAGGGGCTAACGCTCCTGTCGCTCGCCGCGGCGGAAGGGTGTAAACCCTTCCAGGGCCTCTTGTTCCCGCTCGACTGCGGGACGCTCGGCCTCAAGATAATCGGCGACGGCGTCGCGAAGGCCGGGATGGGCGATCCAGTGGACGGAGTGGGTCGCAACGGGGGTATAGCCGCGCGCGAGTTTATGTTCGCCCTGGGCGCCTGCCTCGACGACCTTGAGCCCATGGGCGATGGCATAGTCGATGGCCTGATAGTAGCAGACCTCGAAATGCAGGAACGGCACCTCGTGAGTGGCGCCCCAGTTGCGCCCATAGAGGCGGTCCTTGCCGATGAAATTGATAGCGCCGGCAATAGGCTCGTCGCCCTCATAGGCGAAGATCAGCAACACGCGATCGGCCATGTACTGGCCGAGCAGCGAGAAGAATTTGCGATTGAGGTAGGGCTGGCCCCATTTTCGCGAGCCGGTGTCCTCGTAAAAATCGAAGAAGGCGTCCCAGTGATGCTCCTTGATGTCGCTGCCGCTCAACCAGCGGATGGTCAGGCCATCGGCAAGCGCGTCGCGGCGCTCGCGTCGGATCACCTTGCGCTTTCGCGAGGAGAGCGTCTCGAGAAAGGCGTCGAAACTGGGATAGTCGTCATTGTGCCAATGGAACTGCGTATCGACACGGCTCAGCCAGCCCGAAGCCGCGGCCGTGGCGGCGTCTTCGTCTGGCAGGAATGTGAGGTGCACCGATGAGGCATTGCGCTGGCGAGCCAGTTCCTCAGCCGTAGACAGCAGCGCCGCGCGGATTTCGAGGCTGTCCGAGGGCACCAGCAGCTTCGGCGCAGTCACCGGTGTGAAGGGCACGGACCCCTGCAGCTTGGGATAGTAGTGCCCACCGGCGCGCTCCAACGCCTGGGCCCAGCCGTGGTCAAATACATACTCACCCATGGAATGGGTCTTGAGGAACAGCGGCAGGAGCCCGAGGGCTGTGCCTTCTTCGTCCCTCAGTAGAATGTGCTGGGGCTGCCAGCCGGTCCGGCCGTTCGCGCATCCTGATTCTTCGAGCGCGAGAAAGAAGGCGTGGTCGAGAAACGGGTTGTCGGGCACTCCATTGGTGCCCGGCACAAGGCTGTTCCACTGCTCGGCCGGAATAGAGGCCGTCGATGGATGAATGGTCGCAGAAAGCGCGTTAGGAGACACTGTCCGGGTTGAACCCTTCGAACACGATCTGGTCGATGTAGGGGGCCGCAGCCTCCGCTTCAACCTTAGAACGGATCGTCCAGGCGGTCACCGGCTTGCCGAGTGCGCGCCAGAACGTGATCGCCGGCAGCGTCAGCGCGTCCTTGGCACAGGAAATGAAGTCGAACTGGGTCTCGTGCCAGTGCAGCAGATGACGCAGCGTGTAGCGCTCGTCTTCAGTGATACCCGGCGGATAGTCCTCACCCTCATAGTCATAGGTGATGATCCCGCGCGGACCGGCAAAGCCATATTCGCGAATGAGCGCGATCAGCCGCGGGTCGAAGCTTTCGACCGTCACCGGACCGGCATATTTGGCCAGCGTATCGGCGGCGACCTTGGCGAGGCGGCGCGTGGCATCGAGCGTGGGTTGGTGCTTGAGTTCGACCTGCAGAAGCGCGCGGCCAGAAACCTGCGCGAGGAACGCATCAAACGTCTGCGGACGGTCCTGGGCGGCACTGTCGAGCAGGGTGAGGTTAGTCATTTCCGCCAGGGTACGGTCGCTGACGAGGCCGGATTCGCCTGTCAGGCGCTCAAGCGTTTCGTCGTGGAAGACAACTGCCTCACCATCGCTGGTGAGCTGCAGGTCGCACTCGATGGCGAAATTGCCTGCAATCGCGGCGGCGAAGGCACTGGCGCTGTTTTCGATGACGCCATTGGCGCGGTCATGCAGGCCGCGATGGGCGATGGGGCGGGGAAAGAGCGGTTCGGTCATGAGAAATCTGCCGTGAAATCGGAGGCGTCCGGTTCGCACGCCTCCGTGACAGTGCGATTACGAGTGGTGTCAGACTTCGACGACGGCGTCGATTTCAACAGCTGCGCCGAGTGGCAGCGAGGTGACGCCGAAGGCTGCGCGGGCGTGCTTGCCCTTGTCGCCGAGAACGCCGACGATCAGGTTCGAAGCGCCATTGGCGACGAGGTGCTGCTCGGTAAATTCCGGGTCAGAGCAGACGAGAACCGTCAGCTTCAGCACCTTCTTGATCTCACTGAGCGGCACGCCGGCAGAATGGACGATCTGCGAGAGCACGTTGATGGCGGCGAGTTCGGCTGCGTTGCCGCCTTGCTGAACATTCATCGTGTCGCCCAGCCGGCCTCCCACCACGCCGCCCTCTCCGGACGAGATCTGGCCCGAAACGTAGAGGAGATTGCCGCTGCGGGTGACAGGCACATAGCTTGCGACCGGCGCCTTGGGGGCGGGCAGCTCATAGCCATATTCGCGGAGCTTTTGGATCGGATCGGTCATCTGGTCTTGCCTTCCAGGTCTTCTGCT
>NZ_JAFKHD010000353.1 GCF_017307565.1 Devosia sp.
CCTTTCTGTTTCAGGACAGTTTTACGCCCTAGGCGACGGTCAGGGTGACGTCGACATTGCCACGGGTGGCGTTGGAATAGGGGCAGACCTGGTGGGCCTTGTGAACCAGCGCTTCGGCCTGCTCGTGGTCGAGGCCTGGAATGTTCACTTTGAGTTCGACAGCGATGTTGAAGCCGGCACCATTGGCGTTTTCGCCGAACGAGACGGAAGCATCGATGCTGGTTTCGTCGGGGATTTTCACCTTTTCGCCACGGGCGACGGCCTTGAGCGCGCCCAGGAAGCAGGCGGAATAGCCGACGGCGAAAAGCTGTTCGGGATTGGTGCCCGGGCCATCATTGCCACCCATTGCCTTGGGTGTGTCGAGGGTCACGGCCAGCCGGCCGTCATCGGTCTTGCTGGTGCCGGTGCGGCCGCCGGTGGTGTGGGCGTGAGCGGTGTAGACTGCAGCTTTGATGGACATGGTGACGATTTCCTTTGGAGGGATGAAATTTCGTGACGACTATTCAATATTGCACAATTGAATTGTGTGCAATGTATATTTATGCGATAGGTTAGGTGCCGAACAGGAGTGACGATGAGCGACGAGCGGATGCCGACGATCGATCAGATGCTGTGCTTTGCCGTTTATTCGGCCGGGCATGCCTTTACGCGGTTCTACAAGCCGCGGCTGGACGCGCTGGATCTGACCTATCCGCAATATCTCGCCTTCCTGGTGCTTTGGGAAAAGGACGACATAACCGTAAAGGCGCTGGGGGAGCGTTTGTTCCTCGACTCGGGGACGATTACGCCCCTGATCAAGCGCCTCGAAGCACGTGATCTCGTCAGCCGGCATCGCGATGAAGAGGATGAGCGGCAGGTGCGCATCCGCCTGACCGCGGCGGGAAAAGCGCTCAAGGGCAAGGCGCTGTCCATTCCTCTGGCGGCCATTGAAGGCACCGGACAGAGTCTGGAAGCGACCGAGGCGATGCGGCGCGAACTGGTGGCGCTGCGCGAGCGGCTGGACGGAGCGCGGTAGACGTTCAGGCGAGGTTTTTGACCATCCACAGGATGAGATCGTCGTCGGCCCGGATCGTCGCGCCCGGTGGAACGGGCCCGTTCTGGTAGGTGAGGCCGCGTCCGTCGGGTTGGTAACCCAAGGCGGCGTAGAGGCGCTGGGCAGGGCCGTAGTCGGCATAGAGGCCGACACCGAGGCCGATGGTCGTGTGGCCCCGGTTTCGGGCGGACTTTGCAAGGCTGGCGATCAGGGTTGTCCCGACGCCTTGGTGGCGATGGCTTCTCGCCGTGACCAGGTCGTGCAGTTCGGGAGTGCCGGCGTCTGCGAAGGGCGGGTAGCCGGAGCGCCAGACCAGGCTGCCGTAGCCGACTGGGGCGCCTGCCTCTGAAGCGACGAGGACGAGTCTTGCTCCGGCGTTGTGCTGGCTGAGGATGTTCACCCAGCCGGTAGGGTCGTTCTTCCAGCCATTGCCGCCATCACGCTGCACGATCGCGTCGACCAGGGCCGGGTTGAGTGGTTCGATCTCAAGCATTGCCGGTGCTCCTAGCGCAGGCCCACGGCGTCAACCTGGCCGGAGCGGCAGCCGCCATCGGTGGTGGATGCTGCAGCGATCAGGCGGGGCAGGGAGTCGGGGCCGTCAACCTGGCCGGTGAGGCCTATCGTCAGTTCGGTGATTAGCGTGCGATTGCCGTCTTCGGCGCAGGTCATGCGGACGCGCTCGCCCGCACCGGGGCCGAAGGCGCTGTCGAAAGCGGCGCGAACCTCACTGAGGGTTATGCGCTTGCCGATATTGGCGGCAAAGAGTTCGGCAACGTCGGACGTGTTCAGCGCCAGCATCAGGTCGAGGGCATCGGCATAGTATTGGCGTACCCCGGTGCCGTAGCAGGTGCCGTGCTTGGTCCATTCATGGCGGTCGAGGCCGGACTGGCTGCCGGGCATGACCTCGTCGAGGTCGCGGCGGAGCGCGAGATTGAGGTCGAGCTGGGGCAGGTCGCGCCAGCGGCCGTCTTCGCTCGCAAAGCGATCACGGGCCGAGACGTCGCAATATTCGTTGCCACGCGGTTGTGGCCAGAGGCCGTGCAGGGTGAAATTGGAGGCCTCAAAGCTGTTGGGCTTCTGGTTGCGGCACTCGGTCTTGCGCGGGCTCAACTCGCAGAAGGCGGGCTGCCAGTTGACTGCGAGAATGTACTGGGTGCCGCGATAGGTCGGTGGCGGTGCAGGCGGCGTCGGCTCATCGACGCGGCCTTCGGCATCGGTCGAGCGCGTGCCGCAATCGACGGCGACCCAGCGACGATCCGGCTGGGCACCGGGAATGACGATCCAGAGATGGGTCGGGCGGTCTTTGTTGCCGGCGATGAGGTCATAGGCGGCGCCGGGGCGAAGGGTGATATTGCCCGGATTGGTCTCGCGGCTGATCGACTGGAGCGCGGGGCAGGCTTTGGTCGCGGTGAAGTAGCCGGTGAGCGGCACTTCGGCGCGAGCGGGGACGGCGAGGAGCAGAACGGCGAGGATGGTGGCGATCCGCAGCATTTCGTGCTCCCAAATGAATAAGGGGAGCCTTAGCGGCTCCCCTCGGTGATTGCTACCCTGACGATTAGAGGGTGATGCGATAGAGCCCGAAGCCGTCGGCATTGGTTTCGCCGGTTGCCTCGATCTTGACCGCCGTGACGTCGTCCAGGTGCTCGGCGGCCTTGGGGCCGGTGGCGAAGATCACCGTTGTACCGGCAATCGGGGCCAGCGACCAGTTGCTGTCTGCCTTGGGGTTGATCGTGCCGTTCTCGACGATGAAGCGCACGATGATGTCGCGGTTGGTATCGGGACCCTTGAAGACGATCACGTCCGCATTGATGCCCGGGAAAGCACCGCCGCCGCCGGCGCGGTAGTTGTTGGTGGCGACGACGAACTTCTGGGCCGGGTCGATCGGCTTGCCATCGTACATCAGCTCGACGATGCGGTTGGCGTCGGGATTGGGCTCGGCCTTGCCGTCGGAAGAGTATTTCGAGGGCTGGGTTAGATCGATCTTGTAGGTGACGCCGTCGATCACGTCGAAATTGTACGACGGGAAGTCGGGATTGATGAGGGCGGCGTCCTTTGCACCGGCTTCGACCTGGTTGAAGATGCCGGCCGAGCGTTCGAGCCAGTTCTTCACGTCGGCACCGGTGACGACCACGGCCTGGATCGTGTTGGGGTAGAGGTAGAGGTCCGCGACATTCTTGATGGCCACTGGGCCAACGGGAACGTCGGTGTAGTAGTCCGGACCGCCACGACCACCGGCCTTGAAGGGCGCTGCCGCCGACAGGATCGGCAGGCTTTCATACTCGGTGCCCTTCATCATCTGCGCAATGTACCAGGTCTGGGCCTGGCTCACGATCTGCACGGACGGATCGTCCGCGACGAGCTCGAAATAGGAGTGCAGCGGGGCGGCGGTTTCACCGACCGGGCGGCGGATATAGTCGAGAGTGGCTTCATGGTCGGCCTGGGCCGCAGCGACGACGCCGGCATTGTCTTCAACCAGCGCATGCACCTTGCCGTCGACGCGCTCGAAGATCGGGCGGGCTTCGGAGGTGTGGGAGACGATGCTCCACTTGCCATCGGCGTTCTGCTCGATCAGCAGGTCGATAAGGCCCATATGGCTGCCCCAGAAGCCCGGCATGACGGCCGGCTTGCCATTGAGCGTGCCGGCGGCAACGTCGACGCCTTCAATGCCTTCGTAGTCGGGGCCCGGGAAGACCAGGTGGTGGTGGCCGGTGAGGACGACGTCGATGCCGTCCACACCAGCAAGCTGGAGCGAGGCGTTTTCGGCGCCAGCGCCCTGATCGGCGGCGATGCCGGAGTGCGACAGGGCGACGATGATGTCGGCGCCTTCTTCACGCATTTTGGGGGCATAGGCCTTGGCGGTTTCAACGATGTCGCGAACCGAGACCTTGCCGGTGAGGTGGGTGGCGTCCCAGGTCAGGATCTGGGGCGGCAGGAAGCCGATCAGGCCGACCTTGACCTTGCGGCCCGTGCCGGCGCCGTCGGTCAGTTCCTTTTCGACGATGATGTAGGGCTTGATATAGGTCGTGTCGGACAAGGCGTCAGCAGCGAGTTCGCCGCGCACGAGATTGGCCGAAACGAAGGGGAACTTGGCGCCTTCGAGCGCACGGTCGAGATAGTCGAGGCCGTAGTTGAACTCGTGGTTGCCGAGAGTCGCAGCTTCGTAGCCGAGGGTGTTCATGGCAGCGACGATCGGGTGGACATCGCCCTGGTTCAGGCCGCGCTCATAGGCGTAGTAGTCGCCCATCGGGTTGCCCTGGATGAGGTCGCCATTGTCGACCAGCATGGAGTTGCCGGCTTCGGCGCGGATGGCCTCGATGATGGAGGCGGTGCGAGCAAGACCCATCGTGTCGTTCGGGGCATCGCCATAATAGTCATAGGCGAAGACTGCGACGTGCAGATCCGTGGTCTCGAGAATGCGCAGATGCGCCTGGTTCGCTTGCGCCTGAACGGCGAAGGGGTGCATTGCTGCCATTGCTCCTAGACTGGCGGAACCGGCGAGAAAGCCGCGGCGAGAAATCTTTGGAAGAAAATTCATCGAACGTCTCCAAGTGAAATGCCATGTGAGCCTGGGGCCGATATCCCCGCTTGGCCGGCTATTCCGGCTTCTCAGGCGCTTCCTCTCCCGGAAGCGGCCTCGACATGCCCGCGTTCGGTGACGTTGGCATGACGGCGGTAGCAGGACGCTATGAAGTTTTTACCGCATGGTCAATTTATGACAGTTCGATGACGGTGGCGCATAACGAATAGTGCGCGGGGTGTGGCGCGACCGATTTCTGGAAGGGGTGACCACTTCAAATCGGCACAAATGCAACCCGTTCCAATTGTCGCGGCTTGTTGCTACCACAGACGAGAACCAGGAGGGCCGTCATGAAGTGGCGTGGACGGGAGCGCAGCAGCAATATTGAGGATCGCCGTGGCCAAGGCGGCGGTCTCGGTGGGCTTGGTGGCCCATCGCTGGGGCGGAGCGGGGGTATTCGCATCCCGACAGGCGGTGGCGGTTCGCGCGGCGGAGTCGGCGGGATGATTGGCATCATCGTGGTGCTGGGGATCATCTGGGCGCTGACCGGGCAGAACCCGCTCGATATGCTGACCGATGGATCGAGCACGCAGACTTCCAGCGCCTCCTCGCGCCAGATTCCGGCCGAAGGGCAGGACGAACTGGTCGACTTCGTCGGCGTGGTGGTGAAGGAAACGGAGAATCTCTGGACCGAGGTCTTCGCCAATTCTGGAGAGACCTATCCCAAGCCGCCGGTGGTGCTGTTTACCGGACAGACCAATTCGGGCTGCGGCCTGGCCGACGCGCGGATGGGACCGTTCTATTGCCCGGTCGATTCCAAGGTCTATATCGACCTGAGCTTTTATGACGAATTGCACCGTAAGTTTGGCGCGCCGGGCGATTTCGCGCAGGCCTATGTGCTTGCGCACGAAGTCGGTCACCACGTGCAGAACCTGACTGGGGTGCTCCCCGAATTCAATCGTCGCCGCCAGACCCTGACCCAGGAACAGGCCAATGCCTATTCGGTGCGCGTTGAGCTGCAGGCGGATTGCTATGCCGGTATCTGGGCCAATTATGCAGGCCAGCAGAACCTGCTGGATACTGGGGATATCGAAGAGGCGCTCAATGCGGCGGAGCAGATCGGCGACGATACACTCCAGAAACGCATGCAGGGCTATGCCGTGCCCAAGACCTTCAACCACGGTACCTCAGCCCAGCGGAAGACCTGGTTTGCGCGTGGCTATAAGTCCGGCAATCCCAATGATTGCGATACGTTCTCGGGCAGTATCTGAGGCGCGATGGGGTAGCTTCGTGGCATGGGGTTGGATACACCGGGCCGGTCTTCACGCGTTGGCCTGCCCATGATCCCGAAAATTCTTCATTTCACCTGGAAATCCGAACAGCTCCCGCGCCAGATGCAGGCCTATTACGACGCCTGGCGCCGGCTGCATCCGGACTGGGAGATACGTCTGTGGACCGACGAGACGATGCGGGCGTTCGTCGCGGTGACCTATCCGGCTTTCATCCCGACGTATGACGCCTATCCCAAGATGATCCAGAGAGCGGATTCATTCCGCTATCTGGTGCTGGGCGCCCTTGGTGGCGTTTATGCCGATCTCGATGTCGAGCCTTTCAAACCCATCGATGGCCTGCTGGATTTCGAATGCTTCCTGGGCATCGAGCCGCTGGAGCACATATTTCCCGATCGCCATCACCAGGGGGTGCCGTTTCTCCTGACCAATGCCTTCATGGGCTCTGTGCCGGGGCATCCATTGTGGCGCGATATCATCGCGAGGATGCCAAGCCTCGTGGATCAGGAGACCTTCTATTCCACCGGGCCGGCGATGGTGACCTCGGCGGTGCTGCGGTTGGCCAAGAGCGATCGGCCGACTTTGCTGTCGCCCAAGGTGTGGTCGCCACTGCTCGCCGATGGCCGCAGAACGCGTACTGACGCTGAGGCCATAGCTTTGCTTGAACCTGTTGGGACTGTGGTGCCGGCCACTGATGGTTCGCTGGTTTCTCATGTGTGGATGACCACGTGGGTTCCCTGGCACAAGCGGAACAACGGGATCGTCCACGTTCTGCAGGTGCCCACATCGATCAAGTGGGCATGGCGGCAGCTGGTCAATCCGGCGCTGGCCAAGGTGGTGATTGCCGATCCGCTCCATCTCTATACCCACCAGATCGTCGTTCCGGCGAAAGAGCGGCCGCGCATTCATGTTGCGGTGCGGCTTGGCAAGCGGTCGATGTCGCCGGCGCTTTTGGGAGCAATGGCGGCGCTCGACTATCCGAGAGATCGGGTGAGCTTTGCGGTGCACGTATCAAATAGTGTCGATAAGGCGCAGTTGGCAGCAGCGCTGGCGGGGAGTGGGTTGCGTGCAGATGTGATCGAGGGCGATTTCGCGTCCGCTGCGGCGCGGGACAATGCCATTCTGGATGGGGTTGCGGCGGATGCGGCCTACGTCGTGCTTATCGACGGTGATGTGACCGCTATTCCATCGGATGCGATCCAGCGGATGCTTGGCGCGGGGCTTCCCGTGGTGGCGGCCAACGTGGTCGATGAGACGGGCGCGCCGGGGGATGATCAGCTTTTCCGTTATGAGAAGGCCGCGCCGTTCAAGGTGCTCTACAAGGATGGTGGTCGCGATGGGGTGGTGCGTCGCGATCGGGGCTTCCGCACCTATCTGGGTTATCAGAAGACCTTTGCGCTCCTGCCGCTCGACGGGGTCGGGGAGAGTTTCGTTCTCATCTCGCGGCCCGTCGTCGAGGCGGGCGTGCGCGTTGCCGAGACGCCATACAAGCTGCATCTCGGAGCCGAGGCTTTCGGCATCATGGCGCGCGACAAGGGATTTGAAGTTGGTGGTCTGACGGGGCTCGAAGTCGTCCGGCGGGTCTAGAAGTCCAGGTGCTCCGGAAAATATGAAGGGCGGCGCTATCATGGCGCCGCCCTTCAGATGTCTACGCGTCGTTCGAGACCAATCAGGCGGCCGGGGCCTGGTGTTCGGGCCATTCGGCAATGCCCTTTTCCTTGCGCACCAGATTGAGGAAGCGCGTGAAGAGGTAGTGGCTGTCCTGCGGGCCGGGGCTGGCTTCGGGGTGGTATTGCACCGAGAAGATCGGCCTGCCGTCGACGGCGAGGCCGGCATTGGAGCCGTCAAAGAGCGAGATGTGGGTCTGGGTGACGCCAGCGGGCAGCGTCTCGGCATCAACGGCAAAGCCGTGGTTCATCGAGGTGATCTCCACCTTGCCGGTGGTCAGGTCCTTGACCGGGTGATTGGCGCCGTGGTGGCCCTGGTGCATCTTGCTGGTGGTGGCGCCGAGGGCGAGACCGAGCAGCTGGTGACCGAGGCAGATGCCGAACAGCGGCTTGCCGGTTTCCATGAGCTTCTGGATGGTCGGGACGGCATATTTGCCGGTCGCGGCCGGATCGCCAGGGCCGTTGGAGAGGAAGATAGCGTCCGGGTTGTGCGCGAGAACGTCAGCCGCCGTGGCCGTGGCAGGCACGACGGTGACCTTGGCGCCCTGATCTGCGAGGCAGCGCAGGATATTGCGCTTGGCGCCGTAGTCGATGGCGACGACGTGGAAGTCCGGGTTTTCGACCTTGCCGTAGCCCTTGTTCCATTCCCAGCTGGTCTGGTCCCAGTGATAGGTCTGGGCCGTGGTGACTTCCTTGGCGAGGTCGAGACCTTCAAGACCCGGGAAGGCATTCAGTTCGGCCTTGATGGAGCCTTCGTCGAAATGGCCGGTCGGCTCGTGGGCGATGACGCCGTTGGGCATGCCGTTTTCACGGATGAGGGCGGTCAAGGCGCGGGTGTCGACACCGGCGATGCCGATGATGTTGCGCTTCTTGAGCCATGCGTCGAGCTTTTCGGCGGCGCGATAGTTCGAGGGATTGGTGATGTCGGCTTTGAGCACGACGCCACGCACGCCCGAAAGGGCGGCCATGTTCACCGTTTCGATATCTTCGTCGTTGGTGCCGACATTGCCGATATGGGGGAAGGTGAAGGTGATGATCTGGCCGGCATAGGAGGGGTCGGTGAGGACTTCCTGGTAGCCGGTCATGGCGGTGTTGAAGCAGACTTCGCCAGCGGCGTGGCCGACTGCACCGATACCATGGCCCTCAAGGCGCGTGCCGTCAGCCAGAATAAGAACTGCGGTCGCGGGGGATTGCTGCCAGCCTGTCACGGTCGGTCTCCATGCTTGGTTCGTCGGATCGCGCGCAGAGCAAAGCGGCGGGAAGCCGCTACAATGGGTGCGAGGTATGTCGGTTGAGGCCTCCTCTTAGAAGGCCGAGCGGGAGAGCGCAAGTGGCGCGACCCGTGTTTCATGCCTATATGGGGGCATCAAATTGCATGGCAAGGAGCACATCAAGATGCGCGAAACGATCAGCGAAGGCCTGAAAACCGCCCTCAAGGCCCGCGACCAGCGACGGACTGGCACCCTGCGCGCCATCAATTCGGCTATCAAGGACCGCGATATCGCCAATCGCGGCGACGGCAAGGGCCCGGCGACCAATGACGAGGTTCTGACCATCATTCAGAAAATGGTGAAGCAGCGCGAAGAGAGCTTTGCCATCTATGCCCAGGCCGGGCGCGCGGACCTTGCGACGGTGGAAAAGGAAGAGATCGACATTCTCAACGAATTCCTGCCCAAGCCGCTGAGCGAGGAAGAGGTTGCCGCAGCCATCGAGGCCGCCATTGCGTCGAGCGGCGCGGAAGGGCCGAAGGATATGGGCAAGGTGATTGCCGCCCTCAAGGCTGACTATCCGGGCCGAATCGATTTCGGCAAGGTGAGCGGGCAGGTCCGTAATCTGCTGGCTGCGAAGGGCTAACTAGGCCACCAATCTCAGGGCGGCGAGGCGGACCTGATTCCGCCCGCCGTTCTTGGCCTGATAGAGGGCCGCGTCGGCGCGGTTCAGCAGGCTCGAAAAGTCCTCATCGCCTGCGGAAATTGCAAGGCCGACACTCACGGTGGCAATCAGGTCGGTGCTGCCGATCCTAGTATCCATGTCTGCGACCGACTGACGGATACGCTCTGCAATCGTTCTGGCGGCTTCCTTGTCGATGGCGAGAAGCACGGCACAGAATTCTTCTCCCCCGATGCGTGAAGGCACGTCGCCGCGCCGCAGCTCACGCTGCAGGACCTCGGCAAATCGTTGCAGCACGCGGTCGCCCTCGGCATGGCCCAGACGGTCGTTGACCTGCTTGAAGTGGTCAAGATCGAACATCAGCACCGCGGTATTGGTAGCGGGTACGGTGTTGCCGAAGCGATCGAAGAGAGCCCGGCGGTTAAGTACACCAGTCAGAACGTCGGTATTGGCTTCATCGCGATGGCGTTGGGCGGCGCGCGCATAGTGCAGCGTGAGTGTCAGCGCGCCGATGCCTGTGAGGCCAATGATCGACATGATGGCGTTGAAGTCTTCAGCCCAGTTTTTTGGTGGAGCGGCAAGCGCCCAGGCGCCGTCAGCCGCGATGACCGCGGCGCAGCTGAAAAACGAGAATGCGGTTACGGTGTAGATCAGAGCATTGGCGTGAAGCGCGACCCGCGGATGATCGTCGCTGCGCCAGTGCTCGACGGCGCAGAGGACCAGAAGGGCGCCGGCGAAGGCATTGAGCAGGGCAGTCGATAGACCGGTCAGCCCAAGGGCAAGCGGGATGAAGGTTATCGTGACGGCAATCACGCCTATCAATGCGGCAGGCCACAAAGTGGCTCTGGCGTTGCGGAAACGCCGCGTGCCCGCAAATATGAAGCTGAAGCCGACGAGGATGAGCGAGTAGGATACGCCGTGCTGCAGAACGTCGTAGGCGGCGCGATTAGTGCCCATGATGACGACGGCACAGACTATGAGCGCCATGCCCGTCGCGCCGAGCAGGAGATAGGACTCATTGCGAGCGTTGAGCCAGCCTATCGTCAGCGCAAGCAACAGAGAGGCGCTCGAGAACGCAATGCCGATCAGCAGTGTCGCATTGTCGATGACCATTCGAGCCCCCAACATCAGTAGCGCTCTTATAGCTGCAAATGCGAACGCTCTCTTACAGAGAGACTACAATTCTACCGATGAGGAGGATTTCCTCGGTTATTCCGCAGCTACTGCCACAGGCGGCAGCGCGCCGCTGCTGCGATCCATCAGCCCCGACATGACAGCTATGGCCGCTGCAAGCGCCGATGTGACTGCCCCGATGAGCGGCAGGACGCTGTAGCCAAGACCAGAATCGATCAGACCAGCGCCCAGGATCGCGCCGATGGCGATGCCGATATTGAAGCCAGTCGGGATAAGGGCGGAGGCCAGATTTGGCGCGTCGGCAGCCCAGGCGAGGACCCGGGACTGGACCGGTGAGCCGAAGGCGAAGTTGACACCGCCCCAGAGGATTGTCGCGATGGCCATGACGATGGGGTAGGGGCTGACGAAATAGAGCGTCACGAACATCACCGCCTGCAATGCCAGGATGGTGACAAGCGAGGGCATGAGCTTCCAGTCGGCGAGGCGACCGCCAACAAAGACGCCAATGGTGGAGCCGACGCCATAGAGGAGCAGCAACCACGGAACGGTGCCCGTATCGAGGCCAGTCACGTTGGTCAGCAGCGGAGCGATGTAGGTGAAGAGGCTATACTGGCCGATCATCACCAGAATGACGATGAAGAGCGAGGTAACGATCTGCTGACGGCCGAGTGCCTTGAACTCGCGCACAAAGCTACCGAAGGTGGCTGCAGAGGCGGCGTGGCGCGGCAAGAAGAACGCGACGGCGAGCGTTGCGAAGAGGCCGATGATGCCGACCGCCCAGAATGTGGCGCGCCAACCCAGCGCATTGCCGATGGCGGTGCCGCCGGGGACGCCGAGAATGTTGGATACGGTGAGGCCGGAGAGGATGAGTGCAACGGCAAAGCCGCGCTTTTCGGGAGAAACAAGGCTGACCGCGACGATGGCCGCGATGCCGAAATAGGTGCCGTGAACGATGGAGACGAGTACGCGCGCCAGCATCAGCATCTCGAAATTGGGCGCGAGCGCACAGAATACCTGGCCGAGAACGAAGATGCCGCCGAGGAGCAAAATCAATGCCTTGCGCGTCATCTTCTTGGTGGCGACGGCGAGCAGCGGCCCGCCGATGGCAATGCCGATGGCGTAGCCCGAGATCAGATAGCCGGCGACGGGTATCGACACGTCAAGGCCGCTGGCGACCTCGGGCAGAATACCGGCAATGACGAACTCGGCCGTGCCGAAGGCAAAGGCCGCAAGGAAGAGAGCGATGAGAGGCAGGGACATGTCAGCAACCGCGGGAGCGGCCTCGTTGGGAGCCGTCTCATTTCACAGCGGCCCCGAGGGCACAATCCATATTTTCCTCATTGCACTATAGAAAATCTATAGGCGAGCCGGGTCTGGCGCCAGCGGGCCGAGGGCGCTAAGCTTCCTCTGCTGGAAGGGCCTCTTCGGCCCTCAGGAGGGCATTTGAATGACGGTTTCTTCCCAGACGAAGCGGCGATTTGCGGCGGCAACGGCCTTGCGTGGGCTCCTCATGCTGCTTGCCGGTCTCTATGCAATCATTTTCCCGGGCGATGCGCTGACGATGCTCGTGCTGTTCGGCGGTATCCTGTTGATCATCGATGGCGCGCTTGGCCTCTGGAGCCTGACTTTTGGTGGCGGCAAGAGCGGCAATTACTGGTTCGACATCATCGCCAACGCAGCATCGCTGATCCTGGGTATTCTGTTCTTCATCCAGCCATTCGTGGCGACGATTTTTACGGCCACCTTCCTGGGCACGCTCGTCGGTCTCGCGGCGCTCTTTGTAGGCGTGATGCAGATCGTGGTCGTGGTGCGCGAGCGGCAGAGCTATTCGCGAATCTGGCCCGTTGTACTTTCGGGCGTGTCCTACGTGCTGCTTGGGCTCGTCTTCCTGCTCTTTCCGGTCCTGACCGCGGCGGTGGGCATGGTCATCGGTGGTGTGCTGCTGGTGATCTTCGCGATTGGGCTGTTTGGCTGGGCATGGCGGCTTTACCAGTCGAGCAAGGCCTGACGGTTTTCGTTCCAAGCCGGGATTCCCGCGAAGGCGGGAGTCCTAGCGATAGCTCACGGTGATGCCGGCGACGGACTTGTCCTCGCGGCGGATATCTGCGGTCGCGGGGACGGCGAGCGTCAGATTGTCTTTGTCCACCCACGCTCCTGTTAGATCGGCGGAGGTTGCCGCGGCGAAAAAGCTCGTCGCGTCCTCCGGCACGCTTTCGCCGGGCGGAACCAGGGCTGCTTGCCGGTTGTCCTCGGTGTCCTCGCCGCAGGTGCGGGAGAAGACGACGAGGTCAAACTGTTGGTCTGGCGAGGTCAGGCGCTGTCGCTCCGTGATGGTGCAACCGGGAAAAAGATCGGCCAGGAGCCAAAGCGTCGCGCCTATCATCAGCGCAGGCAGGGTGGTCAGCGCCAGGAGTACGGGCAGGGGCATTTTGCGGTAGTTGGCAGGCAAGGGCGATCCTTGAGACGCTGTGTATCGGGTAGGGGGCGACCTTAACCGAGGAGCAGGCGATGGAATAGCGGTCGACCTGCCCGGGTGGCTGTGGAAAAGCTCCTTGCTGGTGACTTCGGGCCAAGGAGTGCTTACGTAGCACTCATGCGCTTTTCCGATCAGTTCCTGGATGAAATCCGTCAGCGCCTGCCGATTACGCAGGTGGTGGGCGAGCACGTGCTTTGGGACAAGCGGAAAAGCCAGCCAGGCAAGGGCGACATGTGGGCCTGCTGCCCGTTCCATGCCGAAAAGAGCCCGAGCTTTCACGCCGACGACCGGCGCGGAATCTACCATTGCTTTGGCTGTGGCGCGACTGGAGACCATTTCCGTTTCCTGACCGAAAAGGCGGGGATGAGCTTCCCCGAGGCGGTCGAGAAGTTGGCCGGGATGGCTGGCGTGCCGATGCCGGCGCGCGACGAGCGCAGCGAACAGCGTGACGCGGCGCACAAGAGCCTCGTCGAAGTGATGGAGCTCGCCACGAAGTATTTCGAGGCGGCGCTGTCTCACAACATCGGCGCGCGAGCGCGCGGGTATCTCTTTGACCGCGGCGTTTCGGCGACGAGCCAGACGCGCTTCCGCATCGGGTTCTCGCCCGATAGTCGTAATGGGCTCAAGGAGCACCTGGCGGCCAATGGTGTCTCCGCCCAGGCGATGATCGACACCGGGCTTGTGACCAGTCGAGACGGCGATCCGCTCACTTATGACCGCTTCCGCAATCGCGTCATGTTCCCGATCAGCGACTTCAAGGGGCGGATCATCGCCTTTGGCGGTCGTGCGCTCAGCGCCGACGTGCCGGCGAAATATCTAAACTCGCCCGAGACGCCGCTCTTTTCCAAGCGACAGACGCTTTACAATGGCCAATCGGCGCGCACGGCGGCGCGGGGTGGCGCCACTGTCATCGTCGTCGAAGGTTATCTCGATGTGATCGCGGCGGTTTCGGCCGGCTTTGAGGGCACTGTGGCCCCGCTGGGCACCGCGCTGACGGAGGAGCATCTGCAACTGCTCTGGCGCATGGCCGATGTGCCAGTGCTCTGCTTTGACGGCGACAAGGCCGGTCTCAAGGCCGCGGAACGCGCCATGGACATCGTGCTGCCCCATCTCAAGCCGGGCAAGACAGTGAAGATCGCGACACTGCCCGAGGGGCAGGACCCGGATGACCTGATCAAGGCACAGGGACGTCAGGCCTTTGCCGAGGTGATCGAGAAGGCCCGCAGCCTCTCGGACATGCTGTGGAGTGTCGAGACCGGCGGTCTCGTGCCCGAGGCGCCCGAAGAGCGGGCGGCGCTGCAGGCGCGGCTGCGCGAACGCGCCAATGGTATTCAGGACCAGAACGTGCGCTTCCACTATCAGCAGGCGTTCGACGAGAAGCTGAAGGCGTTCTTTGCGCCCATCCGACAGGGCAGGGACGGCCAGCGGGGCGGGCGTCCGGGCTATGGGCAGAGCGGGGCCTATGGATTTCCCTCGCGTGGCACGCCGCGCTCGGTGGTTTCCGACACTTTACGCAATTCGCGTCTGGTGCGTGGCGGTCCCGGCGTCGATGCGACGCCGCGCGAGGCGACGATCATCCAGACGCTGGTCAATCATCCGGCTCTGGTCGAAGACAAGTTCGAGAGTCTTGCCGCGCTCGATTGTGAAACGCCGGTGGCCCAGAAGGTTCTGACCGACATTCTGGCGCTGGTCGTGCGTCATCACGATATTTCGGCGCCCGATCTGCAGTCGGCGTTGGGGGCGCGCGGGCACGGCCCAGCACTCGACCGGATGGCCGAGACTCTGGTGCGCCAGGGGGTGTGGCAGGTGAGTTCCGATACGGCGCTGTCTGACGCCGAGATCGGATTAAGTCATGCGCTGGCCTTGCATAACAAGAAAGTTCAGCTAAATAGGGAATTGAAGGCAGCCGAAGCGGCGCTGGGCGAAGACCCGAGCGATGAAACCTTTGAGAGGCTGCGAGACATCAAGAACCAGATTACCACTGTCGATGGCACTGAGGCATTGATTGAAGGATTTGGTTCGTTATCAGGACGCGCGACTCGCAGTTTTTAGAGGACTTCTCTAAAGACCGGCGAAGACGCGCGATTTTGCATATGGCGGTCTCGTCATTGCGTCCCGAAGCGAACCAATGTGAGCTGGGCGTGTTAACGCCTTGGTTACCAAACCTTTACCTTGTCTTGAGCCGACACCACCTATGACAAGTCCGGCGCCCGATGCCCACGGGTCCCGAGGAGTAGCATATGGCCACCAAGGCAGCGAACAAAGCCAGCAAGGAAACCGAGAAGCCCGAAGCCGGGGCTCCGGAGGCCTCCAACGACAGTCCCCTGATCGACCAGAACGATGCTGCGGTCAAGAAGCTGATCAAAGTCGCGAAAAAGCGCGGCTACGTGACCTATGAAGAGCTGAACGCCGTTCTGCCCTCGGACGAAGTAAGCTCCGAGCAGATCGAAGATTTCATGTCCATGTTCTCGGAGATGGGCATCAACGTCGTCGACGAAGACGAGGTCGAAGAGACCGAAGTCGAGAAGGACGAAGAGGATACCGGCAGCGAAGTTGCGCCCTCCGGCGGCACCGCTCTGGCCAATACCTCCAATACCAAATCGGGCTCCGACCGTACCGACGACCCGGTGCGCATGTATCTGCGCGAAATGGGCTCGGTGGAACTGCTCAGCCGCGAAGGCGAAATCGCCATCGCCAAGCGCATCGAGGCAGGCCGCGAGACCATGATCGAGGGTCTGTGCGAATCGCCACTGACCTTCCAGGCCATCATCATCTGGCGCGATCAGCTCGCAGAAGGCGAAATTCTGCTGCGCGACATCATCGATCTCGAAGCGACCTATGCTGGCCCCGATGCCAAGCAGGCAGCGCCTGAGATCCCGGTTGCGCCTGCGCGTCATGAGCCTGAGGTCGTCAAGGCCGCCGCAAAGCCCGCGCCGCGTCGCGCAGCCTCATCGGACAGCGACGACGACTATGTGCCCGAGGAGCCGGAAGCTCCGCAGGATCCGGTCGAAGATGACGACGACGAATTCGACAACGCCCTGTCGCTGTCGGCCATGGAAGCCGAGCTGAAGCCGCAGGTCGTCGAAACGTTCAACCGCATCGCCGAGGCCTATGGCCAAATGCGCGTGATGCAGGACCGTCACGCCGTCGACCGCACCGCGACCGTTTCCGACGCCGAATCGAAGAAGCTGGGTGCTCTGCGCGCCGACGTGATTGCCGACGTGAAGTCGCTTTCGCTCAATACCAGCCGTATCGAAAGCCTCGTCGAGCAGCTCTACGACATTAACAAGCGCCTCGTGCGCCTGGAAGGCCGTCTGCTGCGCCTAGCCGAAAGCTATGGCGTCAAGCGCGAAATCTTCCTGCAGAACTACTATGGTCGCGAGCTCGACCCGACCTGGGAAACCGGCCTTGAAGGTTTTGACGGCAAGGGCTGGGGCGAGTTTGCCCGCCGCGAAGCCGATACCGTGCGCGATATCCGTCACGAGATCGCTACGCTTGCCACCGAAACCGGTCTGGATATCGCCGAATACCGCCGCATCGTTCACAAGGTGCAGAAGGGCGAGCGCGAAGCTGCGATCGCCAAGAAGGAAATGGTGGAAGCCAACCTTCGCCTCGTGATCTCGATCGCGAAGAAGTACACGAACCGCGGCCTGCAGTTCCTTGATCTCATTCAGGAAGGCAATATCGGCCTGATGAAGGCCGTCGACAAGTTCGAGTACCGTCGCGGTTACAAGTTTTCGACCTATGCGACCTGGTGGATTCGTCAGGCGATCACCCGCTCGATCGCCGACCAGGCCCGCACGATCCGTATTCCGGTGCACATGATCGAGACGATCAACAAGATCGTTCGTACCTCGCGCCAGATGCTGCACGAAATCGGTCGCGAGCCGACGCCGGAAGAACTGTCCGAAAAGCTCCAGATGCCGCTCGACAAGGTCCGCAAGGTCCTCAAGATCGCCAAGGAGCCGATTTCTCTCGAAACGCCGATCGGCGACGAAGAAGATTCGAACCTCGGCGATTTCATCCAGGACGTGAATGCGATCCAGCCGATCGATGCGGCGATCCAGTCCAACCTGCGCGAAACGACGACCCGTGTTCTCGCCTCGTTGACGCCGCGTGAAGAGCGCGTGCTGCGCATGCGTTTCGGTATCGGCATGAACACCGACCATACGCTCGAAGAAGTCGGCCAGCAGTTCTCGGTGACCCGCGAACGTATCCGTCAGATCGAAGCCAAGGCGCTCCGCAAGCTCAAGCACCCGAGCCGGAGCCGGAAGCTGCGGAGCTTCCTCGATAACTAGGAGCAGCCCGGTGGCTGCTCCCCGCCTGAAAGTCAC
>NZ_JAFKHD010000005.1 GCF_017307565.1 Devosia sp.
CCGGACGAACTTTCGGGCGGGCAGAAGCAGCGCGTCGGCATTGCCCGGGCGCTGGCGACCAATCCAAAGGTGCTGCTTTCGGACGAGGCGACGTCGGCGCTCGATCCGGAGACGACCGAACAGATTCTGGCGCTGCTCAAGCAGGTCAATGCCGAGCTTGATGTGACCGTGCTGCTGATCACGCACGAAATGTCCGTGATCAAGACCGTGGCCGATCGGGTCGCCGTGATCGATCAGGGGCGGATCGTCGAAGAGGGCGCGACCTATGACGTCTTCACCGGCCCGCAGCATGCGACGACGCGGAATTTCGTTTCCAGCATTACCGGCACAAAACTGCCCGAACATCTGGCGACGCGCCTGAGCGCTACGCCTGAGGCAGGCAAGGAAGCGTTGGTGCAGCTGGTGTTCAAGGGGGAGGGCGCGGCGCAGCCGTGGCTTTCCGTTTTGACGCGAAAACTCGATGCCGATCTTGGCATCGTGCAGGCCAAGGTGGACCACATTTCCGGCCGGCCTTTTGGCACGCTGGTGGTGAGCCTGCCTTCTATCGAAAAACTGCCCGCGCTCCTCGCGACATCTAAGGAACTGGGTCTCGAAACGGAGGTGCTCGGCTATGCCTGAGGTCTTTTCGCCCCAGATCCTGAAACTGCTCGTCGATTCCTTCGTGCAGACGCTCTACATGGTCGGCATCGCTGGCTTTATCGGCACGCTGATCGGCCTGCCGCTCGGCGTGTTTCTGGCGACCAGCCAGCGTGGTGAACTGTTCGCGGCGCCGGCCGTCAACGCCGTGCTCGGCCTGATCGTCAACGCAGCGCGCTCGACGCCGTTCATCATTCTCGTCGTCGCCATCATTCCGCTGACACGGTTGATCACCGGCACTTCCATCGGCACCAGCGCAGCCATCGTGCCGCTGACCATTGCTTCGGCGCCCTTCATTGCGCGCGTTATCGAGGCGGCCATTCGCGGCGTCGATCAGGGACTGATCGAAGCGGCGCGGTCCATGGGCGCGAGCCCCTTTCAGATCGTCCAGAAAGTTCTGCTGCCCGAGGCATTGCCGGCGATCACGCTGGCACTGACGCTGACCGTTGTGAGCCTCATCGGCTACTCGGCCATGGTGGGTGCCGTCGGCGGCGGTGGGCTCGGCGATCTCGGTATTCGGTTCGGTTATCAGCGCTTCATGCCCGACGTGATGTTGGCCGTGGTGCTGGTGCTGATCGTTCTCGTCCAGGGCGTGCAGAGCCTTGGCGATTCCCTTGCGCGGCGCTTCGACAAGCGCTCGCGCCACTAACTCCCCTCCCTCGAAAGGATTTTTATCCATGTCGTTCAAGACTGTTATTGCCGGTGTGGCCCTTGGCCTCTCGCTGATCGCGGCGCCGGCCTATGCCGAAACCATCAAGATCGGCGTTACGCCCGGCCCGCACGCTCAGATTCTGGAAGCTGTGAAGCCGATCCTTGCTGCCCAGGGTATCGACCTCGAAATCCTCGAATTCTCGGACTATGTCATTCCGAACGAGGCCTTGGCGTCGGGCGAACTCAACGCCAATTCGTTCCAGCACCAGCCTTACCTCGACAACCAGGTGCGTGACCGCGGCTACGCCATCGAATCCGTGGCAACGACCGTGAACTTCCCGATCGGCATTTACTCGGACAAGTACGAGAACATTGCCGACCTGCCCGATGGCGCCAAGATCGGCATTCCGAACGACCCGACCAATGGCGGCCGCGTGCTGCTGCTGCTCGAAGACAACGGCCTGC
>NZ_JAFKHD010000006.1 GCF_017307565.1 Devosia sp.
AAAGCGCTTGTTATAGCCCTCTGCCCATTCGTAGTTGTCGAGCAGCGACCAGGCGAAATAGCCGCGCACATCAGCGCCGGCCTCGCGGGCGGCGAGCACGGCCTTCAGGTGCTCGTCGTAGTATTTTACGCGCCGCGGATCGTCGTCGCCTTCGACTTCGGCCATGCCGTTCTCGGTCACGTAGAGCGGGATCTTGGTATATTCGTTGGAGACGCGCACCAAGAGATCCGACAGGCCCTTGGGGTAGATTTCCCAGCCCATATCGGTCTTTTCGAGGTCACCCTTGACCTGTTCGACCGGTCGGCCCGGTTGGGTGGAAGCCTTGTAGATGCCGCGGGTGTAATAGTTGATCCCGAGCCAGTCGAGCGGACGCGAGACGACAGCCATATCAGCCTGATAGTTGGCCGGCAGGTAGGGCGCGAGCCATTCGGTGAGTTCGGCCGGGTACTGGCCCTTGAGCACGCCGCCGAGGTACCAGCGATTGAACAGCGCGTCGCCAAAGTTGCAGGCCGCCTTGTCTTCTTCGCTGTCGGTCGCCGGCTCGGATTTTTCGAGGTTGAGCACGATGCCGAGGTTTTTTGTACCGGTCGCGCGTAGGGCATCGATGGCCGTGCCATGCGCGAAAAGCACGTGGTGCATGGCGCGAGCAGCGGCGCGCAGATCGCGATAGCCGGGGGCGTGAACGCCGAGGAAATGACTGAGGAAGGCGACACACCAGGGCTCGTTGATGGTCGCGGTTGCAGCCAGACGATCACCGAATTTTTCGCCCACCAGCGTGGCGTAATCACCGAACCAGTTGGCGATATCGCGGTTCATCCAGCCGCCGCGGTCCTGCAGGGCCGAGGGCAGATCCCAGTGGTAGAGCGTTGCATAGGGTTTAAGGCCGCGCTCGAGCATGCCGTCGATCAGTCGATCGTAGAAATCAAGGCCTGCCTGATTGATGGCACCGGTGCCTTCGGGGATCAGGCGCGGCCAGGCGATCGAGAAGCGATAGGCGCCAAAGCCGCCGTCACGGATCAGGTCAAGATCCTGCGGCCAGAGTTCGTAGTGATTGCAGGCGTTAAGGCCCGTATCGCCATTGTGGACATTGCCGGGGGTTGCCGAGAACGTATCCCAGATCGAGGTGCCGCGACCATCGCGCTGGCCGCCTTCGATCTGATAGGCAGCCGTGGCCACGCCAAAGGTGAAGTCGGGACCGAAATCCCGGCGATCAATGGAAAACATAACCCCTCCGCTCCGAGCCTGCGCCCTTGTGGACTAGCCCGATAGCGTGTTCGGAAAAGTCATGCAATCGATTTCAGCAATCGATTTCGGTGCCAGGAGAGGTTGAGGCGGCCCCTGCTCAGGCTGGGGCCGCACCAAGGAGACGGCGCGCAATCACGCGGTATGCTGTTGCTTCCGCGCCTTCCGGATCAGCCGCCACAGGCGGTGCGCCGGCGTCGGAATTCTCGCGGATGGACATGACCAGCGGGATGGCGCCGAGGAAGGGAATGTCGAGGCGTTCGGCCGCCTTTTCGGCGCCGCCTGTTCCAAAAATGTCGTAGCGATTGCCGGTGTCCGGGGCGATGAAATAGCTCATGTTTTCAATGAGCCCGAGGATAGGCACAGACATGCGGCGGAGCATGTCGATGGCCTTTTGCGCATCGATCAGCGCCAGGTCCTGCGGGGTCGAGACGATGACGACGCCGTCGACGATGGTCTGCTGGAAAAGGCCGATATGGATGTCGCCGGTGCCCGGCGGCAGGTCGATGA
>NZ_JAFKHD010000007.1 GCF_017307565.1 Devosia sp.
GCTCGCCATGGCGCGCGGCCTGGCTCAGGCCGGTGCCCATGTGACCCTCAACGGCCGTCAGCCTGAAAGCGTCGATACCGCTGTGCAGGTGCTGCGTGCCGAGGGTCTTTTAGCCTCCGCCATGGTCTGCGACATCACCAAGTCGCAGGAACTGGGCGAGGCCATCGCAAGCCTGCCGCCGGTCGACATCCTCGTCAACAATGCCGGCATTCAGCTGCGGGCTCCCTTCGTGGAGCACACCGACGCTACCTGGCAGACAATGTTCGACACCCATGTCATGGGCGCCGTAGTGCCCTCGCGCGCCATCGTGCCGGGCATGATCGCGCGAGGCGGCGGCAAGATCATCAACATCTGTTCGCTGATGAGCGAAAAAGGTCGCACCAGCGTCGTGCCCTACACCGTGATGAAGGGCGCGCTCAAAATGCTGACCCGCGCGCTCGCCACCGAACTCGGCACCTCCAACATCCAGGTCAACGGGATCGGCCCAGGCTATTTCCTCACCGAAATGAACAAGGCGCTTATCGAAAATCCCGAGTTTGACGCCTTCGTTCGGGGGCGAACGCCGATGGGCCGGTGGGCACAGCCGGAGGAATTGGCCGGAGCGGCCGTGTTTCTCGCTTCACCCGCCGCCAACTTCATCACTGGCCAGGTTCTTTATGTCGACGGCGGCATGCTTGCCGCACTCTGAGGGGTAGTTTGATGCACATTTCGATCGATACGCAGAAGGCCGCAGGCCCTTTCCAAAGGTTCTGGCGCGCCACCGGGTTCTCCCCGGGGCAGTTGCTGCTTCTGCCACACATGCGCGCCGCGCTGGCCATGGTGGCGGCGACGCCAGACAAGGGTGTCGAGTATCTCCGCCCCCACTATCTGTTCGAGCTGATCCGCGCTCAGCGCTCCGGCGCCAGCATCTCCTATGACTGGTCGCTGTTCGACCGCGCGGTCGATACGATGGTCGAGTTCGGTTACAAGCCGTTCTTCGAACTCATGGGCAATCCCTCGCAGGTCTTTACCGGCTTTACCGAGCGCGACGACGTGCTGGTCTGGCGCGACTTCATCGCCACGGTCATTGCCCGCCTCAAGACGCGCTACGGCGCCGAAGAACTGGCTCAGTGGTATTTCGAAACCTGGAACGAGCCCGACCTGCCCTGGTGGCAGCATGGCGAACGGGGTTTTCTCAACTACTACGACGCCTGCGTCGCGGGCATAGATGCGGTCGACCCGAGCCTCAAGATTGGTGGCCCCGGCACTGCCATTCACATGTCGCCCTTGTTCAAGGCCTTCGTCGCCCATTGTGACAGCGGCGTCAGCGCCATCACCGGTGAAACGCCGCGCCTCGACTTCATTTCGGTTCACGAAAAGGGTGGCACGCATCACCCCGAGGACATTACCCCCGATAGCCTTGGCATCAGCCGGCGCGAATTGGCTGTTGCCCGATATATCGGCGAGCATCATCCGCGGCTTGCCACGGTGCCGCTCGTCAACAACGAATGCGACCCCCAGGTAGGCTGGTGGGACATCCACACCTGGAACGCGACACCCTATGTCGCCGCGATAATGGCCAAGATCGTCGACCAGCATCAGCGTGTTCTGATCGACGATGCTCAGGTGCCCTATGCGATGCTGGCCAGCGACAATGCCTTTATCGGCACCTGGGGCCAGCGCACGCAGCTCGCCATCTTCGCCGAACGCAAGTTCGACAAGGGGCAGACGGAATTCAAGACCGATGCCGGCGAACTCGA